>NZ_JBNIEX010000007.1:0-160639 GCF_051842325.1 Idiomarina sp. ST10R2A5 | reverse complement strand
AGGAACGAAGCGAAGACTGAGATATTTAATTTTATCGAGATGTTTTACAATCCGAAAAAGCGTCATTCTCATACAGGTGGTGTATCACCTGTTAACTTTGAAAAGGCGTACTTTGAGAATCTACAGACTGTCTAGTGAAAGCTGGGAAGTCCAGTGAACAACTATTCTATGTATTCCTTGCTTCTGGTTACTTGTTGTGGATTGGATTTTTTTTCGAGTACAGGGATGAGTATACTCGATACGAAGCGGCACGTGATACGGAAAAAGACAAGATCTTTTATCAAGAAGCAAACGCGTGGTTGAGGTTGGTAGCAAAGCACAATCACATTAGGGTTACCTTTAAGAAAAATCGAAGCCAATAAACGTATTCTCCGAGGACCACTACATTTTTTATGCTCAAAGAAGATAAGTCTGATTGTAATCGTCACTTGAGATATCCGCAAAAACGAGGTTTAGGGGCATGTTTCCAGCTAACACTGATGGACTCCCGAATGTTATTGCCAACCCGCTTTTAAGTGTATTTTTATAGCCCTTAAAAAGGCTTTCTACATGAAATAAACACTTTATAGCCCATATAAAGACTTTTATATAAATGAAATTGCGTACCTTAAATAGTCTGCTACACTCTACTTATAAGTTTAAAGCCTATTTAAGGTTCGTTATATGGATTCTGAGCGAGTTTCAGCAATCATTGGTCAGCGAGTCAGGCAGTATCGGCTGAATCAGGATTTAACTCAGGAGGACTTAGCTACCTTAGCGAATGTCTCTCTGAATGCCGTTAAATCTGCCGAGGGTGGTAAAAGCACCTTACCGACCTATGTCGCAATTCTTCAGGCTTTGGGTCATATCGACAATTTACTGGCCGCATTCCCGGACGAGGGCGTTTCTCCTGTGCAACTACTAAAAAGTAGCACCAAACAGAAGAAGCGGGCGAGCGGTAAAACGCGTGTGAAACCTGCTGACAAAGAGGAGCTGGACTGGTGATTAATACCATTGAAGTTCGCTACAAAGGTGAGCCTGTCGGTGCCTTAAGTTATAACAAAGGCGACACGGCTGCGCGGTTCGAGTACTTATCTGAATTTGTCGAAAAAAATATTCCGCTGGCGCCTTTAACTATGCCTGCCGAGAAGGGGCGAATTTACTCTTTTCCGGGGTTAAACTGGGATACCTTCAGAGGCCTGCCGGGCATGCTGGCGGACTCTTTGCCCGACGACTTTGGTAATGCGGTGCTGAACCAATGGGTTGCGCAACAGCCCGACCGCACCGAGCCTCTGAGCCCACTTGAGCGGCTTCAGTATACCGGCGAGCGGGGGATGGGCGCTCTGGAGTATCACCCCGCGCGTAAGAATCAAACCAACGCCAAAAACAAAGACATAGAGCTCGAAAGCTTAATAAAATTAGCGCAGGAAGTGCTGGATGCACGAAAGGGCTTTCGTAAGAGCACGCACTTTGACGACGCGGCAGACAAAGAAATGATGCAGGCCTTGTTAGCGGTTGGCACCAGCGCCGGTGGCGCAAGGCCAAAAGCGGTACTGGCGTTTAATAAGGATTTCAGCCAGGTGCGTTCAGGGCAGGGGCTTGTGCCCGAAGGGTTTGAGCATTATCTGCTGAAGTTTGACGGGGTAAAGGAGCGCGACCCATCTCAGCAAACCTTTGGCGACCCGCTCGGTTACGGTGCTATGGAGTATGTGTATTACTTAATGGCCACGCAAGCCGGCATTCATATGATGCCATGCCACCTGCTGGATGAAGGCAACCGTCGCCATTTTGTGACGAAGCGCTTTGACAGAATAGGCAATGAGAAAAAGCACATTCAAACGCTTACGGCTATTAAACACGTGAACTACCATGACATTGGCGCGTTTTCTTATGAAGAGCTGTTTCAGGTTGCCCGCCAGCTAAGGTTGCCTCGGGCGGACGCTATAGACTTATTTCGGCGTACGGTGTTTAACCACGTAGCAACCAACCATGATGATCACTCCAAGAATTTTGGTTTTATGCTGGAGGACAAGCAATGGCGGCTAAGCCCGGCTTACGACGTTGCCTTTAGCTATAAACCCGGAAACCCCTGGGTAGAGCAGCACTGGATGTCTTTAAATGGCAAACGCAGCGGCCATACCCGCGCCGATTTTTATGCACTTGCAGACGTTCAGTTGCCAAAGATAGAGCGCAAAGAAATAGATGCCATTATTGATGAGGTGATTAATGCGGTGTCTCAGTGGAGGGAGTTAGCCGCTGAACATGAGGTGCCCAAAGATCTTGCCGGCTCAATAGAGGGGCATCTCAGGCTGAAAGATTTTGCCTGAGAGGCGTTTAGGCGTTATCTGACTTCACTTTATGAAGGAGCTCGCGCATAACATTGTTGTTGTAAGCATGGACAATTTGTTGTGACTTAAACAATTGCGGCAGCTCGACAATAACAATGCCGACAAGAATAATAACCCCGACTATGGGTAAGAAAGGTAAGAAAACCAGCCCAACCAGCATGACACAAAGATTGATAACACCACGCTGCGTGTTGCCTAAATAAAAATGATGCAGACCCGCCATAATGAACCAGTTGAGTACAGCGTAGGTATCGGGGTCTTTAATTTTCTGACCTTCAAGCCGGTAATATTCTTTTCGCTGCTCAGGCGTTAGCTCGCGTATTTGTTTACGCAGGGTTTCTTCTTCATCGCGCAACTGTTCAGAAGACATTTCGTAAGACATAAGGGTTACCTTATTTAGGGAATATTTAGGGAATCGGGTCATGTTTTTTATGCACGCAGTCAGGGTCGTTACAACGCTTCATGCGTGCTACACCGATTTTTATACCGCGCCAGGTACCGTATTGGCTAATGGCCTGGTAAGTATAGTGCGAACAGGACGGCTCAAAATTACAGTCGGTATTAAAGAAGTGGCGCGAACCGCCACGACGCTGATACCAACGAATTGAAGCTAAAATGAACCGCTTTATCATGGTCGGTTTATCGACCCAAAGTCACAATGGCTGCTTCGCGCGTCCAGAACAACCAAAAACGCTTTTGCTCCAGTACCTGAAACACTAGTTGCCAACCGTCAGCAGCTTCCTGGTTCAAAGTAGATTCAATTTTCTTTAACGGCAGTCCACTTGAACCCAGTAGCAGGGTGCCACAGCCACCCTCCGTAATATGGATGACTTTGTATTCCGTAAACTTAGGCATGCTTTTTCCTTATTGTTATTTTGATTACTCTGACCATACTGCGTATTCGTTGCCGCTAGGGCAAGTAAATTGAAAGCGTCGACCACCGGGAAAATCAAATATAGGCTTAATGATTTTACCGCCCGCGTCCTCAACGCTTTTCAGGCTTTGCTCAAGGTCTTTGCTATACAAGACTATCAGAGCGCTGCCAGTGGATGTTTGAGCAACTAAATCAGACTGGTAAAAGCCGCCATCGAGTCCAGCGTTTTGGATAGCTGCGTATTCCGGACCATAGTCGACAAACTCCCAGCCAAAGGCTTGCTGAAAAAAGCGCTTGGTTGCTTCAAGGCTCCGCGCTGGTAGTTCAATGTAATTAATTTTGGTTGAGTTCATTGTGTGTCTCGCTTAGGGCTTTTAGAAAAACGATTTTGCCTTTCGTAAGCGTATCAGAGTTTTCGTAACCTACCATCAATCCGGATGTTTATTCACCTTCTACGGTTTCCCTAACTCGTAAAAAGCTGGCAAAGCGTGGCAAGCCATTATTAGTGTAGTCATGGTATTTGTAGGTAATGATACTGCCGACAGGTGGCGGGGTAGCGTGTTCTGCATCTGTAAACTTTGGCTTTATGGTGGAGGGAAACCAGTAGAGAGAGTTAGCGACTGAAAATGAGGTGCCCCAACCGCTTGTGGAATCAATAGACAGGCACCTCAAGTTGAAAGACTTTGCCTAATAAGTCTGTTTACTAGGAGCCTTCTGCTTTCGGTTTAAGGTTTTCATGCACTTCGCTAGCATCGAAGCTTGACTCTGAGTCCGGTTGCTCACCTTTACCGAACTTGATACTCATGATGGCTTCGACTTCGCTGTCGCGATTACCCCCTACAAAGACACCCGTTTCATAGGACGTCGATGGCCTGGTAGTGGTGCGGCACGACAATATGCCACATTCGCGAACTTGCTCATAACGACGAGTAAAACCTGCTTGAGAACTGCTTTTCGTCTGCTCTCTGTCGACCAGAGTTTCACGGCTGGAAACCGTAAACCAGTCGTAGTCATTTTGTAAGGTCAATTCAGCTGCGCGAAGCATAGCAAAGTCCATTGCTTTTTCAGTATCGGAACCTTTCGCCTTAAAGTGAACCCGATACTGGGTATCACTTAGCTGGCTTTCCTTATAGCCGAAACCGTTATCTTCTGCCTGACGGTACTCAGGCGAACTTGAGCATGCAACCAATGCTATTGATGAAAATAAAGCAAGTGCCCAATATTTCATAATATTGCCTCCTCATTGAGTGAGTTAGGTCAAAAACCTATTTATAGACTAGGAAAGTTTTAGATAAATAGATTGGTATTTTCGAAATTTTTACGGCGGTTTATGTTGTTAAGGCTAACCAGTATTTACACGGGTAGACGAATTACGATGAAATGATTTATGTGTCGCTTTGTTCGGTCTCAGCCTAATGGGTGAGTCAATTACAATTTAGATCTGCTTGGCTGTTGACAAATAAAACGTTCAGCTAGAGTATCAAATATGCAGTTCATTCGGTTTGTTTCTTCTTCGTTTGGCATGGATGGCGGTAACCCGAAAGAAAACTGAAGTAGGAGTTTGCCGATAGAAGATGGAGAGTTTTCTACGAGAATAAACTTTGACTCGTAGAAATCGAACAGCATACTTGCGTATGGAACACCGGTTTTTGACTCTAATAATAGCTTGTGTAGTTTATGGCCTGCGGTGTCGTGCATAATGAAAGGTGTAACGGATAGTCTTAATTCATCGACAAACGTTTCCCCTTCATATCTAAAGCCGAATCTATCGAAAAGCAACTCTAGTAAACTATCACTGTCTTTTCCCAAGCTACTGATCGTTATGTTACTAACGCTCGTTATGCCGTCACCATTAGAGGAAACCGGCTTATCAAACTTGATTTGAAGACCAATAGGATTTGAATAGCTCTCATCAGAGATATAAATATGATTATTTTTAATACCAAACGGAATCGAGATTGACTGAACACCAGCGTTGTAACTTTGTGTGTTCTCTTCCCAGCCAATTTTTTGTCCTGCTACTGAAGCAGAAGTAAAAATTATCAATGTGCAGATTATAACTTTTAGTTTTTGAAGCACTTCGACCCCTAAGGTAGATATACTGAAAGTCAGTAAATACTAATTCAAAAGTAAAAATGGAGGAAGCTGTTCACTAGCTCCAAGTCAACTTTTTTCATGAAATGAGAGGTCAAAAACAGGAAATACTCGTATTAATAAGTAAGCAATTCATAACCTCGGTGGTGGTATTCATGCAGAACGCTCAACTTATTATTTTTTACGATGGTGGTTGCCCTTTATGCGTAAAGGAGATGCGGCATCTGAAACGGTTGGATAAAGAAGGGCGGATTCAATTCGAAAACGTGAATGACCCAGACTTTAGTCAGCGCTACCCTCAGGTTGAGGTTGCTAAAGCCAACCAGTATTTACATGGGCAGACCCGCTCGGGTGAAATGATCTATGGTCTGGATGTCACCCATGAGGCTTGGTCGTTAGTCGGCAAAGGCTGGATGATTGCCCCTCTGCGCTGGCCTGTTATTCGTTGGTTCGCTGATAAAGCCTACTTGTTTTTTGCGCGCCACCGTAACCGAATTTCAAAGCTACTGACGGGCGAAGAGCGTTGTTCGCAGTGTTCTATTGATTGATCTTTCTAATTTTTGGGAGCGTTTTTAACGCGACTTGTATTGGGTAGGGCAATAGCCGCGGGATACTCCAGCCGGACGTAGCTTGCGGTGTTTGGTGGATCGACCTGTAACGCGTTGGCGCCAGAGCCGAAAGCTGCCAGGCTTTAGCTGCAATCGCATAAACTTCACAACCTGCTTTTCCTGCAGGCCAAATTGTTCTTCAATAGCCTCAAACGGCGTGCGGTCTTCCCATGCCATTTCAATAATTCGAGATTTTTCAGGTTTGGTCAGGTTCATAGGTGATTATGTAAAAGGTTTTATCAAATTACGTTGGCCAATCTTAATCGGATCGTTTTTTTGGCATCGATAAAGCGCTAAAATTATTTAGCGTCGTTGAATGACCCCTTTGTCTGGCGCACTCGTATAACTAATGACATATTTAAACGCGAATTGGGTTTACTTGATAATTCAATTCGTACCACATAGAACCTGTGCGGGTGCTCCCCTTGCAGTTTAACCTCAGACCAGGGGAACCTTTGGCTATAAAAAAACGAAGTTCACTGATAGCGATATTCCTCTATATTGTGGTGTTAATTCCTTTATTAATGGTTGCGGCCTGGATCGGAGCTTTAGTGGAGGAACGAATTAAGCAATCCGCTAAAGATGAAGCACTAACAGAGCTTCTGCTTGCTAAGTCCTCTTTAGAGGCGTCTCTTTTCAGGGATGTCTTTTTATCCGATAGTCTGGCAACCGTATTCAGTATCGACCCTGAAGAAGCGTCTAAGAATTTTCAAAACATTGGTTCTCGTCTGATTGAGAGATCGCAAAATGTTCGTAACGTTGGTATAGCACCAAATGATGTGGTCGAGAAAATTCTACCTCTAAAAGGAAATGAGAGGGCTGTTGGTTTAGATTTTAGAACCGTACCTTCTCAATATAAAACGGTGAAAGCTGCTCGTGATTTAAAAGATGTCTTTCTTGCAGGGCCTTTAGAACTCGTTCAGGGGGGGCGTGCTGTTATAGCCCGGCTTCCTATTTTTTATGATTACCCACGCAGTGAGAATTACTGGGGCTCAATAAGTGTGGTTATTGATTACGACAGACTGATGAACTCGGCAGGGCTTTTAAATATTGAGAATGCCAAAGTCGCTTTACGCGGAGTTAATGGACTTGGGGAAAAAGGGGAAGTATTTGAGGGGGACAAACTAACTTTTGAGCAGTCCGATTACCAAGGAACCTTAATAGTCCCTAATGGTGAATGGGCGGTAGCTGCGAAATTTGATGCGACAATCACTCAAACACAATCTCTTCTAATCGATATTGGGCGGCTGAGCCTCGTATTTTTGTACACGTTGGTTTTCTTTGGAACCTTTATGCTTTGGCGTTCTTACCAAATAGAGCGGAGTATGGCGAATCGAGATGCTTTAACTCAGCTTTTTAATCGACGGTTTTCACTCAGTTATCTCGAAAACTTAATGAGTAAGAGAAAGCCCAAAAAACATTTTTATGTGTTGGTCATTGATCTCAACCGGTTTAAGGAAGTGAATGACAAATATGGTCATGATGTGGGTGATAGCATGTTACAACTCGTCGCTAATGGTCTTGAGAAGTCGGTCCGAGCTTCGGATATCGTGGCCCGAATGGGAGGTGACGAGTTTTTAGTAGTTGTGAATAGAGTTGAGACTGAAGAAGCCATTACATCTATCATTGAAAATATAAAAAAGAACGTTGAAAGTGAGAGCGTCGAAGTGTCAGGAAGCATATTGAAACCGTCGTTGAGTATTGGGTTCGCGAGTAACGCAGGGGGCGCGGGCACACCTAAAGATCTTTTGAAGCTTGCTGACCAGAGAATGTACGAGGATAAGAGTAAGGGCTAAGTGTATGCCTTTATTTTACTGTTTTTTCTTCTACACTTAATGATGAAAAGGAAAGAAAACGCACTGACATTTTTAATGATTAAGGAGGCTTTATGACAGGGCCAATGAATCCGAAAGTTAAAAAACACGAGCAGGATCTGACCGAAGAAGAAAAACGTAAACTGCAGTCTCAGCAGGACAAAGAGAACCAGAGCCGCGAAGATCACCGTCGGCCGGGTTCAACGCATGACACTCATTCGCAAAAAGATAAGCAGATTGCCCCTGAGCAACGTGGCAAGGACTCCCAATAAGAGTAGGAGGCTGTTATGCCTGACGTTTGGCGTGATAAAGACGAGCGAATGTATCAGCATATCAAGCAGTCGCAACTGGATGACGGTAAGAGTGAAGACGAGGCAGAAGAAATAGCCAGTCGTACCGTGAACAAGCAGCGGCGCGAGGAAGGGGTTACTGATAACACCACCACTCAGGGTACCGGTAACCCCAATACCCGGCTGGAAGAGCGCACCAGAGATGAGCTTTATAACCGGGCGCAGCAGCTTGATATTGATAACCGCAGCGAAATGAGTAAAGACGAATTGATTGAGGCGATAAGGCAAAAGAAATAGAGGTTCAAGCTGACGCATGGCTAGGATGTGGTAATTCTTCACACCTTTGCCATAACCTATTAACAAAACCGTAACAAAAGTCTTTTAATGTGTCCTGGTGTGTGGTACTTATGAGTTGTGGTTTTTTTGTTAACGAACAGATTAACTGCAGCGCTAATACCATAATTAAAAAAGTTGTATCAAAAAAGCAGAGGGTCATACCATGGATAATTCCGAAGAACTGCAAAAGGTAAATGACAAGTCTGGAAAGGGTCGCGCCGCAAAACGTAAATGGCGTGAAATAGAACAACTAAAAGAGAAGTACCGGTTGCGGGAAGAACTCTCTGAAATGGATTACTCGCTAGAGCTCGATTTGGAAGAAATCGAATTATAAAAAAGAACGCCGTCTGGGTTAGCTCAGACGGCGTTTTGCTTTTTAGCGACTGAAAAACAGCTTAGCGAATTTGTGCCAGCATTTGTTTTAATGCTTTTGGTGCACCGGCTGCTATGTTGCCTGACTGAATGTAGTTGTGACCACCTTGAAAGTCACTGACTATGCCACCTGCTTCGCGAATTAATAATTCGCCGGCCAGCATGTCCCAGGGTTTTAAACCCATTTCCCAAAATGCATCATGACGTGCAGCAGCTACGTAAGCTAAATCTAGAGCGGCTGCGCCTGCGCGACGTACGTCAGCACAGTGTTCAAACAGTTTGCTGAACATATCCAGGTATTCTGGTAAGCGGTTTTTCATTTTGAATGGGAACCCGGTAGCAATAATTGCGCCTTTTAATTCCACTTTCGGTGAAATACGTAAACGACGGCCATTCAGCTGAGCGCCTGCCCCGCGAGATGCGGTGAAGAGTTCTTCGCGCATAGGGTCATACACAACGGCCTGCTGAACAGAGCCTTTGTGAAGCAAAGCAATAGAAATACAAAAGTGGGGAATACCGCGCATGTAATTGGTGGTGCCGTCTAGCGGATCGATAACCCACTGGAAGTCATTTTCTTTACCAGCCTGGGTACCGCTTTCTTCTGCAATGATGCCATGGTCCGGGTAGGACTTTTTGATAGTGTTGATAATAGCCTGCTCTGCGGCTTTATCCATTTCAGTAACCCAGTCATTTAAGCCTTTTGATTCGGCTTCAACAGGGCTGCCCTGATCGAAATTTTTAACTAAAATTTTGCCGGCCGCACGCGCTGCGCGCACCGCAATATTTAACATCGGATGCATACCAATTACCTGTGCTGTAAAAGAACAATTTTCGGTCGCGGATCATACCAGTGTTACGGTATCATGCCAAACTTTTCCATAAGTCGAGAAAAATCCAAGGGAAACGCCATGCTTGATAACATTCGTATTGTTCTGGTGAACACTTCTCACACCGGGAACATAGGCTCTGTTGCCCGTGCCATGAAAACCATGGGACTGTCTAAATTAACGTTAGTAGACCCTGTGCAGGAGCCGGACAGTCACGCATCGGCTTTGGCGGCTGGTGCAACTGATATTTTGGCATCGGCGACTATTGTGGACACCTTGCAAGAAGCGATTGCCGATTGCGGTCTGGTTATTGCGACCAGTGCTCGTAACCGTACGCTGGACTGGCCGCTTTTAGGGCCTCGCGAGTGTGCTGAAAAAGTGCTGGAAGAAGTAGGACAGCACGAGGTGGCTTTAGTATTTGGTCGTGAAAACAGTGGCCTAACCAATGAAGAGCTGCAGCAAAGTCAGTTCCACCTGCATATACCAACAAACCCGGATTACAGTTCTCTGAACCTGGCTATGGCGGTACAAACCGTGTGCTATGAACTGCGCATGCAGTGGCTGGAGTCACAACAACGCAGCTCTGGAAAATTACCGGAGTATCCAAGAGCCGAAGATTTAGAACGGTTTTACGAGCACCTTGAAAAAACATTGAGCCAAACAGGGTTCATTGTGCGTCAGCACCCGGGGCAGGTAATGACGAAATTACGCCGCTTATTCACCCGTGCCCGGCCGGAAGAGAACGAAATTAATATTTTGCGGGGCATTTTAGCCTCGGTGGATAAATCGACAGGCAATACTTGACTAAAATAGTCAGGAATGTAAAATTTCATAACATATTATGCTGATTTAAACACCAGAGGGAACCACCATGCGCCTGACGTCAAAAGGTCGATACGCAGTTACAGCTATGCTGGACGTTGCGCTTTTTACGGCAAATGGTCCTGTGCCGTTAGCGGACATTTCTGAGCGTCAGGGAATATCTCTGTCGTATTTAGAGCAACTGTTTGCGCGTTTGCGTAAGCACGGACTGGTGGACAGTGTGCGTGGTCCGGGCGGTGGTTATCGTCTGGGTTGCCCGGCAACCGATATTTCTGTTGGTGCGGTCATTCATGCCGTTGATGAATCTATTGATGCGACTCGTTGCCAGGGTAAAGCTAACTGCCAGGGCGGTGAGCGTTGTTTGACGCATTCGTTGTGGGAAGGCTTAAGTGACCGCATAGCGGACTTCCTGGACGGCATTACCTTGGCTGAACTGATGAAAAAGCGCGATGTTGGTGATGTTCTGAGTCGGCAAAATTCACTTCATAATAAAAGTGAAGAAGAGATTAAGTTAAACTCACATCTTTAATATTGTCTTTAGTTTGTCAGGAGCAACGAAGTGCCCAAGCTACCCCTTTATTTTGATTATGCTGCAACCACCCCTGTAGATCCTGTTGTAGCAGAGAAGATGATGGGCTGTTTAACTCAGGATGGTCTCTTCGGAAACCCCGCGTCACGTTCACATAAATACGGCTGGCAGGCTGAGGAAGCCGTTGATGTTGCCCGGCATCAGGTTGCTGATTTAATCAATGCCGACGCGCGCGAAATTGTGTTTACCTCCGGCGCTACTGAGTCGGATAACCTGGCAATAAAAGGTGCGGCTCAGTATTACTCGGCTAAAGGCAAGCATATCATTACGCTGAAAACTGAACACAAGGCAGTATTAGATACTTGCGGTCAGTTAGAAAAAGAAGGCTTTGAAGTTACTTACCTGGACGTTGGCAGCGACGGACTGCTGGATATGGATTTGTTCCGCTCAGCTCTGCGTGAAGACACCGTCCTGGTAAGCGTTATGCTGGTTAATAATGAAGTTGGCGTTATTCAGGACATTGCTGCTATTGGGCAACTTTGTCGTGAAAATGGCACCTTATTCCACGTTGATGCTGCCCAGGCTTCCGGTAAAGTTTCTATGGATATGGCTGAGTTGCCGGTCGATTTAATGTCACTTTCTGCTCACAAAATGTATGGCCCTAAAGGTATTGGGGCGCTCTATGTGCGTCGTACGCCCAGAGTTCGGCTACTTGCGCAAATGCATGGCGGCGGTCACGAACGGGGTATGCGTTCAGGTACCTTACCAACCCACCAGATTGTCGGCATGGGCGTTGCGGCTGAAATTGCGCGTAATGAGCTGGAGCTGGAGCCTGTGCGGGTTAAAAACCTGCAGCAGCGGTTATGGAAGGGTGTTAGTCAGTTAGAAGGCGTAACCCTGAATGGCTCTGACCAGCAACGAGTTCCGCATATTACCAATATCAGCTTTGCCGGAGTTGATGGCGAACTGCTGCTAATGGCGTTAAAAGATCTTGCGCTTTCGTCGGGCTCGGCCTGCACGTCGGCCAGCGTTGAACCTTCGTATGTGCTGAGAGCATTAGGCGTTGAACATGAGCTGGCAATGAGCTCATTGCGCTTTAGTATTGGCCGTTACACGTCCGAAGACGATATCGACAGTGCAGTAGAGCTTATCCACCGCACTATCGGTACCTTGCGAGGGGCTGCTTAGTCTTTCAGCAGGCCGGCAAAGGTTTTGCGGAATTTAGCCAGCTTAGGTGAAATGACCGCCTGACAATACGGGTTTTCCGGGTTTCTGGCGTAGTAGTTTTCGTGGTAATCCTCCGCCGGATAAAAGGTCCCTAACTCGGTGACTTCCGTTACTATAGGCGCTGCAAATGCATCGTCAGCCTCTAGCTCTGCAATAATTTTCTCGGCTTCTCGTTTTTGCTCGTCATTATGATAGAAGATTGATGTGCGATATTGCGTGCCAACATCGTTACCCTGGCGATTCACCTGAGTAGGATCGTGCAGGGTGAAAAAGATTTCTAAGATTTGACGGTAAGAGATCTGCTTCGGATCGTACTGGAGTTGAGCGACTTCTGCGTGGCCCGTGTTTCCCGTGCAAACTTGTTCGTAAGTGGGGGTTGGCGTATGACCACCCGTGTAGCCGGATTTAACCGACTGAATGCCTTTTACCTGAAGGAAGGCAGACTCAACACACCAGAAGCAGCCGCCGCCCAGAGTAGCTTGTTGGTATTCATTGTTCGCCATGTCAGAACTCCTTATCGTCAAATAGACGTCTATATGGCTAATTTGTTTTAGGCATCCTAGCTGAGAATAAGTGAAAAAACAATCACTGGGTATTCGATTTCTGTGCTGATCTCACGTATAATCCGCGCGACTAATTTATCCCTTTATTTTATTGGAGTTTATAACCATGGCTTTAGAGCGCACTCTATCAATTATCAAGCCTGATGCAGTTGCAAAAAACTTAATCGGCGCTATCTACAACCGTTTTGAATCTGCGGGCCTACGCATTGTCGGTGCTAAAATGATGCACTTAAGCAAAGAACAGGCGGAAGGTTTCTACGCTGAACACAAAGAACGTCCTTTCTTTGGCGCTTTGGTTGAATTCATGACTTCAGGTCCTATCGTTGTTCAGGTTCTTGAAGGTGAAGACGCTGTGCGTAAAAACCGTGACATTATGGGTGCTACGAATCCTGCAGAAGCACTGGCAGGAACTATCCGTGCCGACTATGCTGAAACTATAGACGAAAATGCGGTACACGGTTCAGATGCAACTGAATCTGCTGCGCGCGAAATCTCTTACTTCTTCAGCGACGAAGAAGTTTGCCAGCGCACTCGTTAAGACGTAAGAAAATATGGCCTGACGGAAACGTCAGGCTACATCAGAACACTGGAGCTTTATGACCAACGCAATAGATAAAAAAGTGAACTTACTCGACCTGAATCGTGAGGGGATTAAAGAATTCTTTCGTGAAATGGGTGAGAAACCGTTTCGTGCCGAACAGGTTATGAAATGGCTGTATCACTTTTGTGTCGATGACTTTGATGAGATGACGAATCTCAATAAAGCTTTGCGTGAAAAGCTCAAGCAAGTAGCCGAAATTCGCGCACCTGAAATTCGTGAACAACAGCAGTCGTCAGATGGCACCATTAAGTTCGCGATGACTTTGTTTGACGGTCAGGACGTGGAAACGGTATGGATACCCGAAGGTGACCGCGCTACTTTGTGCGTGTCTTCTCAGGTTGGGTGTGCTTTAGAGTGCACTTTCTGCTCAACAGGGGCTCAGGGCTTTAACCGTAACCTCAGCGTGGCAGAAATTATCGGCCAGGTGTGGCGGGTGAACCAGCTTTTAGGGGCTTATGGAAAAACCGGAATTAAACCCGTAACGAACGTTGTCATGATGGGCATGGGTGAACCACTGCTTAACTTAAACAATGTTGTTCCGGCAATGGAGTTAATGTTAGATGACCTGGGCTTTGGTTTATCAAAGCGTCGTGTCACTTTAAGTACTTCCGGTGTTGTTCCCGCATTGGAAAAGTTACGTGAACGCATTGATGTCATGCTGGCTATTTCTCTGCATGCACCAGACGATGAACTCCGTAACGAAATTGTACCTGTTAATAAGAAGTACAATATTGAAGAATTTTTGGCATCCAGTCGTCGTTATGTTGAGCAGTCAAAAGCTCAGCGTAAAGTAACGGTAGAGTATGTCATGCTGGACCATGTGAATGATTCAACTGATCAAGCGCATGCGCTGGCGAAAACATTAAAAGATACCCCAAGTAAAATTAATCTTATTCCGTTTAACCCGTTCCCGGGCTCGGACTACGGCCGTTCCAGCAACTCGCGTATTGACCGTTTTGCTAAGGTACTGATGGAATATGGGTTTACTGTAATGGTAAGAAAAACCCGGGGTGACGATATTGACGCAGCTTGCGGACAATTGGTCGGCGATGTCATTGATCGTACAAAACGCATACTGAAGCGTCAGCAGAAACAGCGTGGTGGAGAAGCAATAGCTGTAAAGACCGCGTAAATTAACAGAATCGCAGGCACAAGGAGTGTGATAATGCGAGCCGCTTTATTATTGATAGCCGTAGTGCTATATGGTTGTACCGCTAACCCTGAACAGTCGGTTTCTGAGGGTAAAGATGTACGGTTGCAGCTGGGACTTGCTTACTTAGCGCAAGGGAAGTTAAAACTTGCGCATCCACATTTGCAAACCGCATTAAAGAATAACCCTCAGTCTCTGGATGCCAACCTTGCCTTAGGGCAATGGTATTTATCGACAAATGACGTTGATTCAGCTTTGTCACTTTACCAACAGGCATTATCATGGCAACCTATGAGCGGTGCATTGTACAATAACTATGCGGTTGCACTGTGTGTGGCTGGTGACTGGAAAACAGCACTGACGTATTTTGATAAAGTGAGGTTGGATAGTAAGTATTCACATCACGACCGGGCCAGGAAAAACAGAGCCGAATGCCTGGCACGAGGAAGTCACGACGCAGCTCAACCATAACAGGGAAACCCCTTACAATCATGACTGCTGAAAACGAACCAACACAAGATAACGAAAAAACAGAACCTGAAGCGGTAAAAGAAACAGAACAAATGCCGAGCAAGGGTCCTGGACAAATACTAAAAGAAGCTCGTGAAGCAAAAGGCCTAAGCCAACGCGAGGTTGCAGACCAACTGCGTTTGAGAAAGCAGATCATTGAGTTGCTGGAAGTCGATGACTACTCAACTTTTTCGACGCCTACTTTTATTAAAGGTTATTTAAGAGCTTACGCCAAGTTACTGGATCTGGACGACACTGAGTTATTTCAGGCCTACAAGGCAAAAGGCTTTCAAGAAGTCCAAAGTAGCCAGATGCAGAGCTTTTCACGACGTAAGAAGCATCAGGAAAACGATAACCGCTTAATGCTGATTACATACGTGGTCATTATTGTTGTTATTGCCTTAGTTATTTGGTGGTGGCAGGAGCCTGATCTTGGTTTTAATGAAAAAGCTAACGGCACTCAGGAAAGTTCAGAAGTTGCTCCGACGGATGCGGATGGTGAAGCCGACAGTGTTGGCGGTATTGAAATTTCGAATCAGCCGACCGAGCCACAAATTCGGCCTGACGAAGAAGACGCGGTATTAGAGTCAGATGTTGAAGCCGAAGACACTAACGTTGCTGTTGAATCTGTTCAGGAACCGACTGCAGAAGGCGAAGAACTGAATAGCGAGTCGACGGGCGACACCTTAGCAGGTGCTGAGCCGATTACCGAAGAGACAGATAATGATTCGTCTCTTGAAAGTGCTGAAGAAGCTACCCCTGAAACTCAGTCAGCAGAAGCTGATGCTGAGCCTGTGGAAGCCGCTCAGGTGGCGGCAGAGCAATCTGAGCAGCCTGAAGCGAGTTCACCCAGTTTGGTTTTAGACTTTAATGAAGAATGTTGGGTAAAAATAGATGACGCCACCGGTGAAACTCAGGCCGTTGGTGTTAAAGCAGCGGGCTATCGCATGCCGGTACCGGGCGAGGCTCCATTTTCGATTACACTATGTAAACCAGAAGCAGTTAACGTAAGTTTTAACGGTAATGCAGTTGATATGAGCCAGTTCCGTACGGGCCGTGTTGCGCGCTTTACCGTGCCGACAGAGTAGTAGAGGTCAATTTAAGGTTATGATGCACGAAAATCCAATTAAACGCCGTCCTTCACGCCGTTTGTATGTAGGTAATGTACCTATTGGCGATGGCGCACCGATTGCTGTGCAGTCTATGACAAATACTGAAACAACCGATGTTGATGCTACCGTTGCTCAAATTGATGCGTTGGCTCAGGCCGGAGCTGATATTGTCCGGGTTTCGGTACCGACAATGGAAGCGGCTGAAGCTTTCAAACAAATCAAATTACGCAGCCCTGTTCCTCTGGTTACTGACATTCACTTCGATTATCGCATAGCGCTAAAAGTTGCTGAATACGGCGCTGACTGTTTACGCATTAACCCGGGCAACATTGGCCGTGAAGACAGAATTAAAGCTGTCGTTGATGCTGCGCGTGAGCGCAACATTCCAATTCGCATCGGTGTTAATGGCGGGTCGTTGGAAAAAGATTTACAGGAAAAGTACGGTGAGCCAACGGCTGAAGCCTTAGTTGAGTCTGCCATGCGGCATGTCGATATTCTCGACAAACTCGACTTTCACGACTTTAAAGTGAGCGTTAAAGCCTCCGATGTGTTTTTAGCCGTTGATTCCTACCGTCTGCTTGCGAAGAAGATAGACCAGCCACTGCACTTAGGTATTACCGAAGCGGGTGGTAAACGCAGCGGCGCCGTTAAATCGTCAGTAGGCTTAGGCATGTTGCTGGCTGAAGGTATTGGTGACACGCTTCGTGTTTCGCTAGCGGCCGATCCGGTTGAAGAAATTAAAGTGGGATTCGATATTCTGAAGTCACTGCGCATTCGCGCACGTGGTATCAACTTTATTGCCTGCCCAAGTTGCTCACGTCAGGAGTTTGATGTAATTAGCACGGTTAATGAGCTGGAACAGCGTCTGGAGGATATAACCACGCCTATGGATGTTTCGGTAATAGGCTGTGTTGTTAATGGTCCGGGCGAAGCCTTGATATCTCATGTTGGTCTTGCCGGCGCTAAAAATAAAAGTGGTTTGTATATTGGTGGTGCACGTCAGAAACAACGTTTAGACAACCATAATTTAGTGGATGAGCTGGAAGCGCAAATTCGCGAGCAAGTGAAGTTTATTGAAGCTAATAAAATTGACGTAAAAGAAATTAACGGTTGATTTTACCCGCATCGACAAAGTCCTTATAATACCCGCTTATTTTCTGTATCGATAACCAGACGAGAAGGTTCCGTGGCGAATACAATACAAGCAATTCGTGGCATGAATGATTTGTTGCCAGAGCAGAGTCCGGCCTGGCAGCAGGTTGAAGCAGTAATACGCCGTGTTGCTGCAAGCTACGGCTATAGCGAAATCCGTATGCCTGTGCTGGAAAGTACGCAACTTTTTAAACGTTCAATTGGCGAAGTAACGGATATTGTCGAGAAGGAAATGTACACTTTCGACGACCGTAACGGTGAAAGTGTCACTTTACGCCCTGAGGGAACGGCCAGCTGTGTTCGTGCAGGGAACCAACACGGTTTGCTGTATAACCAAATTCAGCGTTTGTGGTACATGGGACCCATGTTCCGTTACGAACGCCCGCAAAAAGGCCGTTATCGTCAATTTCACCAATTTGGTATTGAAACCTTTGGTTTAGAAAGCGCCGATGCCGACGCTGAAGTCATCCTGCTTTCTGCCAGGCTATGGCGTGAGTTTGGTATTGCGGATCAGGTTGAACTGCAACTGAACTCTTTAGGGTCTAATGAAGCACGGGCGAATTATCGGGATGCGTTGAAAAATTACTTATCTGACTACATTAGCGAGCTGGATGAAGACAGTAAACGCCGGCTGGAAAGCAACCCGCTGCGTATTCTGGATAGTAAAGATGAAAACACTCAAAAGATTCTTGAAGGTGCGCCAAGCCTGTCCGAATACTGGGACGCAGAATCGAAAGAACACTTCGAGCAATTAACGGCTCGCCTGGAAGCGGCTGGTATTTCCTATACCCTGAACGAACGTTTGGTGCGTGGTCTGGATTATTATAACCGTACCGTGTTTGAATGGGTAACCACAGCCTTAGGTGCTCAGGGTACTGTTTGTGCAGGCGGTCGTTATGATGGTCTGGTTGAACAGTTAGGCGGTAAAGCAACGCCTGCGGTTGGCTTCGCAATGGGTATGGAACGTCTTGTGCTGCTACTGCAGGAGCAAGAAAAGCTGACCCCAAGACGAGTCGTTGATGCTTACTTAATGCCGTTAGGCGAAGAAGCGGAACTAAACGCCCCGCGAATTGCCGAACAGCTGAGAAATGAGTTACCGGAACTGCGGCTGGTAAGCCACTGTGGCGGCGGTTCCATGAAAAAGCAAATGAAAAAAGCTGATAAGTCGGGTGCTGAAGTTGCTCTGATTATCGGTGCTGATGAAATCGCTCAGCAGCAAGTAACGGTAAAACCGTTGCGTACTGCTGAAGAACAACAAACTCTGGGCTGGCAGGCTCTTATAGAATTCCTGCAGCCGCTGACAAGAGGGTAGTCAGGTGGATAATACCGAAGAACAACAAGTAGAACGTTTAAAAGAATTTTGGAAAGAACACGGTAAAGGTATTGTTGCCGGTGTTGT
Source organism: Idiomarina sp. ST10R2A5 (assembly GCF_051842325.1). Lineage (NCBI taxonomy): Bacteria > Pseudomonadati > Pseudomonadota > Gammaproteobacteria > Alteromonadales > Idiomarinaceae > Idiomarina > Idiomarina sp. ST10R2A5. Next base: position 142,032 of record NZ_JBNIEX010000007.1, on the reverse strand, counting down.
TATTGGTTTCGGTCTTTTCTATGGTTGGCGCTACTACGACCAGCACACGTTAGAAACACAGGAGCGTGCGTCAGCTAACTATGAGCAATTAACTTCGGGGTTGTCCGAAGGTAGCGAGAACGCCGTACTCGAAGCTCAAAACTTTGTCAGCGAAAACCCAGGAAATGTGTACGCACAGCTTGTTGCGTTCCAATTGGCACAGCATGCAGCTGAACGCGCTGACCTGGCAACAGCCGTTACCGTTTTACAATCCGTTGTAGATAACGCAGATGATGAAAACATGTCGGCTTTGGCGAGCATTCGTTTAGCTCGGGTGTTAATTGCTCAGGAACAACTGGACACGGCTTTAAGCTTGGTTCAAAAGCCTCTACCTGAAGCTTACGCTGGTTTTGCGGCGGAGTTGGAAGGTGACATACTTGCTGAGCAGGGCAATACCGAAGAAGCCCGAGCAGCTTACGAACGCGCATTGCAGGCAGGTGAGTCATTGACTCCGGCTTTGCAAATGAAACTCAACAGCCTGGCTAAGTCATAATGCAATTGATTAAACGCTTTATTAAAGGCAGCTTATTATTTTCTGCCACTCTTCTTGTTACCGGTTGTTCTATTTTTGGTGACGATGACGAAGAACCGAAATTTGCTGAGTTACAGCCCATTTCTTCGGAAGTACAGCCAAGAGTTTTATGGGATGCCTCTGTTGGTAGTGGCATAGGAGAGTATTTTTCCCGACTGAACCCTGTGGTTGAGTATGGCAAAGTTTTTGCCGCTGATCGTAATGGAATAGTCAGTGCTTTTGATAAATCCACAGGTGAGCGCTTATGGCGAATTGATTTACGTCAGAGTATTCAGTTTGACCAGGCAACCGATGAAGGTTGGTTTGGCGGTATTTTCTCAAGCCCATTCCCTGCGCGTATTTCAGGTGGTTTAGTGGCGAGCTACGACCGCGTTTTTCTGGGAACAGAAAATGGTGATGTCGTTGCACTAAATGCTGAAAGCGGTGACATTGTCTGGCACACAGAAGTCAATAACGAAGTCATGTCAGATCCTGCTGTCGGTGAAGGACGCGTTGTTGTGCATACTGGTGGCGGAAAAGTTATTAGCCTGGATGCGGAAACTGGCGAACAGCAATGGGAATATGAGTATCAGGCTCCAATGCTGACAGTTCGTGGCGCATCTGCGCCTGCTATTATTAGTGGCGGTATCGTTGTTGGAGACAGTAATGGTACAGGCATGATACTTATTGCCAATAATGGACAGCAGGCATGGACTCAAACCATTGGTAAGCCAAGCGGAAGCAATGAGCTCGAACGCCTGGCGGACGTTGATGCGAAGCCTGCTGTTCAGGGTACTACATTGTACATGATTGCTTTTAACGGTGAGCTGGTTGCGCTGGAACTAAGAGATGGCGAAGTACGCTGGAAGCGAGATTACAAAGCCTTTGAGAATATGCTGGTAACCAATGGTCGGATATTTTTAACTGATGTGAAAAGCCACGTTTATGCACTTGAGCAAAGCGGTGGTGTAGAACGTTGGGGTAATTCACAGCTGTTCGGACGTGAGTTAAGTGCGCCTGCATGGCATCGCGATTACGTTGTTGTCGGTGACTTTGAAGGTTACTTGCATTGGTTAGATAGCGACAGCGGCAATATTGTAGGCCGTTATGAAGTCGGTGGTGACGGTGTTTATGTAGCCCCGGTTGTTGATGACAACATTATGTATGTACAGACTCGGGACGGTGATATCATCGCGCTCGATATTCAATCAGGAAATTAATAAGAGATGTTACCTGTTGTCGCGCTGGTTGGGCGCCCAAATGTGGGGAAATCCACGCTTTTTAATCGTTTAACGCGGACACGCGACGCACTGGTAGCGGACTTTCCCGGGTTAACCCGGGATCGTAAATACGGTCAGGCAAATTACGACGGTTTTCAGTTTATTGTTATTGATACCGGTGGTATTCATGGCGATGAAGAGGGCATTGATGAAGAAATGGCAAAGCAGTCCCTGCTTGCTGTTGATGAAGCCGATGTTGTGCTCTTTATGGTCGATGCCCGCGACGGTGTGACCGTTGGCGACCAAGCTATTGCGGAACATTTGCGTAAGCAAAATAAAAAAGTTTATTTAGTCTGTAATAAAATTGATGGCATCGATGCGCACTCTGCGATGGGCGACTTTTATTCGCTGTCTTTGGGTGAACTCTATGGTATCGCTGCAGCTCATGGGCGAGGAGTTGAGCAGTTATTAGAAACCTGTTTTAGACCAATAGCAGAAGACTATCCCGATGTTATTGTGCCCAAGGACGTTGAGTCTGAAGAGCTTGAGCATGACGAGATCGATTACGACAAGCTGCCGTTAAAGCTGGCTATTGTTGGTCGTCCTAATGTTGGTAAATCAACTTTAATTAACCGAATACTGGGTGAGGAACGGGTTGTTGTCTATGACATGCCGGGCACCACGCGTGATTCGGTTTATATCCCCATGCAGCGCAACGAGCGCGAATATGTCCTGATAGATACGGCCGGAGTGCGTCGGCGAGGTCGTATTGGCGAGGCTATTGAAAAGTTCTCTGTGGTGAAGACATTGCAGGCGATTGAGGATGCAAACGTTGTCCTGATTGTTGTTGATGCGCGTGAGACTATCAGTGACCAGGACCTTAACCTTATTGGCTTTGCATTAAATGCCGGCCGTTCAATTGTTATTGCAGTGAACAAGTGGGATGGTCTGCAAAACGACCACAAAGAAGAGATAAAGCGCGAGCTTGACCGCCGCTTAGGTTTTGTCGATTTTGCACGGTTACATTTTATCTCTGCTTTGCACGGTACTGGTGTAGGGCATTTATTCGAGTCAGTGGAAGAAGCCTACAAAAGTGCAACTCAGCGAATTAGCACCTCTAAGCTGACTAAAATTATGGAAATGGCGCAGGAAGAACATCAGCCGCCATTGGTTAGCGGCCGTCGGGTGAAGTTAAAGTACGCGCATGCCGGGGGCTATAACCCACCACGTATTATTATTCATGGTAATCAGGTTAAGGATTTACCTGGCGCTTACCAGCGTTATCTCATTAATTACTTCCGTAAAGCGCTGGGCGTAATGGGAACGCCGATAAAAGTGGAATTCCGTGAGCCGGTTAACCCGTACGAAGGAAAGAAAAATCAACTGACGCTATCGCAGCAGCGAAAGCGCAGACGTTTGATGAAGTTTCTGAAAAAGAAAAAGTAGTTTTGATAGAAAAAAGCCTGCAAAAATTGCAGGCTTTTTTATTGATTAATTGAAGTCTGAAGGTGCAAAGCGATATTCCGTCAGGCAATAATCGCAAGTCATGACAATTTCACCCTCCTGCGCCAAAATTTCCTGAATTTCTTCAGGGCTTACTGACGCCAAAGCTTCTAATGTTCGTTCACGCGAACAACCACAAACAAAGCTGACACCTTGTGATGGGTACAGATGGACTTTTTCTTCGTGATAAAGGCGATGCAACAACTCTTGAGCAGGCAAGGTATAAATTTCTTTTGCCGTAATAGTGTCGGTCAGAGTTGCCAGGTGCTCAAAGCCGCTTAAGTCTTTTCCGGTAGCGGGTAAGCGCTGCAGTAACATGCCGGCAGCATGCTCGCCGTCGGCGTGTAACCAGACCCGGGTGTGTAGCTGTTCGGACTGTTCAAAGTAGTTTTCCAGCATGGTGGCAATTGAGTCGGCGTCGGCACTTACGACACCCTGATAGCGCTCACCGGTATCCGGCGTTAAAGTGATAACAAGCTGTCCTTTGCCTATCATTGAGCGCAGATCTGTAGCTCCAAGCTCGCTTCTTAAGCGTGCAATGCCCCGAAGTTCCTGATTATGGTTACCATTAACTGCGATAAAATTAAGTGGTCCATCACCCTGAAGCTGAACGGCTATGTGGCCGTTAAATTTTAATGTTGCCGTCAGTAAGGATACTGCCGCCATCATTTGCCCCAGTAACTCCTGAACCGGTGCCGGGTAATCGTGACCACGAATTAAGGTTTGGTAACTGCTGGTCAACTGAACGAGTTCACCGCGCACATCGTGCTCTTCGAAGGTGTAACGTGACAATTGATCAGTTGGGTATTCCATGGACACTCCTATTTATCGACGACAGGGGCTTACTCGCCGCTATCTTTCATTCTGATAAGTTGACGGCGCTGCTTCTTATCCGGCCGTCCTTCCGGGTGCGGATTATACAACGCATTAAGCTTTCTTGCTTCAGCATTTTGTTCGCGCTTTTCAACGCTTTCTGCGGTTTCCTGATAGAGTAGCTGAGCTTCACTTGCGCCGCGACGCTGCTCACTCAAAGCCATTACTTCGACTTCTTTGGTATCAAAGCCCTGGCGCAAAGTAATAACAGCACCCACCTGTACAATTTTTGAAGGCTTGCTACGCTGCCCGTCATAATGTACTTTGCCTGACTGAATCATTTGCCGGGCAAGTGCTCTGGTCTTATAAAACCGGGCTGCCCATAGCCATTTATCAAGGCGAATAGAGTTCTCTTTTCGATTTCTTGTCATAAAAACGCAACGAATTCGTTATAAACTTTGTGTTAATCGATTGTTGACTCATGTTGCCTGCGCTAGAATGCATGAATCGTCTTTTGTCAGTGTAACAAGAATAAGAATAAAGTGACTGTCCGACTCAAACAAATATTTACAGATCCTCAAATGTGGCGCAGATTAATGCAGGCGCTCACGGCATTCGCGTGGTTTTTGGTCGCAGTACTACTGGCGCGTTTTACCTGGTCTTTAATTAATCCGGCTGAACCGGAGGGAACTGCGGTTCTGCCTAAAGTGACGGTTGACGTTGCGGACAACCGGAATACTGACTTAAGTAGCTTAAAATCATTAAACTTATTTGGCGCCGCTGAGCGAAATGACCGTTCAACTAATACTCGTAACGCGCCAAAAACATCATTAAACGTGCGCTTAATTGGGGTTTCTGCCAGCTCTAATCCAGAGCGTTCAGCCGCTATTATCCAGCAAGGAACTAAGCAACAAACCTATGTTATTGGTGAGAACCTTGGTAGCTCATCCGTCACTGTTGAAGAAATTCATGCTGACCGTGTCATTCTTGATAATAACGGACGTTTAGAAACTCTGGAAATGGAAGACATTGGCGAAGATAGACCGGCACTATCGCTGGTTATTGATGGTTCAGGAAATGGCGACGGGGCTTTGGTTCCGGAAGATGACGAAGGCTCTAATGCTGATGAAAGCAACTTGTCAGACGATGCCAGTGTTGAGGAGCAGCTGGCTCAGGTCGCTAATAATCCTTCTTCTCTACTGGATTACGTGAGTATTTCGCCGGTACAGGCGAATGGTGAACTCAAAGGGTATAAATTAAATTCGGGAAAAAAACCTGAATTGTTTCGGGACGCAGGTTTTCAAAACGGTGACTTAGCAGTAGCCATTAATGGCTATGACCTGACCGATATGGAGCAAGCAATGCTGGCCAGTCAGGAACTCTCAGAGCAAAAGCAAGTCAGTATCGAAATTGAGCGCGACGGTGAACGTATGGAGCTGTCGTTTGAGCTACCGGTAAAACAGGATAATTAATATGAACGTGGCGAAGAGTGGCTTAAAAGCATGGCTGGGAGCCTTGGGGATAACTTTAACCCTTATGAGCTCGCCTTTAAGCAGCGAAGAGTATGCCGCTAGTTTCAAAAATACCGACATCAACGAATTTATTCAGGTGGTTGGACGTAACCTCGAGAAAACGATCATTATCGATCCAAACGTCAGAGGCAAAATTGATGTTCGCAGCTACGATGTCATGAATGAAGAGCAGTACTATCAGTTTTTCCTGAATGTGCTTGAAGTTTATGGTTTTGCCGTTGTCGAGATGGAATCTGGCGTGTTGAAAGTGATTCGTGACAAAGACGCAAAAACCTCGTCTCTGCCTGTGTTGGACAGAGACACCCGCGGCTCAGGCGACACCATGGTAACTCGTGTTGTGCCGGTAGAGAACGTATCAGTACGTGAGTTGGCTCCTTTGCTTCGCCAGTTGAACGATCAAAGCGGTGGCGGCATGGTCGTTAGCTATGACCCCTCCAATGTGATTATGATGACGGGTCGTTCAGAAACTGTGCAGCGTTTAGTCGAGATTATTGAGCGCGTTGATCAGGCAGGTGATCAGGACGTTGACATGATCAGTCTGGAGTATGCATCGGCAAGTGAAATTGTGCGTATTGCCCAGTCGCTTTATGAAAAAAATAACGAAGGTGTGCCAGCCCTGCTTATTCCCAAAATTGTTGCTGATGAACGTAGTAACAGCATTATAGTCAGTGGTGAACCTCGCGCCCGGGCTCGCGTTGTTAAATTGATAAAACAGCTCGATCAAGATTTAAAAACCGAAGGTAATACGCGAGTTTTCTACCTGAAATATGCTAAAGCGCCAGAAGTGGTTGAAGTATTGAAGAACGTCAGCAGCTCTATTCAGGCAGAAGTTGAGCAGCAGACCAGTAGTGGTAATAACAATCAACGTCGCCGCAGCGGTGGGGATGAAACCGTTAGTATCAGCCCGCACGAGCCGACTAACTCGGTTGTTATTACAGCGCAAAAAGACATGCTGGCGTCACTGGAAAAGGTGATTCGGGAGTTAGATATTCGCCGGGCTCAGGTTCAGGTCGAGGCTATCATTGTTGAGATCATGGAAGGCGACAATGTTAATTTTGGTGTGCAATGGATTAGCGAAGATGGTGGCATGGTGCAGTACAACAATGGTAACCAGGTTCCCATTGGCAGTTTGGCGGCTGGGGCTTATCAGGCTCGTGAAAGGCCAGGAACCACCACCACTCGTATAACGGACGGCGGTGTCGAAGTTACGACGACAGAACCCGACGAGCCAGGCGATATTTCGTTGTTGGCGAATTTACTCGGATCGGTAAACGGTATGATGTTCGGCACCATTCAGAACGACTGGGCAGCGGTGGTTCAGGCCGTTACTCAGGATACTCGTTCAAATATTCTGGCAACGCCAAGTATTGTTACCGTCGATAATGAGGAAGCGAGTTTTCTGGTTGGTCAGGAAGTACCGACCATTAGCGGTTCGACTACCGGCGACAACAACGACAACCCATTTCAGACAGTTGATCGCACCGAGATAGGTATCAAGTTAAAAGTAACCCCTCAGATAAACGAGGGTGACGCCGTGCAAATGACGATAGAGCAAGAAGTTTCCAGCTTGAGTGGTGCGACAGCGGTTGATGTTATTATTAATAAGCGTGAACTGAAAACAACAGTGATGGCTGACGATGGCGAAACCATTGTATTGGGCGGCTTGATTGATGAAGACGTGCAGGAGTCGGTATCTAAGATTCCTTTGCTGGGTGATATTCCGTTTTTAGGTAAATTATTCAGTTCAACATCGACTTCTAAGCAAAAGCGAAATTTGATGGTATTTATCCGTCCGACAATCGTGCGTGACGGTAATCGTATGCGTGAGCTGAGCTCGGCTAAGTACAACTATATGCGAGCTTTACAGTTAGATGAGCGTGCGCGCGGTATTTCTTTGATGCCAACCGAAGATTCTCCATTGTTAAATGACTGGGATAGTGAGTTAACCTTGCCGCCGGGGTTCGATGAATACCTGAAGAACAAAGGTGAAGCTGACAACGACAACAATGAGTCGACAAATGACTGAAGCTAGTGCCATTGCAACAACCCGCCTGCCTTTTGGCTTCGCTAAGCGTTTTGGCGTGGTCGTGGAGCATGGCGAGCCCATGATTTTGCATTGTCGCGCCGGTATTTCTGCAGCCGCATTGAAGGAAGTCCGGCGTGCTATGGGGCAGCCGGTAACAATAAAAGAACATGCAGCCAGTGACTTTGAAAGTCTGTTAACTCGTGCTTATCAACGTGATTCATCCGAAGCCAAACAATTGATGGAAGATATTGGCAACGAGTCGGACTTGTTTTCACTGGCTGATGAATTACCGCAAACGGAAGACTTGCTGGAAAGTGAAGACGACGCGCCTATTATTAAGCTCATTAACGCTATGCTGAGTGAGGCGATAAAGGAAGGGGCTTCTGATATTCATATCGAAACCTTCGAGAAAGCCTTATTAATTCGCTTCCGTATTGACGGTGTATTGCGTGAAGTACTTCGGCCAAACCGCAAGTTGTCGTCGCTGCTGGTGTCACGAATAAAGGTTATGGCGCAGCTGGATATCGCTGAAAAGCGGGTGCCTCAGGATGGCCGTATCTCATTATTAATTGCCGGGCGGGCGGTAGATGTGCGTGTTTCGACCATGCCGTCGAACCATGGTGAGCGGGTGGTACTGCGTTTATTGGATAAAAACAACGCGCGGCTCAATTTAACTGAACTGGGAATGACTGACGAGAACCGGAAAATTTTCCAGGAACTGATTTATAAACCGCACGGTATTATTTTGGTGACTGGCCCTACGGGGTCGGGTAAAAGTACGACCTTGTATGCAGGCCTTAGCGAGATCAACTCAAAAGACCGTAACATTCTGACCGTAGAAGACCCGATAGAGTACGCTATTGATGGCATTGGTCAGACTCAGGTTAACCCTCGTGTTGATATGACTTTCGCTCGCGGACTTCGTGCTATTTTGCGTCAGGACCCTGATGTTGTAATGGTCGGGGAAATACGAGACGTTGAAACGGCACAAATTGCTGTTCAGGCGTCCTTAACGGGCCACCTGGTACTTTCTACTTTACACACCAACACCGCTGCAGGTGCTATTACCCGTCTGGAAGACATGGGCGTTGAACCGTTTCTGCTGTCCTCCAGTTTGCTGGCTGTGTTGTCCCAGCGTTTGGTGCGAACACTTTGTACTGAGTGCAAACAGCCGCATGAGCCAGACGACGAAGAAAAAAATATGCTGGGGCTCAGTGCCTCAGATACCAGCGTAATTTATCGGGCCGGTAGCTGCGAACGTTGTAATCATACGGGTTACCGTGGGCGGACCGGTATTCATGAATTACTGGTTGTCGATGATCATGTGCGTGAGTTAGTGCATAACGGGCACGGTGAGCAGTCTATTGAAAAGTACATTAGACAGTCGACTCCGGGCATTCGTCAGGATGGTCTGGCAAAAGTACTGAAAGGCAAAACAACGCTGGAAGAAGTGCTGCGGGTTACCCGCGAGGAGTAAAGGGTGGCAGCATTTGAATACCAGGCTGTTGAAGCTAACGGCAGAAAGAAAAAAGGGGTTTTAGAAGCTGACACTGAGCGTCAGGTGCGCCAGTTGCTGCGTGAGCAGGGCTTAATGCCATTGAGCATAGCCCCCGCGGCTGATCAGGACAGAAAAAAAACCTTAACGCCGCGTTTCGGCTTGCCTCAACGTAAAGTTAAAGCTCAGGATTTAGCGCTTATAACACGTCAGTTGTCTACGCTGGTGGGTTCTGCACTTCCTATTGAACAGGCACTGCTGGCTGTTGCGGATCAAACCGAGAAGCCGCGGTTGAAAAAGCTGCTAATGTCGGTGCGAAGTAAAGTCGTTGAAGGTTACGGACTGGCCGAAGCCATGTCTGAGTTTCCCGGGGTATTTGACTCCTTATATACGGCCATGGTGGCTGCCGGGGAAAAGTCCGGGCATTTAGACACCGTACTGGACGAGTTGGCAAACTATACTGAGCAGCGGCAGCACATGAAAAGCCAGTTGACTCAGGCGCTTATCTATCCGCTCATGCTGACTTTGGTTGCTGTTGGTATTGTTGTCTTCCTGTTGGTTTCTATTGTGCCGCAGATAGTCGATAACTTCTCCACTATGGGACAGGAATTACCCCCTACAACACTGGCGATGATTGCCATAAGTGAGTTCTTGCAGAACTGGGGGCTGTGGTTGTTAATAGCTATCGCCTTAGTTTTGGTGGCTTTTAATCAGTGGCTGCGAAACGAAAAAAACCGTCTGAAATATCATCGTCGACTGTTAAAACTTCCTATGCTGGGCAAGGTCATAAGAGGGGTAAGTACGGCGCGTTTTGCCAGAACACTCAGTATTTTGACTTCTTCTGCTGTTCCGCTGCTTGACGGCTTGCGCATTACATCGTCAGTGATAGGCAATTTAGCCATACGGCAGGCTGTCGATGAAGCTGCTGACCGTGTGCGCGAGGGTTCTTCAATGCGAGGTGCGCTGCAGGAAACCGGGTTATTTCCACCTATGATGCTGCATATGATAGCGGCTGGCGAGAAGTCAGGTGAACTGGAGCAGATGCTGAAACGCTCGGCAGATAACCAGGATAAAGAATTTGAGAATTTGGTATCGGTCAGTTTAAAGGTATTCGAGCCGGTGCTCATTGTGACTATGGCCGGTATCGTATTCTTTATTGTGCTGTCTATCATTCAACCCATTTTACAATTAAATAATAGTGTAGGGCTTTAGCTATGAGACGTAATCAATCAGGTTTTTCATTAGTCGAAGTAATGGTCGTTATTGCCATTATCGGTATACTGGCGACTATGGTGCTACCCAATGTTCTGGGCAATCAGGAAAAAGCGAATGAACAAAAAGTTATCGCTGACATTGTTGCGTTAGAAAATGCATTGGCACAGTATCACCTCGACAACGGCATGTTCCCAACGACTGAGCAAGGTCTTGAAGCTTTAGTCAACGAACCAAACTTAGATCCTCAGCCGCGTAGTTACCGTCGTGGTGGCTATATTCGCCGGTTACCACAAGACCCCTATGGTAATGACTATCTGTTATTGAACCCGGGCCAGTATGACGACGTTGATATTTTCTCGCCGGGTCCTGATGGGCAGCCGGGCACTGATGATGACTTCGGCAGCTGGATGATTGGCAACAACGACCGTGATCAATAAGCGTCGTCAGTTTGGTTTTACCTTAATTGAAGTCATGCTGGTGATGGCCATCCTGGGCCTTATCGCCAGCGCTGTTGTGTTTACCCTGCCAGGCGGTGAGCGTGGCGGAGATTCTCCTCATAACGCTGCTGTTGCGTTACGTCAGCAGCTTAACTACGCACGCGAATATGCCATGGTCAGGCAGCAACCTGTTGGTCTCAAGTTTCATGAGAACGGATATCGTTTTTTATTCTGGCAGGACGAACAATGGAAAGAGAAGAGTCCCCGCGGTTTGCGGGCCCAGAAGACCGAATGGCCAATGCGCTGGAAGTTTACCAGTCGGGGTATAGCCATACTTGAGCAAAGTGAGTCCTTAGAGAGTGGTCTGTTCGCGGACGACAGTGACGATGACAGTCTGGTTCCCGATATTCTGATTCTTCCAAGCGGCGAGATGACATTGTTTAGTGTTCATATTGAACACTTAAACGAGCCTGAAGCGGAACGCTGGCTGATTGCACAAAACAGTTGGCTGATTAGTATCTCTGAAGAGGCTCCGGAGTAGTTATGCGGCTAATGCGAGGGTTTACATTAATTGAGGTGATGGTCGCTTTATCGGTCTTTAGTCTGGCTGCTTTGGCGGCGTTACAAGCGGCCAGTGGACATTTGACCGGGTTAAGTGCCCTGCAGGATAAAACCTTCGCACAGTATGTGGCCTCTAACCGTCTGGCTGAGCTTTCTATTGAAAACAACTGGCCGCTGGAAAACGGACGAAAAGGCCAGCAAGAACAAGCTGACATTACCTGGTACTGGCAACAACAAGTGACCGAAACCGTAACGCCAAATGTAGTTGCGGTAACGATAAAAGTGATGAAGAGCGAAAACGGCCGTGAACACTTTCGGCTAACCCGTTACGTGCGTAAACCGGATTCAGCGGGAGAGTCTCGCAATGGTCGCTAACTCTGCAAACAGAGGGTTCACCTTAGTTGAGGTGTTGGTCACCATGGTGATATTCGCCATCATCGGTATTGCGAGTTTTCAAGTGCTGAACCAAATGGTCAGCACAGAAGAGCAATCGCAGAAACAACGTGATCAGCTAGAGCGTTTGCAGTTTAGTCAGTTGCTGATGCAGCAGGATATTCGCCAAATGGTCGCTAAACCGACGCGGCCATCGGCTATGGAAGTTACGCATCAGTATTTAAGTAACGACCCAAGATACTTTGAATCAGACGGCGGCGTGCTGGCGTTTGTCAGAAGCGGTTTTGATAACCCCGGCTATATTCTGCCGCGCAGCGAATTGCAGCCTGTGGTTTACCGCCTATGGGAGGGTGATTTACAGCGTGTCACAGAGACATTTGTTAATGACCGCTCATCAGAGCCGTCAATTCAGACGCTGTTAGAAGATGTGAATGAACTCTCTTTTCGGTTTTATCGCAGTGAGACCGGGAGTCGCTCGAATCAGGACACAGAAGAGGGCTGGAGCGATAGCTGGGAGAGTGCAGGTGACTTACCTCAGGCGGTTGAAGTTACCATTGGCAGTGAAACCTTTGGCACGATTAGGCGGGTGTTTCTGATTGCTGGTGTTGGTCAGTTAGCAGTTGATGATTCTGAGGGGGATCGAGGTGCCAACTAACTTAACCCGGTCGTCGCAAAAGGGAGCGGCACTGATAACAGTCCTGCTGGTCATTGCTTTAGTATCGGTTATTGCCGTCAATTTAGGTGGCAAACTACAGTTGCAAATAACCCGCATGGGAAATCTGCAACAAGCTGAGCAGGGCTACTGGATGTGGCTAAGCGCCGAAGATGTTTTAAAAGAAGTGCTTAAAACAGAGCTCGATGAGAATGATGGTGTCGCCCATAGTGAACAAAACTGGGCGGGTCGCAATGGGCCTTTCCCTGTCGAGGGCGGCCAAATCGCTGCACGAGTAAATGACTTATACAGCTGCTTTAATCTAAACAGTTTGAGTGCTGACGCGGAAGATCCAGGCACACTGGAAAAGCGCAAACGCCAATATAAAGCCTTGTTACAGGCATTAGATATTGATAACTATCAGGCCGAAATTTTGACCGACAGTCTGGTAGACTGGATAGATGAAGATAGCGAGTTATCGGGAAGCAATGGTGCAGAAGATCCAGACTACGAAAGCTTACCTAAGCCTTATCTTGCGGCAAATAGTCACTTGCTGGACTTGAGTGAGCTAAGAATGGTGCGTGGTTACAGTGCTAAAATTGTTAATAAACTGAAGCCCGTTGTTTGTGTTATTCCTAATGAATCTGAATTAAAAATAAATATAAATACACTGGAACAAGAGCAGGCAGCGGTGCTGACAGGCGTGACAGAAGGTAAGTTGTCAATTGCTGATGCTATGTCGCTTTTGGCCAATAGGCCGGAGCAGGGCTACGAGTCGGATGAAGAGTTAACCGAATTAGCTGAGCTTGAAAATGTTCGTTCTGAACTGGAAAGTGACCTTTCAGAGCTGACGGTAAAAAGCGAGTATTTCCAGCTGGTTGCGATGATCCAGTGGGGCGAGGTAGAGATGAGAGCGCGCTCGGTATTACATTTAAACCAAGGTCGAGTACAGACATTGTACCGGGCGATGGGAGATTAGTTTATGCAAGAAACACTGATTCTGCGTTTGCCAGCTTACGGTACGAATGAACCCATACCCTGGCTGGTTTGGCATAAAAATCAGCAGGAGTTAATTGCCAGCGGTAGCCTGAATTCAGTCGATGAGCTTTCTCAGCTGAAAGACAAAGCAGGCCGCTGCGAGGTTATTGTTGCCTTGCCGGGGCAGGACGTCTTTATGACAAAGGTAACACTGCCGGCAGGCACCAAGAGACATCTGCAGCGCATTATTCCTTATGCACTGGAAGAAGAGCTGGCAAGTGACATAGAGCAGCTACATTTCTCCTGGCCAGACGTAAAAGGAACGGAATTACCTGTCGCCGTGGTCGCAAAAGAGCGAATGGATGAATGGCTAAAACTGCTTTTAGAGGCTGGTATTGACGCTCCTTACTGGGTGCCTGATTGTTTCCTACTTCCGTATCAGGAGGGTGTTTGGCAGGCAATAGAGCTTGGTGACAGCATTATTGTCAGAACGGGAGCCTGGGAAGGTTTTACGGTTGAAAAAGGGCAGTTTGCAGAGTTAGCACCGGCTCTTGCTTCAGAGCAGGAAAACCCAACCGAAATTGTTCACTACGGTGAGTTAAACTGGCCTCAGTCTCCGGCACCTTTAACCGCCGCCGATATCGAAGTGCCTTTTACTATTGCCGTGCAAAGCCTTGAAACGGGTAATAAGCTTAACCTAAGGCAGGGAAATTATCGTTCACACAGAGCTAAACGTTCAGTAGAGCTTCCCTGGCAGGCTTTTGCCACAGCCGCGAGTGTACTTTTTGTGTTGGCTATTGTGTTAAATGGTGTGCGTTACTGGCAGCTAAATTCACAAAGCGAAACGTTGAAAGCTCAGGCTGAGCAACTTTATCGGGATGCATTTCCAGGTAATACCCGAATTGTGAATTTGAAAGTTCAATTGCAACGACAGTTAGATGGTCTGGGCCTCGGAAATTCGGACCAGGTGTCAGTGCTTGCTGTTTTGCAGCAATTAGAGCCGGCATTTAAGTCTCAACCTGACTTGCAGCTTGAGTTGTTGCGGTTTCAGAATAATGAGTTACGGTTGCAGGCAACGGCTAAAAGCTTTTCTCAGTTTGAATCTTTCCAACAAGCCGCAAAGGCAGAAGGCCTGAATATTGAAGCTGGTTCAATGAGTAACCGCGGAGAAACGGTATCAGGCGCATTGACGGTGCAAGTTGAAAGTGGAGGGGCTCAGTCATGAATGGATTCAAACGCTACTTAAAGCCTTATCTGGATTTGGGAGCTCAACGCTGGCGCCAGTTTAATCAACGTGAGAAGACGTTGCTGTCTGTATTAGGCGGTGTGCTTTTTATTGCTTTACTGTATTTCGCTGTGTGGCAACCCAGTGCTCAGGCAGTTGCTAATGCCGAGCGCAAGTTAGAAGCTCAACAGCAGCAGTATCAGTGGGTACAGCAAGCTATCGCACGTTATAAAAAGTTAGAGGGTAAAACCGAACAACGAGAAAGCGCGTCTGGTTCAGTGAGTCAACGCATTAACCGTGCTGCTGCAGCGCAAGATATCCAGATAGCGCGTTTGCAGCCTCAGGGTCAGGAGTATTTATTGACCGTAGATGAAGTATCTTTCTCTGACCTGGTAAGTTTTTTGGCTGAATTAGAGCAGCGCCAGCAGTTAGTATTGACGTCGGTCGATATTGCGAAATTGAATGCACCCGGACAAGTTAGGCTCCGCAAACTTTTAGTAAGAGAGGCTTCATGAATCTAAAGCGCTGGATACCCTGGTTAGTTGTCGTGTATCTGGTTGCCATGCTGGTTATGTTACCGGCACGAGTGGTTTACTGGTTTCCGCTACCGGATAACATCCGGATATCTCAGGTAAGTGGTAGCTTATGGCAGGGTGCTGCCGGACAGGTGGCTGTTGATGACATAGTGCTGAGTAATCTGGCGTGGGACTGGCAAGTCTCGTCTGTGTTGCTGGGCGAGCTTGTGGTGGATGTTAACCTTCCTCAGAACAACAATCCTTTTGCGTTGAACGGTCAACTGCTGGCCGGCTCAACAAAGGTTGGAGCGAAGAATGTAACAGCCAGAGGTGATGTCAACGCGCTATTGCAGCTAGTTGGCACTCGCTTACCGCTAAAAACGGGTGGTAACTGGCGCTTGTCGCTGGATAGCTTTGTGGTTACAGCTCCCGGGCCTGTGCGCTGGTGTGACGAGCTGCAGGGGCAGGCACGAGGAGAGCAAATACGTGTATTGGTCAATAACCAATGGCAGTCTCTGGGGGATTTCCCGGTTGAACTAGGCTGTAATGATAATAACGCCGTTACACTTGCTATGGACGGAAATAATAGTCTGGGGCTGAACTTTAACGGCAGTATTAATAGTCAAAGCTTTAATGCTCAGGGAACGGTTAAACCGACACCAAGAACACCTGAAGGTTTAGCTAGAATGATGGAGTATATGGGGAAACCAGACTCTCAGGGACGTTACTCCTTCCGGTTGTGATCTGACTTGCAGGTCAGTCCGTTTACAATTACTGTACTTATAACTCGTTTAAGCCTCTGCCTAATAAGGAATTTGTATGGATAACATCGTTCAGTGGATTAATAATAACCAGGATATGCTGATCGGTTTCTCGATTAAGTTTGTTATCGCTATTGCGATACTCATTATCGGTAAAATGGTTGCGAATGCTGTTACCGGTGTAATGACCAAGAACATGCGTAAGCGCGAAGTAGACGGTGCAGTCATCAGCTTTGTGGGTGCGATTCTGAAAACGGTAATATTCATTGCCGCTATTATGATGGCGTTGTCACACGTTGGGGTTGAAACCACTTCCTTTATTGCTATTTTAGGTGCGGCAGGTTTGGCTATTGGTCTTGCTCTGCAGGGGTCTTTGTCAAACATTGCATCGGGCGTTTTACTAATTACGTTCCGTCCTATTCGTGCTGGCGAATATGTAGACGCTGGTGGTGTTTCAGGAACGGTTGAACAAATTAATATTTTTCAGACGATAATGAAGACGCCGGACCGTAAGGTGGTTTTTGTTCCTAACTCTGAAATTATTGGCGGCCCAATCGTTAACTATAACCGCGAAGAGTTGCGCCGTATCGATTTAGTGATTGGTGTTAGTTACAGTGCTAACTTACAGCAAACGAAAAAAGCACTGATGGATGTTATTACCAGTGATGAGCGTGTACTGAAAGATCCTGAACCCGTGGTTACGGTAACTAACTTAGGAAACTCTTCGGTCGACTTTAACGTGCGCCCGTGGACAAAAAATGAAGATTACTGGCCGACCCGCTGGGATCTGCTTGAACGTATTAAAGACCGTCTGGATGAAGAGGGTATTGGTATTCCCTTTCCGCAAATGGACGTTCACCTTAAAAAAGAAGACTAACATTTTGTTTAAAAAGGCCACTGAAAAGTGGCCTTTTTTTGTACTTAGTTAACTCAAAGCTTGTGAGATATCAGCAATAATATCTTCCACATTTTCAATACCCACACATAAGCGTATGGCTTCGGGTTTCACACCAACCGAGGCTTGCTCTTCCGTTGATAGTTGCCTGTGGGTTGTTGATGCAGGGTGGCAGGCCAGTGACTTGGCATCACCGATATTGACCAGACGCTTAAACAGTTTCAGCTTGTCATAAAAAGTCACACCGGCATCGTAACCGCCCCTCACACCAAAGGTTAGTAGCGAAGCCGGTACTGCATTCTTAATGTATTTCTTTGCCAGCCCGTGATTCCTGTGTTCTGGTAAAGCTGCAAAGTTAACCCACTCTACCTGAGGATGTGCTTTTAAATATTCAGCCACTTTTAATGCGTTTTCACAATGGCGTTCAATACGTAAAGCCAGAGTCTCAAGCCCCTGCAATAGCAGAAAGGCGTTAAACGGTGATAAACAGGCTCCGGTATTACGCAGCGCAACGGTTCGCACTCGTGCTATAAATGCGGCGGGGCCAAAAGCATCAGTATAAACCACGCCATGATAGGCGGGCTCAGGTGAACTAAACTGAGGGAAACGCTGCTTTTCCTGAACCCAGTCGAAACGACCACTGTCAACAATTAGACCGCCAACCGAATTGCCGTGGCCACCGATGTATTTCGTCAGCGAGTGAACAACAATATCGGCACCGAAATCAACAGGCTTGCAGAGTATGGGGGTTGCGACAGTATTATCAACGACCAAAGGTACCCCATGTTTATGTGCAACCTGAGCATACTCTTCTAAGTCGGCGATGTTACCGGCAGGATTGCCGATACTTTCGCAGTAAACCGCTTTGGTTTTACTATCAATAAGCTCCGCGATATCTTCAGGCTTGTCGGAGTCGGCGAAACGCACCTCAATACCAAATGATGGCAGCATATGACGGAATAGCGTATAAGTTCCACCGTAAAGCTGTGGTGTAGTGACAATGTTGTCGCCCTGACTGGCCAAAGTAATGAGAGCATATTCAATAGCGGCCATGCCTGACCCCACGGCAAGTGCTGCGACACCGTGTTCCAGTTCTGCCACGCGTTTTTCCAGAACATCGTTGGTCGGGTTCATAATGCGCGAGTAGATATTTCCTTCAACCGCTAAATCAAACAGATCGGCGCCGTGCTGAGCGTTATCAAACTCGTATGACACCGTTTGATAAATGGGCGTTGCTACCGACTTGGTTGTCGGGTCGGTTTCATAGCCATGATGTATGGCCAGTGTTTCGTCTTTCATGCGGACTCCAGTTGAGATTCAGTTAAAAAATGCGTTAAAGCCGATTGGTATTGTTCGACATTTTTAATAAAACCATCGTGACCAAAAGGTGTTTCAATGGTGACTCGACCTGTGTGATTAGGGAGTAATTGCTCCAGCTCCGTGACCAGACTTGGAGGCGCAATAGCATCATTATGAAAGTCGATAAGTTGAACCTTCGCCTGAATCCTGGTTGGATCAATGCTGTAGTCATTCAGTATTGGCGTCAGGTGTGTGAACAGGCTGCGACAGTTATTACCGTTTTGTTTTAACAGCTTTTCTCCCTGATACAGAAGGTACTCAAACGCATCGTCAGCGTGGTTAAACCGTTGCTCGAACTCTTCAGCGGTACGGTAACTCAGCATGGCCAGCGCCCGGGCGAGAATAATTCCGGACTGGTCATCACCGCAGCGCTGAATCAATGCTTGTTGAAAATAGCGCAACAGGGCGGAATGAACAGAAGGCTTATGAGCGGCTCCAATAGCTGTCAGATGAGTTAATTCCGCTGGGTGGTCGGCAGCAAACTGAAGCCCCAAAACACCACCAAAGGATCCGCCAACCCAGGCTTGCAGATCACAGGTTTCATCTCGTAGTGCCTGACGTATGGCCTCGCTGTGCTGTTGAACCGTCAAAGGAATAGCAGGGCAGTCAGAACCTCCCAACCCGCCAAAGTAATCAAAGCTAATGACTTGTACATCATCGAGTTTAGAAAATACCGGGTGAAGTGACTGCCACCAACCGCTTTTATCCGGCTTCCATAGTTTACCGCTGGCGCTGATGCCCCCTTGTACAACAATTGCAGGCGCACCGGCATTACCATAACGGTAGCCTTTGATACGTCCGAAGGAGGTCTCTTTATAAAAACTGCGGGCAACTGGCTGAACCATAGCTAACCTCACGTTGATGAACCATTCCCCGACTGTAATAAATGGATATAAAGCCGTCAAGACATTTAGACGTCTAAATGTAAGTGGGCTTATTTTGATATCCTTTGAGTGTGGTATGATTTCGCTATTAACTTTAAAGAAAAGAGTGACGTTCATGGTGTATTCGGTCAGCCAGTTAAACATTGAGATCCGGCAACTGTTAGAGCAGGGGTTTGGGCAAATTAGTCTGGTTGGAGAAATTTCAAATTTTGCGGCACCGGGTTCCGGACATTGGTACTTCACTTTGAAAGATGAGCGTGCTCAGGTTCGTTGCGCTATGTTCCGCAATGCCAATCAACGCGCTAAAGTTCGACCACAGAACGGTATGCAAGTACTGGTACGAGCCAAGGTCACGGTTTATGAGCCGCGCGGCGACTATCAGCTGATTATTGAACAGGTGGAAGATGCCGGGCAGGGTCTATTACAGCAACGCTATGAGCAGTTAAAAGAAAAACTCTCGAGCGAAGGGTTGTTTGCTACTGAACGCAAGCGGCCACTGCCCGAGCACATTCATAAAGTGGGTGTGCTGACGTCGCCGACGGGTGCTGCAATAAAAGATATATTAGCTGTCATGAAGCGTCGCGACCCTAGCGTTGAAGTCATTATTTATCCTAGTGCCGTTCAGGGTGAAGCGGCGGTACCACAGTTGCAGGCCATGATGAAAACCGCTTTTGAACGTAATGAAGTGGATGTGCTTTTAGTCAGCCGTGGTGGCGGTTCACTGGAAGATTTATGGTGCTTCAACGATGAGAACTTTGCGCGTCTTTTGGGCACGGCACCCATGCCAACTATTAGCGCGGTCGGTCATGAAATTGACTTTACCATCTCTGACTTTGTTGCGGATGTGAGAGCTCCGACGCCGTCGGCGGCTGCCGAGCTGGTAACTCGCGACCAGCAGCAACAGCAACAAAAAGCTCAGGCTCTGCAACAACGTTTAGCTCTGGCCCAACAGAGATTATTACAGCGTTTAAAGCAGCGCTGGCAGTTTCTGCAGACTCGTCTTCAGCAGCAGCACCCGCAACGTCAGCTGCAACAACAGTCACAATTGGCTGATGAATTGCAGGCTCGAGCCAGCCGTGCACTGCAGAATCGTTTAGCACGTCAGCAACAGCGGGTTTCTTACCTGCAAGGCCGATTACAGGCGGTTCATCCACAAAAAGAGCTACAGCGTTTACACGAAAAGTTGAGTAATCAGCAACAGCGCCTGCCATTAGTCATGCAGCGGTTGTTAAAAGAGAATAGAGCCCGACAGCAGCAGTTAATGCAGTCATTAAACCTTGTTAGCCCGCTAAACACACTGGAACGCGGCTACGCAATTGTCCGCACCGAGAGCGGTGAAGTTGTTCGCAGCGAGAAACAGGTGAACATTGGCAGCACAATAGAGGTTAGGCTGGCCGACGGAAGCATTACCGCTAAACGGCAATGATCCTGAGTTTATTGTCATATTCCTGACATCCTGGCTTTGTTATACTGCGCAAGTTATTCAAAAAGGAGTCGTGGTATGAAACTCAAAGCATTAGTGGCTGGTATTGGACTGGCTTTCGCATCCTCTATGGTGCATGCAGAAGAACAGAAGCCAAATATTATCTATATTATTGGCGACGGTATGGGGTTTGAATTTATTACAGCCTACCGTTATGCCATGTCCGATTTAGACAGTAAAACCATTGCTAAAACCGAGTTTGACGCCATGCTGAAAGGCGCGGCAACAACCTATCCAGATGATGATACCTGGGTTACCGATTCGGCAGCCGGTGCAACGGCCCTTGCAACAGGGGTTAAAAGTTACAACGGTGCTATTGGTGTTGACGCTGACAAGTATCCTTTGCAGACAATGATGGAGCTGGCACGTGAGAGCGGTTGGTCAACGGGCTCGGTATCGACTTCGCAAGTGAACCATGCCACGCCTGCGTCCTTCTTTACTCACCACCCATCGCGCTACGAGTACAACCAAATAGCGGATAAAATCGCGACTCAGGTGGTTGAGGGTGAAGCTTCTTTTGATGTCATGTTAGGTGGTGGACAAAGCTACTTTGACCGTGATGATAAGAACTGGCTGGATATTTTACCGGAACATGGGATGCAAATTGTAACCGACATGGAGCAGCTGAAGTCAGTTGATACGGCACCAGTGATGGGACTTTTTGCTGAGAAAGGTTTGCCTTATGCCATTGATGGTGATGTTGATGCTCTGGCAAATATGACACGCACGGCTTTACGTTTGTTGGATAAAAAGCAGCAGCCTTTCGCGTTAATGATTGAAGGCAGTGAAATAGACTGGTGTGGCCACGCCAATGATATTGCTTGTGCTGTGCACGAAATGGACGGTCTGAACCGGGCACTGCAAGTTGTTCGTGAGTACCGCGAGAATAACCCGAATACTTTGATTGTTATGACGGCAGACCACTCGACCGGTGGGCTGACTATTGGGCGAGATGGCGAGTATGCCTGGTATTCTGATCGCGTTATGCAAATTGAAAGCTCAATTGCGCATATGAGTGAAGAAATGCTGAGCATGGACTCTGATCATTGGCCGGAGTACGTTGCGGACAAAGTCAACTTTGAACTCACTCAGGACTATATCGATGAACTTGCTATCGCCGCTGAAGAAGAGGGCGAAGCGCGGGAAGACAGCCTGCACCAGGCACTGGTTTATATAACGGCTGATATTACCGGTACCGGCTGGACAACCAGCGGACATACGGGTGTTGATGTTCCTGTGTTTGCCGCCGGTCCTTATAGTGAAAACTTCGGTGGCTATATGGATAACACCGATATTGGTAAAGCACTGATTGAGATTGTTCGTTAAAAGTAGTTAAATCGTTAGTTGTTGATGATGCAGTTTGGGATAAAACAACAATAAGAGGAAACCTTATGACAATGGAAGTGAACTCAGAACATCAGGAACAACTAAAGAAAATGGCACTTGTTGGGTATATTTTATATGCCCTGAGTCTCATTATTCCTTTTGCGTCGATTGCCGCTGTTATTTTAGCGCTACTTAAAGCGCAGTGAAGCCCGTGGCACTTGGGTGGAAAGTCATTTTAACTGGCTAATTAAAACCTTCTGGGTAGGCGTTATTGGAACAATCATTGGTATTATACTGTTGTTTGTTGTGATCGGTTATTTAGTGCTGCTGGCGGTTACCATATGGGTTATTTACCGAGTAATCCGTGGTTGGCTGGCGCTGTCAGAAAACAAACCTGTTATTGCTGACATTTAATAAAAAAAGATGCACAAAGTGGAAAATTTCTTTGTGCATCTTTATTGGTTAGTAACTTAGAATTTATACATCGCCATAAGTTGAAGGCGGTTTAAGTCACCGTCTACACTAGCTTCCGTTTCACGATTTGCTTTTGAAATCTCTGCACCGAAAGTCAGGTTAGATGCCGGTGAATACATTAAGTTAAACGCAAGGCGTTGAGTGTATTCTGTCATATCGCCTGCCAAAGCCAGTACTTCACCATCGTTATCTGCCCAGCCGCGAGAGTACACCACGTTTGAACGCAGTTTCTCTGACCAGAAGTGGCGATAAGCAAAGGATACACCGGTTGAGTCAATGGCTTCTAACTCACCATTGCTGTCAATATAAGCACCGTTCCAGGTGTTAAGGCCTAAATAGCGACCTAAACCAGAGCCTGTGGTGACTGATGCGCGGATATCATCCATGCCGAAGGTGTATTTAGCGCCAAAGCTGACACCGTAACCAAAGGTGGTTTCGTCATCGCCAGTTTGACTGACATCGTACGTTAGTTGACGTAAAAGTGCCGAAGCCTGCCAGGTAAGATTGTCTGTTTTACCGGTATACTTAAAGGTCACGTCCGGCGCAAAACCGTCACTGGAGATAATACGGCCGCCGCCAACCGGTGTTACGGTTGTTTCAGGGTTTTCAATTGAGGCGCTAAAGCCACCGGAGGTGTAGCGAATTTGTGCCTGGCGGTTGAAGATAATGCCATCGGTGATGCCGATAAAGTCGACGGATTCAGCCAGAATGTTGAGGTCCTGAAAGTTAGACCAGGTTTGACCAAAAGTCCATTTTCCATATTTCAAAAATGCGTGACGCAGACGCGGATTATAAGAGTTTGAAATACGTTGGTCACCGTCAGGGGTCAACATAAAATCCATTTCGATATGGCCGGTCAGCGTTTCGCCATTATCTAACTCAGTGTCGGTGGTAAGGAAAAAACGCGACTGACGTGCGTGAAAATCGGTGACCATGTCGTCGCCTTCACCACCCACAGGGGTGAGGCTTGGAATATACTGTTGCCGGGCGATACTGCCGCTTGAAGGTGCCTGACCATCGGTGTAGTCCGATACCATCATGTCCAGTTTAACAAAACCACCAAAATCGATGTCAGTTTCGTTTGCCTGAGCTCCTAAGCTCATAACACCGAGTACGGCAGCGCTTGCTGCTGATACGGTGAATTTTTTTGCGATACTTGCTTTAGCCATGGTGTTCTCCCCTGTAAGCCAAGTGTTCGTTTTGATCGTGCATTTTATTGTTATGCCAAAGATAAACGCTGTTAATTCTCGTTAACTGGTCAATTTTTATCAATCTAGACTATGGTCTAATAGTGTTTAAGCCCTTTAAAACGTACAACAGATACCATCTTGCGAATAAGGAGGAAGAGGTAATGTCGCAACTGTATTCAGTTCCTGAACATATCAAAGCTAAAGCCAAAATCGATAATGACGGTTATAAGAAACTTTACCAACAGTCAGTAGACGATCCTGAAGGTTTCTGGAGTGAACACGGACAGCGAATTACTTGGTTCACACCTTACACCAAAGTTAAAAATACCAGTTTCGAACCGGGTAAAGTCAGTGTTAAGTGGTACGAAGACGGCACCTTAAACGCCTGTTACAACTGTGTCGACCGTCACCTTGCTGATAAAGCCGATAAAACCGCGATTATCTGGGAAGGCGACGACCCTAGTGTAGACAAACACATCACCTACCGCGAGCTACATAAAGAGGTATCCCGTTTTGCTAATGGCCTGAAAAAATTAGGTATAAGCAAAGGTGACCGCGTTGCTATTTACATGCCAATGGTGCCGGAAGCGGCTTATGCCATGTTGGCTTGTGCGCGCATTGGTGCGGTTCACTCGGTTATCTTCGGTGGGTTCTCACCAAACGCCATTGCTGACCGTATTAACGACTGTCAGGCAAAAGCCATTATTACCGCGGATGAAGGTCGTCGTGGCGGCAGCACTATTGGTCTGAAAGCCAATGTGGATAAAGCTTTGTCGGACGGCGCCTGCCCTTCGTTAGAGCACAGCATTGTGTGCCGTGTAACTGAAGGTGATGTCGACTGGACTGAGGGTCGTGACGTTTGGTGGCATGAACTGGTTGGTAACGTCAGTGACGAATGTCAGGCAGAAGTGATGAACGCCGAAGACCCGCTATTCATTCTTTATACCTCGGGTTCAACCGGCAAGCCTAAGGGCGTGGTGCATACTACCGGCGGTTATATGGTTTACGCATCCATGACCCACGAGTATGTTTTTGACTATCAGGAAGATGAAGTCTACTGGTGTGCCGCGGACGTTGGCTGGATCACTGGTCACTCGTACATTGTTTACGGACCGTTAGCGAACGGTGCGACGACCCTGATGTTCGAAGGTGTTCCTACATACCCGGGTGTTGGTCGTATTGGTGAAATTGTTGATAAACATAAAGTAAATATTCTTTATACGGCACCAACGGCTATTCGTGCGTTAATGGCAAAAGGTGACGAGGCAGCGAAAACTTCGACCCGCGAAAGCTTGCGTATTTTGGGCAGCGTGGGCGAGCCGATTAACCCGGAAGCCTGGGAGTGGTATCACCGCGCTATTGGTAACGGTAAATGCCCAATTATGGATACTTGGTGGCAAACTGAGAACGGTGGTATTTTGATTACCCCCTTACCAGGAGCCACGGATTTGAAGCCGGGTTCTGCGACTCGTCCTTTCTTCGGTATTCAGCCGGCATTAGTCGACAGTGAAGGCAACCTTCAGGAAGGCGAAGCGGAAGGTGGTCTGGTGATTAAAGACTCCTGGCCGGGTCAA
Source organism: Idiomarina sp. ST10R2A5 (assembly GCF_051842325.1). Lineage (NCBI taxonomy): Bacteria > Pseudomonadati > Pseudomonadota > Gammaproteobacteria > Alteromonadales > Idiomarinaceae > Idiomarina > Idiomarina sp. ST10R2A5. Next base: position 116,971 of record NZ_JBNIEX010000007.1, on the reverse strand, counting down.
ATGCGTACATTATGGGGTGACCATGAGCGTTTTGAGCAAACCTACTTCTCTACCTTTAAAGGTATGTACTTCAGTGGCGACGGCGCACGCCGTGATGCCGATGGTTACTACTGGATAACCGGTCGCATGGATGACGTTCTGAATGTGTCAGGACACCGCCTGGGTACCGCTGAAATTGAAAGTGCGCTGGTGGCACATAAGTCTGTGGCGGAAGCGGCCGTTGTTGGCTATCCGCATGACTTAAAAGGTCAGGGTATTTATGTGTACGTAACACCCGTTGAAGGTGTTGAGGTAACCGATGAGTTGACCAAAGAAGTTCGTAACTGGGTTCGCTCTGAATTAAGCCCAATTGCAACGCCTGATTTGATTCACTGGACGACTGGTTTGCCTAAAACTCGCTCGGGTAAGATCATGCGCCGCATTTTGCGTAAGATTGCTGCGAATGAGTATGAAAACCTCGGTGACACCTCTACGCTTGCTGATCCAAGTGTGGTAGATTCATTGATAGAAAATAGAATGAATAAATAATGTCACTTAATTTGGAATCTCATGGCGAAATTTTTAATCGCAGATGACCACCCATTGTTTCGCGAGGCGCTGCAAGGCGCTCTCGCGAATCACTTTTCTGAACTTACCTTACGCGAAGCCGAAGACTTAGATTCAACTTTGGCTGCGTTAAATAAAGACGATGACGTTGATTTGCTCCTGCTGGATTTACATATGCCCGGCAGTGGCGATTTATATGGTCTTATTCGTGTAAGAGAAGATTACCCGCTTTTACCCGTCGCTATTATTTCTGGTAGTGAAGACTCGTCAATTGTTGCTAAGTGCATTGGTTTTGGCGCATTGGGTTTTATTCCAAAGTCATTACCTTCTGCCGAAATAGCAGAGGCTATAGATACCATTTTACAGGGTGAGACCTGGGTTCCCAAAGAAACCCGGGAGCGGCTGGATGTGATTTCAGATGAAGATCAGGAGCTGGCCCGTAAGGTTGCAGAACTGACTCCGCAACAATATCGGGTGCTACATTTCCTTCACGAAGGTCTGCTGAATAAACAGATTGCCTATCAACTGGGAATAACCGAAGCAACGGTTAAAGCGCACATTACTGCAATATTTAGAAAACTTGGGGTTTACAGTCGTACCCAGGCTGTTTTGGTGGCTGAACGTCTGCAATTATGACCTGGCTATTAATATTTGCCTCACTGGCTTATGTGATCTTTCTTTTCGCAGTTGCCACCTGGGGTGACCGGCTTGGCTCGTGGGCGAATAAGGTTAGTCATAAGCCTTTTGTCTATTCCATGTCGTTGGCAATTTATTGTACGTCATGGACTTATTATGGCGCAGTAGGAAACGCCGCTGTCGACGGCTGGGCCTTCTTCCCCATTTTGCTGGGGCCTATTCTCCTGTTTTTGTTTGGTATCCGAATTCTGGAAAAACTGGTTTCGGTTAGTAAGCAACAAAACATCACCTCCATTGCCGATTTCATTTCATCCCGCTTTGGGAAAAGACGTCGGCTTGCCGTAGCTGTTACCGGCATTGCAGCTGTTGCTATCATTCCTTACATAGCACTTCAGCTTAAGGCTGTAGGTATCAGCTTTGCCGTATTAACTGAAAATACGGGCATGATGGCTGAGTTCTCAATCAAAGAATTGGGGGCTGCCGCCTTAATGGCTATTTTCGCCATGCTGTTTGGTACCCGCCATGTTGAGGTAACTGAGTATCGTAGCGGTATGATTCTGGCAATTGCCGTGGAGTCTATGATTAAGCTTGTAGCGTTACTGGCGGCGGGTATTTTTGCCTGGTCACTGCTGCACGGCGATGTACAAACTGATTTATTCAGTTCATTCAGCGATGTAACCAAGCCGCAGTGGTCTTTTGCTTCATTCGGGGAATTTGAGTTTATTGTCCAGACCTTTATGGCCGCCGGAGCAATTCTTTGTCTGCCCAGACAGTTTCACGTTGCGGTTGTGGACAATGTCGACGTTCGGCACTTACGCACTGCCCGTTGGGGGTTCCCGCTTTATTTAGCGTTAACGGCCGCCGCTATAGTTCCCATTGCTATTGCCGGTACCTTTTATCTTTCTGCAGGCTCTGACGGTTCAACTTATGCTCTACAGCTGCCGCTTTTGAAAGATCAATTGTGGTTGTCTCTGGTTATCTTTATTGGCGGAATCTCGGCCGCAACGGCTATGGTGATCATTGCCTCTGTCACGTTGAGTACCATGATCACTAACGATGTCATCATGCCTATTTTGCTGCAGCGTGAATCGCGCTTGCCGTTAAAGCACAGACGTAGAGAATACGACCGGGCGTTATTGTTAATCCGCCGTGTGGCCATTGCCGTGACTATGGTTTTGTCTTTTCTGTGCTACTACTTCTGGGCGGCACGTACCAACCTGGTTAGTATTGGGTTGCTGGCGTTTTCTCTGGTTTTACAGTTGCTGCCGGCTTTACTGGCTGCACTTTATTGGCGAAAAGGTCACGCCCGTGGTGTTTATGCCGGGCTGCTGGCGGGTTCCGTGGGTTGGGTCATCGCGGTATTAATTCCTTTGTATACGAACAGTCAACTGACCGACGTTGAAATTATAACCCGGGGTACTGTTGTTTCACTGGGGCTCAATACCTTCAGCTTTATTGTTTTTTCTCTGCTGGCAAAGCCGCGGTTAGTCGACAGGATTCAGTCAACGGCTTTTGTAAAGCCAAGAGCGGCTCTACCCGACTTACACTTAAACAAAAACGACAACGCGACCAACGCAGACATGTTGTTGCTGCTCAAAACTTTCCTGGGCGCAGAGCGTGCGCAGCAACTGATGCAGTACTATCAGCGTCCTGAAAATACGGAACTTAAGCTGGAAGAAATTGCAGAAAAGCCGTTTATTAGCTTTGTTGAAAGGGCCATTGCCGGTGTCTTGGGTTCTGCAACAGCCCGTTCGTTAATTGATGCCGCCCTGAGGGATAAGCAGCTTAATCTGGAAGAGGTTGTTCACTTTTTTGATGACACGACTCAGGCACTGCAAACGCAGCAGTCAATACTGTTCAGTTCGCTTGAGAACCTGGCCCAGGGTATTAGTGTTGTCGATGCCGAGTTACGCTTGGTAGCCTGGAATAAGCGGTACCTGGATTTGTTCGAGTACCCTGAGGGCATGGTTAAGCCGGGGCAGCCGATTGCTACGCTCATTCGTTATAATGCAGAGCGCGGTGAATGCGGTCCGGGTGAGGTGGACGAGCTGGTTGATAAGCGTTTGCGTTATATGCAAATGGGGTCAGCGCATCGCTTTATCCGCCGCAGAGCGGATGGACGGGTTATTGAAATGGTAGGGAACCCGTTACCAACCGGAGGCTTTGTTACCAGTTTTACCGATATTACGTCGCACGTTGAAACTCAGCAGGCGCTGGAAGATGCGAATATTGACCTTGAGCAGCGGGTTGATGTTCGTACGCAGGAAATTCGGGAAATTAACCAGGAACTGACGGCTGAAATCGATCGGCGTCGTCAGGTAGAAGAAGAATTAAAGAAGGCGAAAGCAGAGGCTGAAGCTGCAAATGCTTCGAAAACACGCTTTCTGGCCCTGGCCAGTCATGATATTTTACAGCCGCTAAATGCGGCACGGTTATACCTCTCGGCAATTCAGGAAAAAGAACTCTCAGAGCGTAACTTGTCGTTAGTGGGTAAGCTGGATACGGCGCTCGGCTCAACTGAACATCTTTTGTCGACTTTACTGTCGATAGCGAAGATGGATCAGGGGGCGTTAAAGCCGCAGTTCCGGCATGTTCAGCTCAGTTCCGTTCTGGATCCTCTGGTGGAAGAATACGCTGTACTTGCTGAACAGAGAAAGCTGGACTTTCGCGCTTTTTATAAAGACAGGCCTGTGTATACCGATCCGACGTATTTACGGCGTATCGTGCAGAACTTCTTATCTAATGCCATTAAATACACTCAGAAGGGCAGTGTATTATTAGGGGTTCGTAAGCGCGGAGACGAACTCCAAATTGCGGTGTGGGATACCGGTCCGGGTATTGCTGCGCAGCAACAGAACAAAGTATTTGATGCATTTTATCGAGTGCAGAACCAGACGGTAGACGGAGTCGGGTTAGGGTTAAGTGTTGCTCAACGTATGGGTGAGCAACTCAATTGCGATATTCAGGTTGAATCGGTTGAAGGCAAAGGTTCCTGTTTTTCGGTGCGAGTACCGTTAGGTAATGCCGCTCAAGTCATCAGCCGCCCTAAAAAACAACAGGAAGATGCGCTGTCTGACCGCCTGCAACTGATGGTTGTGGATGACGATAATGAAAATTTGAGTGCCTTAAGTGCTCTTTTGAGTAAGTGGGAGTGTGAAGCTCTGACTTTTAACAGTTATAGCAAAGCTTTGGCTTATGCCAAGGCACACCGTGGTGATAAAGCTCCTCAGGGGCTGCTGCTGGATTACCAACTAGGTGACGGCGACGGTTTAGCCTTAGCAGAAGAGTTACGTGACATTTGGCAGCAAAAGATACCAGCGGCGTTAGTCACTGCAATGCGTGATGACGCTGTGAAACAGGCCGCCAGAAAAAGCGGCCTGCAATTTTTACCAAAACCGGCTAAACCCGCCGCATTAAAAGCATTTTTGAAGTACATCAGCACCCGAAAGGCAGGAGGAGCCAGAAGTTGATAGAGCTTGCTGAGCGACATACTTTTAAGTTACCGGCCAAATGCCGGACTTTAATTGAACTGAACAGCAGCGACGAGGTTGAGCAGCTAGCTTTTGAGCAGCCCTATTACTTGCTGGGTGAAGGCAGCAACACCTTGTTTCTGGAAGACTTTCAGGGAACCGTTGTCTGTAACCGTTTGCTTGGTGTATGCATTGAAGAGCTGGATACAAGTTTTTTAGTTACCGCGGCAGCCGGTGAAAACTGGCACAATTTTGTGACCGATTTACGCGACCGAAACATTGATGGTATGGAAAATTTGGCATTGATACCCGGCTCAGTGGGAGCGGCTCCTGTTCAAAATATTGGGGCCTATGGTGTGGAAGTGGCGACATTTATTGAACAGGTAACAGCCTGGGATATTAGCGAAAAATGCTGGGTGAGTATGAGCACAGAGGACTGCCAGTTTGCTTACCGGGACAGTTTGTTTAAACAGCACCCCGGGCGCTGGCTGATAACATCCGTAACCTTTCGTTTACCTAAAGACTGGCGGCCTGTGACTCATTACTCTCCACTGAACCAGTTGAGCGATAATGCGAGTGCACAAAGCATTTTCGACAAGGTTATAGAAGTGCGTCAGAAAAAATTACCTGACCCCAAAGTCATTCCGAACGCAGGAAGCTTTTTTAAGAATCCTGTTGTTTCTAATGCGCTACTGGAAAGCTTATTGCAGAAATGGCCAGATATGGTCTACTTTCCCGCTGACGAGAGTTGTTCAAAAGTAGCCGCCGGCTGGCTGATTGAACACCTGGGTTTGAAGAGCTTAAACGAGGGCGATGCAGCGGTTAATCCGAATCAGGCACTGGTGTTAATTAACCGGGCAAGAGCGACTGGAGCAGATGTCAGCCAGTTGGCACAGAAAATCATGAAGCACGTAAAAGAAGCCAGTGGAATTGAACTGGAGCCGGAAGTTCGTCTGGTTGGCAAGCACGGGCTTGTGCAGTTGGCGGCAGAAAAATGAAACAATCAGAGCGTCTTGATCAACTGATTACCCTGTTAGCTAATGGTGAATTTCACTCCGGGCAAGCTATTGGTGAGTCTCTGGGGATATCCCGGGCAGCGGTTAATCAACATATTCATAAGCTGGAAGAACTTGGTCTTGAATTGTTTTCTGTCACAGGGCGTGGCTACAAACTGGCAAGGTCTATTGAATTGCTGCGCTCACAAGCTATTGAAAAAGAAACACCGGCGCAATGGAAAAATAAACCAGAGTTTGAAGTACGCTCCGTGGTTGATTCCAGCAATGATCAGGTAAAAGAACTTGCTAAGTCAGGGACTTTGGACGCCGGCTTCTCCTTATTTGCAGAAGCTCAGACAGCCGGTCGTGGGCGGCGAGGCAAACAGTGGCACTCGCCTTTTGGCAGTAACCTCTACCTAAGTATTTACTGGCCTCTGGATGACGGTATTCATGGCGCTATGGGGTTAAGTTTAGCCGTTGGTGTTGCTTTGGCGGAATGCTTTACCAATTTGGGTATTGATGAGGTCAGTGTAAAATGGCCTAACGATGTTTATATTGCTGGTAAGAAAGTGACCGGAATTCTGGTCGATCTGGAAACTTCCCCAGAAGGTGCTGCGCACAGCATTATTGGTATTGGTATTAATTTAAGAATGCCGGACCATGTCGGAGAAAAAATTGATCAGGCATGGACAGATTTAAACTCTGAGTTACCACAACCTGTTTCACGTAATAGGGTTGCGGCCGAGGTGCGGGCATCGGTGTTGTCTGCTTTGCAGCAATACGGACGGAGCGGGCTTTCCGCGTTCCAGCAACGCTGGCAGCAGTACGACCGGTTTATCGATAAACCGGTAAAACTGATTATGGGGCAAAGGGTTTGCTTAGGAACCTGCCGTGGGGTTGATGAGAACGGTGCTTTACTCGTAGAAGATGAGCAGGGCGTACGTCGCTATTTTGGTGGTGAAGTTTCATTGAGGGCGCAAGATGCTATTAATTGATGCCGGTAATACCCGCAGTAAATTTGCCTGGTGGGATACTGACACCGACGAGATTGAAATATTGGGTGCGATACCTCACCAAAGTTGGCTTAATGATTTGAGTCATTCGCTAAAAGAGCTACTGCTGGAAGTCATCAGCAACCAACAAATTCAGCGCGAGCAAAAAGCCATAGGTTGCAGCGTTGCTGCGGTTCAGGTGATGGATACCCTGAATAGCTCACTGGCGGAGCTTGGTATCAGTGTTGTCTGGCAAAAAACGAAAGCGGAACAGGCGGGAGTCATTAACGGCTATGGTGAACAAGCTGAGCGTCTGGGTTCTGATCGATGGATGGCATTACTTGGCTGTCACGAGCAGATTCAAAAGAATGCTTTGATAGTAGATGCCGGTACTGCATTAACCATTGACTGGCTGAGAGCTGACGGGCGACATCTGGGAGGCTGGATAGTCCCCGGACGCCAGCTCATGCTAAATGCCCTTGGCCAGGGAACAGCGAACTTAAAAGGTATTACGGTAGACGATATTGAGCGTGACGGGCTTGCGGCCGGGCAAAATACCTTTGACGGTATTGCTCAGGGAACGGAAGCCGCGCTCACAGGCGCTATTGCACAGGCTATTCAGTTATCTCGGGAGCATTTCTCGCAAGAGTCTTTTGATGTCGTTGTTACCGGTGGCGATGGTGAGCATTTAATGCGAACCTTGTCTGGTAAATTTCGTCGTTATGACGATTTGTTGTTTAAGGGTTTGCGACTCTGTGCCGATAACCTAAACAGTTAAACCTTTAGGTAAATTCAGAGAGAGCACAGGCAACTTTATGAAAATAGTCATTCCAATGCTGATTGCTGTAGCCGGACTGACCGCAGTGCACAAAGCGCAGGCGCAGGACGTTGAGGCTGTGCAACTGTACTCAGACGCCGAACTTGTTGAGATGTTTGCAACCAACGCGCATCTTAAACGAGTACGCGATACCGACCGCTGCCAGCTGGCGCAGGATATTGAAGCTCAGGCAGAGCTCGAGCGTCGTCCAACGTATCAGTTCTTATATGGCGACATGATGGCCTGGGGCGTCTGTTATGACCGTGACCCTGAACTTGGCCTGCTTTATATGGAAAAAGCGGCTCAGCATGGCTTACTGGAAGCTCTGGAGCAGTTGGGGCGCTATTATCATGAAGGAGTTCTGGTTCAAAAGGATATTGACCGCGCCATTTTGTATCTTCGTGAAGCTGCTTCGTTAGGGAATTTGCCGGCGCAACGACGCTTTGCTGAGATCTTGCTGGCGGATAAAGGCAGCCCGTATGACTACGAAAAGGCCTATCATTGGTTACATAATGCGATAACAGCAAACCAGGGCACCTATCAGGATATTGAGCAAAAACTGGCAAAGCTGGCTGAGAGAATGCCACCTTCGGTCGTTGAAAAAGCAAAAAGGCCACTGGATTAGTGGCCTTTGTTTGAGTTGCGCAAGTTTACTTGTGCTTAAGACAAGCGGTTGCGGAAATCTTCGTAACTAAATTGCCGTACACAGTCAAACTGACCACTTTCCCGTAAAATACCAATAGCCGGATGCTGAACGCCGTTAAAGAAGGATGTCTTCACCATGGTGTAGTGCATCATGTCTTCAAAAACTAAACGGTCACCAACAGCCAGAGGCTGATCAAAACTGTACTCACCGATAACATCCCCGGCTAAGCAACTGTTGCCACCTAAACGGTAACTGAAGGCTTTTTCGGCGGGTAAGCCTGCGCCGGTAATGACCGGGCGATATGGCATTTCCAGCACGTCCGGCATGTGAGCCGTTGCTGAAATGTCCAGTAAAGCGATTTGTCCCTGGTTCTCAACAATATCCACCACTTCGCAGACCAGCGGACCGGTTTGCCAGGCCACTGCCGAGCCAGGCTCCAGTATCACTTGCAGATCATAAGTTTCGCGCAAGCGTTTCAGCTGCTTTATCAGGTGATCAACATCGTAACCCTGACGGGTCATGAGATGCCCACCGCCTAAGTTCAGCCACTTCATTTGTTTTAATTGCTCGCCAAAACGGCTTTCAACAGCATCAAGTGTGCGCTCAAGAGCAAACGAGTCGCACTCGCACAGGTTGTGCACGTGCAAACCGTCAACGCCGGTTAAGTCCTGCTGCTGAAGCTCGCTGGCGCGAATCCCCAGACGTGAACCGGGAGCACTGGGATCATAAAGCTCGGTTTCTGCTTCCTGATGCTCCGGGTTAATACGAAGACCAATAGAAACACCGGCAGCTGCAGTTTGTTCACGGTATTTATGCCACTGAGAGACACTGTTGAATGACAAGTGATTGACCAACGGCAATAGCTCGTCGATGTCTTCTTGTTTATAAGCTGGCGCATAAGCGTGAACTTCGCGTGAAAACTCTTCCGCTGCCAGCTTTGCCTCCCAGACAGAGCTGGCTGTGCAGCCTTTCAGATACTGACGGATAAGCGGAAAGGCCGACCACATGGCATAGCCTTTCAGTGCCAGAATAATGTCAGCACCACTTTGCTCTTGCACCTTTTGCATCAGCTCCAGGTTCTTGCGCAGCAGTTTTTCATCCAGCACATAGCAGGGAGACGGAATTTCCGGCGATGTATATTGGCTCATGCGTTGTCTTCTCTGTTACTTCTCAAATGGCTTATTGCATTCCTGAACTTGCCATGGAAGGCCATACTTGTTCAGGCGCTCCATAAACTCGTCCGGGTCAAACTGCTCCATATTCCAGACACCAGGCTCCATCCATTTACCTTGTAACATTAAAGATGCGCCAATCATTGCTGGTACACCCGTTGTGTAGGATACCGCTTGTGCGCCCACTTCTTTGTTGGTTTCGGCGTGGTCCGTATTATTGTAAATGAAAATGGTCTTTTCCTGACCGTCTTTCATTCCTGTCACATAAGTACCAATACAGGTTTTGCCGGTGTAACCTTCTGCCAGAGAGCCTGGGTTAGGTAGCACGGCTTTTAAAAACTCCAGAGGTACAATTTTTTTGCCTTCAAACTCTACCGGTTGGATAGAGGTCATGCCGACGTTTTCAAGTACGCGTAGGTGAGTCAGGTATTGATCGCCAAAGGTCATCCAGAAGCGCGCGCGTTTAATAGTCGGGAAGTGCTTAACCAGCGACTCGAGCTCTTCATGGAAAAGCAGGTAAGAAGGGCGCACGCCAACGTTAGGGTAGTCCAGATCTTTACGCACGCTGATAGGGGCAGTTTCGTGCCACTCGCCGTTTTCCCAGTACTTACCTTTCTGGGTAATTTCGCGAATATTAATTTCCGGATTAAAGTTGGTTGCAAATGCCTGACCGTGGTCACCACCGTTACAGTCAACAATGTCCAGGTAATGGACTTCATCAAAGTAATGCTTAGCGGCATAGGCGGTAAAGACGTTGGTTACGCCCGGATCAAAACCGGCGCCCAACAACGCCATTAAGCCTTTTTCTTTGAAACGCTCCTGATAAGCCCACTGCCATGAGTATTCAAATTTGGCTTCGTCTTTTGGTTCGTAGTTTGCGGTATCAAGGTAGTGCACTCCGGTTTCCAGACAAGCGTCCATGATAGGTAAGTCCTGATACGGAAGTGCGACGTTGATAACCAGTGACGGGTTAATGCCACGGATGAGCTCAGCCACTTCTGCTGAATCATCGGCGTCTACCTGATACACACCAACAACGCGGTCTTTACCCGCTTTTTCCTGCAACGCCTGACATTTTGACAGGGTACGGCTGGCCAGGTGAATCTCAGAGAATACTTCCGGCAGGCCCGCACATTTTTGTACGACTACGCCAGCAACACCGCCGGCACCAATAATTAGAACTTTAGACATGAATGCTATCCTTCACAGAAATCTTTTAACTAATAAAGTTGCTGCGAAAGATAGCATATTTTTATGGAATCATCATTCAGAAGCGTTGCTTTGTGCTGCCTCGGAATCCATACCTAAATGCTTATGTAAAAATGCCCAGTTTTCGGCATGTTCTTCAATGCGCATCCAGGTTGGTGTGCCGGCACCGTGTCCGGCCCGGGTTTCTACGTTTAATAATATTGGGTTGTCGCAGCTTTGGTCTCGCTGCAGTGCTGCTGCAAATTTATAACTGTGCCAGGGGACAACTCGGTTGTCGTGATCACCCGTAGTAATAAGGGTTGGCGGATAACAGGTACCACTCTCTGTATTGTGAACAGGGGAGTACTCGTACAATGTTTTGAAGTCTTCCTCGTTTTCGCTTAGACCAAACTCACTACTCCAGCCTCTGGCATTCGCGCTGGGAAGCTGATACCTCAGCATATCGAGCACGCCAACAGCCGGAAGAGCCGCAGCAAAGAGTTCAGGTCGCTGAACCATTGTTGCTCCTACCAGTAAACCACCGTTACTGCGCCCCTGAATAGCCAGTTTGTCTTTATTCGTGTAGTTATTATTTATTAGCCATTCGGCCGCGGCAATAAAGTCATCAAATACATTTTGCTTGTTTTCTTTAGTGCCCTGCTGATGCCATTTTTCGCCGAACTCACCGCCACCTCGTAAGTTGGGAATGGCCAGTACGCCGCCCATTTCCAGCCAGACAACACGAGTTGTATCGTAGTCGGGAGTGAGGGAAATATTGAAACCGCCGTAACCATATAACAGCGTCGGATTGTTACCATTCAGTTCCAGGTCTTTGTGATGAACGAGGAACATAGGCACTTCGGTGCCATCAGCACTGTTATACACCACTTGCTCGGTTGTATATTGGTCTAAACTCGCTGGCACCTCGGTTTCATACCAAAGGGTTGTGCGCTGTTGCTCTGGTTGGTAACGATACACTTTGCCCGGCTCGGTAAAACCTTTAAACGTGAAGAATGTATCCGGCGCTTTGTGGCTGCCCTTAAAACCGTCAATTGAGCCAATACCCGGTAAAGCAAGCTCCTGCAGCATCGTTCCCTCGATATCAAAGATAGCCACCCGCGAGCGAGCCGACTGCAGGTAGTGAGCAAACAGCTGCCCACCTACGGCGCTGACCTCTTTTAAGGTATGAGTTTTAGGTGCGATAATTTCTGTCCAGTTTTCGGGAGCCGGTTGCTCAGGGTCAACGGCAATAACCTGGCCAGTTGGTGCGCCATTTGTGGTTTTAAAATAAAGCTTTCCGTTGTGACTGGTAACATATTGGTATTGCCCGTCCCACGCTGTGAACAAGCTCTTAAAGGGCGCTTCTTCCTGTGCTAAAGGTCGCACGTATACCGCGTTGGCATCATAGCCTTTGAATACATCAACGAGTAAGTACTGGCCGTCGTCAGATATTTTTGGATAAGGGTTCCAGCTTGGTTTTTTATCAAAAGCAAAAATGAGCTCATCTTCACTTTGTTTGGTTCCCAGTTTGTGGAAATAGACACTGACCGGCTTTGAGTCATCAAAGCTTCCGTCTTCTTTTTGCGGATAACGACTGTAATAAAAACCACGCTCGTTAGGCAGCCATGCCACCTCACTAAATTTCACCCCTTTGATCAGGTCGCTGGTGTCTTTTCCTGATTGAATATTACGGACTTTTATCTGTGTCCAGTCACTGCCCCCGTCAGATAGTGCGTATGCCACGTATTTTGCCTGTGGTGAAACACTAATGCGGGCCAGTGAAACGGTACCGTCGTCGCTAAATGTATTAGGGTTAATCAGTACATCCGGTGCGCTGCTTAGGTCGGTCATAGTATAGAGAACGGCTTGGTTTTGCAGCCCGTCGTTGGAGAAATAGAAGTAACGATCAGCATAGCGAAAGGGCGTACTCACTTTTTCGTAGTTCCAAAGCTCCGTCATTCTGTCTTTAATGTTCTGAAATTGAGAGTAGTCCTGAAGCGCTGGTGTTGATAGCTGGTTTTGCTCGTTAACCCAGTTCTCAACTTCTTGGTTGTTTTGTTCTAACCAACGATAAGGGTCTTCCACCAGAGTCCCGTGGTAGTTATCTTGTTGATCAACGGTTTTTGTTTCCGGATAAGGGCCTTCAGGTTGTTCTTTCTCCTTTTCAAAAGAACTACAGGCGCTCAGTATCAGCACAGTAGAACAAGCAATAAAAACCGAATAACGAGTCATGGTAGAGATTCCTGGTGAAGTTCTGTGTTGATGATAGAAAGTTGTAACGAAAACAACAAGTCACATTAGCGCAGTGCTCGTATGTCTTTACACAATTTTTCGTTAGCTTGCCGCTGCGAAAGCCCGCCCCAGACTTGGCCGAGTTGTTTCAGTGTTATATCTGGCTTGCAGATCAACGATGTTAATGTGTGGTCGGGATGTTGCCAGTAAAGCCACTGTGCTAAGGCAAAATGCGCGGCATCGAAGGGAATTATATGGCGAGTATAGGAATCGATAATCAGGGCTCTTATTTCGCTAAGATTTTCGGTGGAAGCTAACGCAGCTATATCTTTAGACAGCCACTGTAACTTCTGCTGCCCCCACGCACTGAGGCGTTGAAACTGTTGCGAATTGTTGGTGCTAAACGGGTATGCATAAATAGCAGCAGGGCGGGCGGAAACGGAATCAATACGGCTGCTTATACGCCATGGCGCGTAATTGTTATTTTGCCAAAACGTATCTAACTCTGATGACCAGGCAAAACTGGTTCCTAATACTTGAAAGTGATTATCTCCGCCCCACTTGGATATTTCAGTGAGTAATGCTGAAGCGTACTTGCGGCGACGCTTGTCGGCGGGTACTGCTATTCGGGCTACTCGTAACCAGGATAAATCGAAAGCCCATTCTTGCTGCAGGAAATAGCCGATAGCCTGAGGAAGTAAGTTACCTTTTGGACGGCGTCGCCCCTGTTTAATATCGTGCTTTAATGGTGCGTCAATAGGGCCTTCAGCCATTAACCAGGCAACAGCAGTAACTCTACCTTGCTCAAGGCTATACGCAACTTTATGCAGCGGCTCGGTTAGTAAGAGGTTCAAGTCGTTAGGACTGCTTTGGTAGTGAGCATTGAGCAAGAGTTGAAAGCATTGTTGTAAGAGGCTTTCTTCGAGTTCAGACGCGTGCTTTATAAAGGTGCCTGTTATGGCTTCAGTTGAGGAAGCCAAGGGGCGTTTTTCGTCTAACAAAAAAGTTTCTGTTAGCCATTGTTCTAGTGGGTCATTGACGGGCCAGCGCATGGGCTGAGTCAGCTGGTGAATAGCAACCCCGGCCAGGTTTTTCTTTGCCCAGTCTGTAAAATGCACAGCAAAGCCACGGCCACAGCCTTCATATCCGGCTACTGTGGTGGCAAGCAGCCACGGTGTAAACTTTTGACAAAGCCTCTCAGTTGCCCAAAGCGGCAGACCGGCGGCTTCATCGATAATTAACTGCTTGTCGGGGGCGTCTGGTTGTTCAAGAAGCTTATCCCAGGCGACAAACTTAGCCTGAGGAGCTTGTTGCAGTAAAACTTTGGCGTTGGCTTTTCGTGGGGCGGTGACAATAACAGAGCTTTTATTCTTTGCATGGGCGAGAGCCTGCCCCAGTAAAGTACTTTTACCCCGTCCACGCTCAGCCGTTATGATGTGAGTTGTCGGCTCACTCTTAGCGCCTGAACCGGTCTCGTTAACGAGCTCCAAAATGTCACTTTGTTCCGATGTGAGTTTAAGCTTGTTGCCTGCCGGTAATGATTCAGTAGAGGTTTCAGGAGAAAGGTCAGCGGCGGCATTGCTCCAGTACTTTAAAGCAAAATGCTCCATGCGCTGGCTCATGGCATTGGGCTTTTCAGGTAGCAATATCGATAAGAGTCCACCGGCGGTTACCGTTCCGCAAAGCGCCGCAATGGCGTCAGCATGCAAACTGTCGCGGCAATCTATAAAGACACGTTCAAATTCATGGCCAAGGTAGTCACGATAACGCGAGAGCGCAGCATCTGCCTGTTTATTCGTGTCGGATAAATAGATAGAAAGGCCGGAGCGAGCCTGGCAATGTTGCTGCCAAAGGCTCGCATCATGCAGCAGTTCAAGTTTTCTGTAACCGCTGCGTTTGGACATGCTAGAAAATAGAGATTGCGAAGAACTTCGTGAGCACCGTATTAATAAATACTGCTGCCAATATCAGTGGAATAAAGGTGCAAATGGATAAACGCACGTATTTAGCCAGCAGTGTATTTGGGTACCCTGGGTTGCCTTCGGCAAGTTCAGCGTCCAGATTCTTGCGACGCCAGTGAAAGCTGACAAACAAGCAAATCAGCAGGCCATTCAGCGGCAAAATGGTATCGTAGAAAACGTCATAGATAACATCAAAAACTGACTTAGGCGTGTCCGCGTAGAAAGTAAACTCAGTAAATGCCGGAACAAAACCAAAAGAAGTGGCGGCAATAAGGGTTAAAATGGTAACGGCGATACCCATAAACAACAGAGCTTTTTTACGGCTGATCTTGGCTTGCTCAATAACCGCTGCGGTCGGAACTTCAAGAATTGAAACCAATGAAGTAATGGCTGCAATAAAGGTCAGAAGAAAGAAGACAGTCGCAGCAATACTCGCTCCTACATAACCGACAACGCCTTCAAGCGCGATGAAGATTTGCGGGAAAAACGAGAAGATCATGCTAACCGATGAGTCACTTAATGCGTCCGGGTCAGTATTTGGGTTGATGGCAAATATTGCAGGCAGTGTCATTAAACCTGCGGTAAAGGCTACGGCGGTATCTGTTAATGCGACCAGTTTACCTGAAGTAACAATGTCATCGCGACGGCTAAAGTAAGAGCCATAAGTAATTAAAATACCCATGCCCAGAGAAAGCGAGAAGAATGCCTGTGCTAAAGCGCCGTTTATCACTGAACCGTCAATTTTTGAAAAGTCAGGGACTAAATAAAACTCCAGTCCAAGGACGGCGTTGTCCAGCGAAAGAACAAAGATAACCAGCAGAATAAGCATAATGAACAATGCTGGCATAAGGAACTTGGCCGCTTTTTCGATACCCTGGCGAACCCCTCCAATCAAAATAACGTTAATAATGATAGTGACGGCGACAAGAAAGCCAACAAAACCGTAGTCGTTAACGAATTGAGAAAAATACTCCGGGTTGGCAAGCATATCGAGGTTACCCATGATGGAATGCCACAGGTAACCAAATATCCAGACAGTAATGACCATGTAGAAAACGGCAATCATGAATGGCGTAATCACCGCCAGTAAGCCAGCAATGTGCCATCCTTTATTATTTGGCGATAAGGCCTTATAGGAGCCGAGAGGGCTTTTTTGTGCGCGACGGCCGAGGCCCATTTCGGCAAGCATGACCGGTATACAGATGAAAGCAACGAACAAGGCATAGATAATTAAAAATGCACCGCCACCGTTCTTGGTAGCCGCAACCGGGAAGCCAACCAGGTTGCCAATGCCGACAGCAGAACCTGCTGCCGCTAATATAAATCCAATCTTAGAGCTAAATTGATCGCGTTGTTCGCTCATTCTGAACCTTCTTTTCTCGTTATTGTTTTAACGCCTTGTAAGCGCTGCCGTTCAGCAAATTTCAGCAATCCTAGCAAGGTGGCAATTTAACGGCAAGCAGCTAATCAGTGATTGTGCGGCAGAATGCGGGAAATTAGGTTTAAAAACAAAATTTATTTTAACATCCATTACAATTGCAATATTGGAATTTGTTAAAAATAATATAACCTTTTTATAACTCAGTTTTAACACGCTGGTAAATACAGGGAATTTAGCTCTCTGGAACAGATTGGCGTCTTTTTACCAGCGTGTTTCCTTTCATTGAGTTTCCCCACTGCTGCATTTCAAATAGACGAGAAACGCACCGTCTGAAAGGAAACTCCAGCTGCTTTGCCTGATACAACTTATCGATATCGGTTTCTGCGGTCAGTATTAGCAGGCACTCGTTGTCGTAGCATTCGTCAACCAAAGCGATAAAACGACGCGCTTCATTATCCAGTTTGCTGACGCTATTGGTTTGATGCTCACGTTGATAAGTTTCTTCAACGCCGTGTACCAGGTCTTTATCGGGCAGATAAGAAAATGTGGGCACACCATGGACCGCAATTGCACTATATTGAGCGGCTAACTCCATGTAGTCGCGTTGGCTTCTGGGGCCTGAGCAAAGTGCCATAAACTCAAAGCCAATGACGTTATCGTTTCGCCATAAAGAGTGAATTGACCGGTTCATAACCGAAATAGAGGAGCATTGGAGAGTTTCCCCAAACTGCTTTTCTGCGACCGAACGCAACTGCTTTTGAGTTCCCTGTTTGAGGTAAAACGGCAGGTCTGTATCCTTAAGTCGCCGATAGTCGGTGCCTAAGCCTAAATCCAGACATTCACATTCTTCATTCAGTAAGTCGATGGTAGGTTCAAAACGGTGACGTGCCAAACCACCTTTGTAAAGTTCTTTGGGTGGTGCGTTTGAAGTGGTTACCAAGGTAACGCCGTTATTGAACAGAGCTTCCCATAACCTGGCCAGGATCATTGCATCACCAATGTCTTCGACAAAGAATTCGTCAAGACAGATAACCGAATATTGCTGCGCCCAGGAACTTGCAATGGCTTCCATAGGGTCGGCTTCGCCTTGTCTTTGGTTAAGGGCTGTGTGAATTTTTGCCATAAAGTGGTGATAGTGCAGACGTATGGCTTTGTCTTTCGGAAGGTATTGGTAAAACAAGTCCATTAAAAGCGTTTTCCCACGGCCTACAGGGCCAAACAGGTACAGGCTTTGTGGTTGATTACCTCGGGCAAGTGAGTCCAGTCGCTGTTGCAGTGCATTAACAGCACTGTGTTGGTGTTTATCGGACTGAAGTGACCCGAACTGAATACGCTGATGATAGATTTTCTGCATGGAGTTATTATCACGAAAAGCCAGGATAAAAAAAAGCCGGCTGAGGAAGCCGGCCAAAGTTGCTAGTGAACAGCCATTAATACATAGTGCTGTATAACTTCCTACGATAGGTCGCTGCCAGAGGATCACCATCCGGTAAGGAATTGATAATGTCGAGCGCGTATTTTTTCGCATCAGCAAAGTTCACATCTTTAGCTAACACGGTGAATACCAGCTCTAAGGCTTCTTCATCGCGGTGTGCTTCATGAAGTTTAAGAGCAAGCTGCAGCTTTAGAGATAAATCGTCGGGTTGATTTTCGACCTGCTCCTGCAGAGCTCTCAGTTCCGGTGAGTCGGCGGCATCTTCGGCAAGTTCAAGTTTACCTTTTATGCGCTGGTAGTCGCCATCTTGTTCAACCATTGGAATTTTAGAGACCAGTTCTTTTGCCTGGTCTAGGCGGCCAGCATCAACGGCAGCTTCGGCCAGCAGTTTCAATGCCTGCATATTGCTGCTGTCGATATCGTAAGCCTGTTTCGCTAACGTATAAGCTTTATTCGCATCACCTTCGCCCATCGCGGTTTGAGCTTGCTGAATCAAGTCGTCAGACGGACTGGGCAGATGTTTATCCAGTATTTCACGAATTTCGCCTTCAGTTTTGACTCCGCCAAAACTGTCTACGGGCTGGCCATCTTTAAAAAAGGCGACTGTAGGTAAGCTTCGAATACCAAACTGCATTGCCAGCTCTTGCTGTTCATCACAGTTTATTTTGGCGAGGATAACCTGGTCACTGTATTGCGAGGCCAGCTTTTCCAGTACTGGCATGAGCTGTTTGCAGGGCTCGCACCAGTCTGCCCAAAAATCGATAATAATGAGTTTTTCTTTTGAACCTTCCAGTAGAACCTGCTGGAAGTTTTGCAAGTCAACGTTAACGATGTTGGATTCAGACATTAGCAGCGCGCGCTCCTGTAGATATTTCATTTCACTAAACTGTTACTAGTGATATGCAGACGCACCCGCTGAATTTCAATGCCTAGGGACTAAACCAGGATAAGATTTTGTCCTTAAACTTGCTGTAAGGCGGATAGCGCAAGGCAACATCAAACCGAAAACTGCGCTTCATAACGGGCTTTAAATGGCTGAATGTGTCGAACCCAAACTTACCATGGTAGCGACCCATACCGCTGCGACCAACACCGCCAAATGGCAGTTTGTCGTTAAGCATAAACATGAGCGTATCGTTGTAGCACACGTTTCCGGCAGAAACTTTCTCGGTAAATAAAGAGAGTAGCCGTTGAGTGTTGCTAAAGACATAAAGCGCAAGCGGTTTAGGATGGCGATGGATTTTCTCAATCGCATCGGCTGCTGATTTAATGGTAATAACAGGAAGTATTGGGCCAAAAATTTCTTCCTGCATGAGGGCACTGTTTTCTTTAACGCCATCGACTATGGTTGGTGCGATATAACGCTCCGCTTTATCAAAGTCGCCTCCAATAGCGATGTTTTCCTGATCCAGCATTTGCGTGAGACGCTGCCAATGCCCCTGGTGAATAATTCTGCCGTAACAGTCACTGTTCTGTGGGTCATCGCCGTAAAAGTTAACCAGCTCCTGATGCATAGCGCTAATGAGTTGTTCTTTTACACTGTCTTCGACCAGTACGTAGTCAGGTGCAATACAGGTTTGACCGGCATTCAGGAATTTACCCCAGACAATGCGTCGGGCTGCTACCTGAATAGGTGCATCGGCTAAAACTACCGCGGGACTTTTGCCGCCAAGCTCAAGTGTGACGGGTGTTAAATTTTCAGCTGCGGCTGCCATAATTGATTTAGCGGCATGTTCACCACCGGTATAAAAAATGTGGTCAAAAGGCAATGTTGTCAGCTGTTGCGACTCGGTTGCCGCTCCGGTCACAATTTTTATGGCGGAGTTATCCAGGTAGTCGGGGAGCTGTCGGGATAGTAAATCCGCCGTTGCAGATGCATGCTCGGATGGTTTTATTAATGCGCAATTACCCGCAGCGATAGCTGCCACTAAAGGCGCTAAAAGTAGCTGTAAAGGGTAGTTCCAGGCGCCTAAAATTAATACTGTACCTAAAGGCTCAGGGACTAACTGACTTTTAGCGGGCCAGGCGAGTAATGGATTTCCGACTTTACGGGCTTTGCTCCATTTCGGTAAGGCTTTTATTGTGTGTTTAATATCGCTTTGCAAAAACTGCAATTCAGTTAAGCGTGCTTCACTCGGGTGCTTGTTCAGGTCATTCTTTAATGCTTCCAGTAAAGGTTTTTCATTTTCATCCAGGAAGCGTTTCAGTTGTTTTAGTTGATTTAAACGCCATGACAGCGGACGGGTGAGTCCGCTGTCGAAATGGCTTTTCAGCTGTTTAAATGTACTTTCGAATGGGTTCATCCAAGTCCGCCAAGAGTCACTGTTTTTAACTCAAGGTATTCGTCTATACCGTATTTAGAACCTTCACGACCAACACCTGACTCTTTAATTCCGCCAAACGGATTGTAGGCGTGAGAAATTCCACCGGTATTAACACCAACCATGCCATATTCAAGCGCTTCGCTGACGCGGAAGATACGAGCTGTGTCTTTTGCTGCAAAGTAAGAGGCCAGACCAAAAGGTGTGTTATTCGCTTTCTCGATACCTTCTTCTTCGCTTTCAAAGGTATTAATAGCCACCACCGGGCCAAAGATCTCTTCTTCACTGATGTCCATATCGTCAGTGACGCCAGTTAATACCGTCGGAGCGTAGAATAAATCACCGAGCTCGGTCATTACTGAACCGCCGGTTTCTATGGTTGCACCATCAGACTTGGCCGACAATACCAGCCGCTGAACCTTATCAACTGCATCCTGATCGATAAGTGGACCTAAGTCGACGCCTTCTTCAGTTCCCGGCCCCACTTTCAGACCTTTTACCTTGCTGACAACAGCATCTGTAAACTTCTCGGCGACAGATTTTTGTACCAGTATTCTATTGGCCGATACGCAGGTTTGCCCGCCGTTACGGAATTTGCAGGCAATGAGCTGCTCAGCTGCTTGTTCAATATCGGCGTCATCAAAGACGATGAAAGGGGCATTACCTCCAAGCTCTAATGACAGTTTGGTTACGTGCTCTGAACATTGTTGCATTAAAATTTTGCCAACCCCGGTTGAGCCGGTAAATGACAACTTGCGAACCTTAGGAGAGGTAGCCAAACGTTTGCCGACTGTTTTTGCGTCGCTGGTTGGAATGATATTAATGACACCATCGGGAATACCAACCTCACTGGCTAGCTGTGCCAGGGCTAAACTGGATAAAGGCGTTAGCTGGGGCGGCTTAACTACGATAGTGCAGCCTGCTGCCAATGCCGGTGCTATTTTGCGAGTGATCATGGCATTCGGGAAGTTCCACGGAGTAATGGCCGCACAGACACCCACTGGCTCTTTAGTTACCATGACGCGCTTACTGCTGTCAGCATTAGGCAATATATCGCCATCGATGCGTTCAGCTTCGCCGGCAAACCAATCGACAAAGCTGGCGCCGTACTCGACCTCACCAACGGCTTCGGCGACGGGTTTACCTTGCTCAGCACTCATTAATTCGCCCAGTGCTTGCTTGTTTTCCATCATGGCTTCGTACCATTTACGCAGAAGAACTGCACGCTCGCGAGCGGTTTTCTTACGCCAGCTTTTCAAAGCCGTTTCAGCAACATTGATAGCGCGTTGCGTTAAATCCTCGTCGGCGTCAGCAACTTCGGCTAACACGTCGCCGGTTGCCGGGTTGGTAACTGAGAAACGTTTGTCTGTAGGAACCCAGTGACCTTCGATAAAGCAATCTTTCTTAGTCAACGATGACATAGAATGTGCTGACATAGTGCCTCCAAATTTGAAAAAACTCTCTAATAATGTAGGCAATATAAAGAGAAATGGTTCAACTTTTTCGATGATTTTGACAGAAATTGATGTGTTTGGTGAAAAAAAGCTCAAATACATTGCGTTCCTGGTAAAAAAACGTATAATCCGCCGTTCCTCAAGGAACACCGCATAACTGATGAGGCAGCGGTCACCCTTGATTCGTGGGGTTGCAGCGCCTGATTCCAGTCCAGACAGTTTAGAGACTGAATACTGATTCCTGTTGCCGGGCCATAACCCCTTTTTTGTTGTGTTTGCCAATGGGCAAACGGGAATAAAGTGAGACAAATATGTCAAATACCCAAACGGGCGTGTCGTTTAACGACATGGCCTTACCTAGTGCTGTGCTTGAACAATTAAACGCAATGCAGTTTTTAACCCCTACTCCTATTCAGCTGCAGGCTATTCCTGCGTTGCTTGAAGGTCAGGATGTATTGGGTGAAGCCCAGACAGGTACCGGTAAAACTGCCGCTTTTGGTCTACCAGCGTTGGCAAAAATAGACGCATCAGTTAAGCAAACTCAGGTATTAGTAGTAACGCCAACTCGTGAGCTGGCTATTCAGGTTGCTGAAGCGCTTGAAGGCTTTGCTGCAAAAATGCGTGGTGTTGGCGTCGCAACGGTATACGGTGGAGCGCCATTTGGACCGCAGGTCAAAGCTCTGAAGCAGGGAACCGCCATTGTTGTTGGTACCCCGGGTCGTCTTATCGACTTATTAAACAAAAACGTTCTGCAACTGGACGGTTTGAAAGTGGGTGTTCTGGATGAAGCCGATGAAATGCTTAACATGGGTTTCATTGAAGACATCGAAACCATTTTGAAAGCCGTACCGAGTACTGCACAACGTGCATTATTTTCAGCAACTATGCCGAACGCGATTCGCAAACTGGCAAAAACGTTCCTGAAAGATCCACTGAACATTCAGATTGAAGCTATTGCTCGCGAAAAAGCGACCATTAAGCAGAAAGCCTGGAAGGTCCAGGGCATGACTAAAATGACTGCTCTGACCCGGTTGTTAGAAGTGACTCCGTATCAGCGCGCATTGATATTCGTACGTACCCGTCAGGATACAATGGACGTGGCTGAATTATTGCAACGCAACGGCTTTAAAGCGGCGCCATTAAGCGGTGATTTGAACCAGGCTCAGCGTGAGCAGACCGTCAGTCAGTTACGTAGTGGACACATCGAAATTCTGGTAGGAACCGACGTTGTTGCTCGTGGCTTAGATGTTCCTGAAATTACGCACGTTATTAACTATGACTTACCAAGCGATACTGAATCTTATGTTCACCGTATTGGACGTACTGGTCGTGCGGGCCGTACAGGTGAAGCGATTTTGTTCTTCCGTGCAAAAGAGCGTCATTTGTTGCGTCACTATGAACGCTTAACCAATGCACCGGTTGAGTTCTTTGAAGTACCAAACGCTAACGAACTGAGCAAGTATCGTCAGCAACAGTTATTAGAAAAGCTGCAAGCGTCACTGGCACCTGAAACTGCAAGCGCTGATAAGCCTAAACTTGAGAAGCTGTTAGGGCAGTGGCTGGAACAGTCTGAATTGAGTGCTGAAGAAATTGCATTAGCTCTTCTGACTCAACAGAACGAGCAGCGTCCATTGTTCCTGAAAGAGGACCGCCCTGTGCGTGAAATGCGCAGTGAACGTTCAGGTCGCAATGAGCGCAGTGATCGTGGTGATAAACGCAAACCTCGTGCAGAGCGTGCGACAAGCCGTGCCGCCGATGTGGATTTTGAAACTTACAAAATTCAGGTTGGCCGCGAACATGGTGCTCGCCCTGGTGACATCGTTGGTGCTATTGCTAACGAAGCTTCAATGGACAGCAAGTACATTGGTCAAATTCAGTTGTTTGATAATCATTCTTTAGTGCAGCTACCTAAGGGTATGCCAAAAGATATTATGCATGTACTGAAAAAAGCCCGTGTGCGTCAGCAGCCAATGGGTCTTGAGTTAAGCGATGAGCAAGTAAAACGTGCGCCACGCCCACCGCGTGACCGTGATGCTCGCGGCGGACCTAAGCGCAACTCCGGTAAGGGTGCTGCGCGCCGCTTTAATTAATTAGCGTCTTGAAATTCGGCCGGATGATCAACCATGATCATCTGGTCTATATCGTATCCCCATTCATGAGCCTTAGCTAAGGCATAGTCAATATCATCCTGAGCAACATCAGGAGTCCGCGACAATAACCAAAAGTATTCGTGTGAGTCACTGGTTACTATTGCCAACTGATAGTTGTCATCCAGCCAACTGACATAGTACCCACCGTAGAATGGCCAGAAAAACGTCACTTTGTAAGCTGCTTTCATGTTTTCAATGGGTTTAGCCAGACCAATAGCTGTCTGCCACTCTTCGTTTTCAACATGATAACCGCGATTTGTAACCTCTAAGGTACCGTCACCGTTTAGGCGATACTCTGCCGTAACGCTTTGCAGACCTTCTTCAAAGCTGTGTGGCATGCGGACAATTTCGTACCACTTGCCTAAGTAACGTTTTGCCTCGAAGTCTTCGACAACATTGGCTACCGGTGTTGGCTGCGTGTTACAGGCACTCAGCAGAACTGTTAAAAGTAGCGGGATTATCCATTTGTTCATTGTGCTTCCTTTTATAACTCGTTGATATTATCTAAATAAATTTCGGCCTGTTTCAGTAGCGCCTGCTGTTCTTCGTTGGTTTTCTTACCCCATACCTGATACATCATGCGCATTCTGTGATTATCTTTAAACTGTTCTTTGTGACGCTCAATAAAATGCCAGTACAGGCTGTTAAAAGGGCAGGCTTTATCTCCACTTTTTTTCTTTGGATCATAATAGCACTCTTTACAATAGTGCCCCATTTTCTGCATATAGTTAGCACTGGCAATATAAGGCTTTGTGGCAATCAGACCGTTGTCAGCATACTGACTCATACCTCTGGTATTAGGCATCTCTACCCATTCAATAGCATCAATGTAAATACCAAGGTACCAGTCATCCAGAGCATCTGGTGACACACCCGCCAACAAGGCAAAGTTTCCGGTTATCATTAACCGCTGTATATGGTGTGCATACGCATATTCTAAGGATTGCTCAATAGAGTGATGCAGGCAATTCATTTTGGTGTCGCCAGTCCAGTAAAAATGAGGCAAAGGTTTATTATGATCCAGGGCGTTAAGGTTTTTGTAGTCAGGCATATGCGCCCAGTAAATCCCCCGGACGAATTCACGCCAGCCGATAATTTGCCGGCAAAAGCCTTCAATCTGAGCGATTGATATACTTTCTTGATTCTCAGACCAGGTATTAACAGCTGCTTTTACAACTTCTAGTGGATGTAACATTTTCGTGTTTAAAGAGAACGAGAGCCTGGAGTGATACAAACTCCAGTGGGCTTCCTTAAGTGTGTCTGCTGTTGCCATAGTGTCCTGATAACGACCAAAATTGGGCAGCCCAAACTGACAAAAATGTTCAAGTAACTGTTGTGATTGTTGACGGTTTACCGGCCATATTAATTGGTTTGGGGAAGCTTTGCCCATTGTCTGAATATGGCACTTTTGCAGCAAAGTATCGATATCTGAGACATCATTAGAAAATACCAGGGGAGGTTCTACACCTTGATTGGCAGGAATCTTTTTCTGGTTTTCCTCATCGTAATTCCAGCGACCGCCGACCGGGCGACCATTTTCCATCAAAATATCGTATTGCTGGCGCACCTTTCTGTAAAAGGTTTCCATTAAGTAGTTTTTGCTATCGGGAAAATATTCTCTTAATGAATCACGCGCAGTGAGGAAATGCTCAGTATCATACCAGTTTAACTTGATGCTTCTGGCGCCGGCCCAGCTTCTAAGTTGGTGATCGAGCCGATACTCGTCGGGTTGCTGACACTCCAGGATCGCTCTCTTGTTTTGAGCCATAATATATTCAAGGTTTTGTGTCAGACTTTGCTGGTTGTCGCTGTCATCCAGTTTAATATAGTGTAACCGATGTCCAGCCGAGTCTAATGCATTAGCAAAGGCGCGCATTGCGCTAAAAAAAGCCAAAACTTTTTGTCGATGATGAACGACATAGTCAGTCTCCTGTTTGAGCTCCATCATGACATAAAGTACGCCTTGCTCCTTTTGTCGGAACCAGGAATGCCTGACATTGAGTTGGTCGCCGAGTACTAGCCGAACGGTATGAGTGGTCATAGTCACTTAAGTTTAAATGTTCAGTCAGCTAATACGCAGGCTCTGAGGATTCAGATCGGCGTACCTAAATGAGCTAAAATATGGCATGATGCGCGGTAATTTAAGATCCAGGAGTGATTATGAATCAGGTTACAGAGAGCGGAAACTTTTCAGAGCAAAACACAGTTAATGTAATTTGTATTAAATGGGGTAAAAAGTATGGCTCAGATTACGTCAATACTTTGCACTCTATGGTCAGTCGACATCTCAGCCGGCCATTCCGTTTTGTTTGTTTTACAGACGATTTTGAAGGCATTAATGACGACATTGAAGTAAAGGCGATTCCTAAAATCGGCTTTAAAGACTTTGATGAACAGCTTCCCTGGACTAAAGGACACGGTTGGCTAAAGCTGACTTGTTTCGCAAACCCTTTGTATGATCTTGAAGGGCCTACACTGTTTCTGGACCTGGATATTATTATTGTCGGCAGTCTTGATGAATTCTTTGAACCTGAAGGTGACTTTATGGTGATCAAAGAATGGGATAAATCAGACGCTACAGGCAATACCTCGGTATTCCGGTTCAATATTGGGGCACATGAAGACGCCTTAGAGCATTTGAAGAAAGACCCTGATGCAGCTACCGCCGATGTGCGAAATGAACAAGAGTACATTACGCACTTTGTCGACCGTCAGAACAAGCTGAAATACTGGCCGGAAAAGTGGTGTCGTAGCTTCAAACGTCATTGTCTGCGCCCGTTCCCGTTAAGCTTTTTCCAGGAGCCCCGTATACCTGAAGAAGCAAAAGTTATTATCTTTCATGGCAAGCCACACCCGGATGATGCATTAGAAGGCCGAAGCGGTAAGTGGTACCGGAAAGTCCTGCCGACTAAGTGGATTGCCGAGTATTGGCGTTAAAGAATATGAGACTGTGGCTCTATGGAATGCTATTGCGGCTGGTCACTCCAGCCGTTTTTGTCTGGTTGTGGCTGCGTGGCAAGAAGGATGCCCGTTACCGTCAGAACTGGTCAGAAAGGCTTGCATTAGGCGCTGTTGATAAAAAGCTGCAGGGGTGCTTTGTTATCCACAGTGTTTCTGTTGGAGAAACCTTAGCGGCTAAGCGATTAATAGAGCAGCTGTTGCATCAACAGCCCGGACAAAAAGTGCTGATTACTTGTATGACGCCAACCGCCAGGACGCTCATTCAGCAGCATTTTGGCAAGTCTGTCAGCTGTCTTTATTGGCCAGTTGATACTCCGGGTTCAGCGAAGCGCTTCGTGCGTAAGCTGAAACCTAAAGCTGTATGGATAATGGAGACAGAGCTTTGGCCGCAGATGCTGAACCATTTTTCCAAAGCTAATGTACCAGTAAGTTTATTGAATGCCCGGCTTTCGGCGCGCTCCGCCAAGGGTTATCGGCGTTTCCATTGGCTTATGAAGGCTGTATGGAAACAACTGACTCTGGTGTCGGTTCAGAATAAAGAAACTGCGCGTCGAATGAAAGTTTTTGGGGTAGCGCCGAGCCGGCTTTTTGTAGACGGAAACCTTAAATACGATATCCAACTTTCCGGCAAGGATACCGATAAAGCTTACCCGTGGAAGCAGAGTTGCTCTGGAAGGAGTGTCTGGTTGGCGAGTAGCAGTCACCCCGGGGAGCATGAAGTTCTTCTTGAAGCACATAAGCTGGTTCAGGCAGAACAACCTGATGCCTGTCTTATTATTGCGCCAAGGCATCCGGAGCAATTTGAAAAAGTTGCTGAGCTGACCCGGCAGTCGGGACTAAAGTTGGCTCGACGCAGCGAGTTTAATGAGATACCACAGGACTGTGATGTCTTTCTCGCTGACAGTATGGGGGAAATGATGCTGTGGGGGCAGTTAGCTTCTATGAGCTTTGTCGGCGGAAGTATCATTGAGCGTGGAGGGCACAACCCCCTTGAAGTTATTGCTTCTGGCTCCAATGTTATGTCTGGGCGGCATGTATTTAATTTCCCACAGGTTTACGCTGAGCTGTCTAAAGTCGGTGCTGTACGGTGGGTAAAAAATGCCGAAGAAATTAAACAGGCAGTGAGTTTGATGCAGCAGACAGCGGTCATGAAAACGCAACATGAAGCTGCTAAAAGCGTTTTACAAACGCATCAGGGTGCTACGTTAAGAGTCTTAAAGCGAGCACTGGAATATACTCTGACAGGAAGCGGTATGATAAAAACAGAGCAGACTCCCCGAGGGCTCATTCGCTATGACAGCGATATTATGGAAACGATAGAAGATAAGCATTTTTCAGCCCAATATTGGCAGCAACAAAAGGCGATTGCCGGGAATTCGACGGGGCGTGCAACTGTTTGGTTTATCCAACAAGGCGATTTGGGGCTTTTGTTACGACACTATTACCGTGGTGGTTTAGTTGGAAAAATTAATAAAGACCGTTTTTTACGCGAGCCAGCGGAGAAAAGCCGGGCAATACACGAGTTTGATTTGCTCTGTAAACTCCGTGATATTGGCTTGCCGGTTCCTCGCCCTGTGGCGGCGAGAATGGAAAAGACCGGCGTATTTAGTTATAAAGCTGATATTTTAGTTGAAGTGATTCCTGGCGCAGTTGATGTTTATCGGCTATTGCGTGAGAAACAGCTTTCAGCAGAGCTTTGGCAAAAGCTCGGAACTGCTATTAAGCAATTGCACGATACTGGTGTTTATCACTCGGATTTGAATTGTCACAACCTTATGCTGGATGACAACGACAAAGCCTGGATTGTGGACTTTGATAAGTGTGATTTCCGTGAAAGTGGTGAATGGAAGGAAGCGAATATTCAGCGTTTGCTGCGCTCCCTGCGCAAAGAAAAAGAAAAGAACGAGACTTTTTACTGGAAGGAGTCTCGTGACTGGCCTGAGTTATTAACGGGTTATCGCCGTTAAGCTTCAATCCATAAAAAAAGCCCCGGCTCACTTCAATGAGCCGGGGCTTTTTTATGCGTTAAAGCACTGAATTAGTCGCGAACTTGACCGTTACCGGTTACCACGAATTTTTCAGTTGTTAGTGCTTCAAGACCCATTGGTCCATAAGCGTGCAGCTTACTGGTAGAAATACCAATTTCGGCACCTAAACCTAACTGACCGCCGTCTGAGAAGCGAGATGAGACATTCGCCATAGTAACGGCTGAATCTACTTCACGAATGAAACGCTTAGCGGTTTCATCGTTTTCAGTAATAATCACTTCTGTATGACCACTACCAAACTCCTGAATATGCTCGATAGCACCTTCGTAGTTATCAACGGTTTTAACCGCAATTTCCAGAGCAAGGTATTCTTCGCCAAAGGCATCGTCTGCAATCTCATCAGCGCCGTCAAAGTAGCTTACTGAGCGTTTATCGGCGTGGATTGTTACGTTTTTCTCAGCCAGGGCTTTAGCAGCCATAGGTAAGAATTTATCAGCAACATCCTGATGAACCAGTAAGCCTTCAAGCGCGTTACAAACGCCGGTACGCTGGGTTTTACCATTAAGTAAAATAGCCAGGGCTTTATCAAGGTCGGCGTCTTTATCAACGTACAGATGACAAACGCCTTTGTAGTGTTGAATCACCGGGATCTTACTGGTGTCACTAACAAAGTGAATCAGACCTTCGCCGCCACGAGGGATAACCAGGTCAATATAATCTTTCTGTTGCAGTAACTCGGTCATCAGTTCACGATCAGGTGTCGGTACTACCGTGATGACGTCTTTCGGCAAGTTGCTGGCTTCTAAAGCTTCGTGCAATGCTTCAGCAATGGCTTTACTGCTCTCAATTGCTTCACGGCCACAACGTAATATAACGGCGTTGCCAGACTTGAAGCACAGGGCACCGGCATCGGCGGTCACATTTGGACGCGCTTCATAAATCATGCAGATAACACCGAGTGGAATGCGCATTTTTTCAATTTTCATTCCGTTAGGGCGTTCATCCAGCACGTAGCTGTCGCCGACCGGATCTTTTAATGCAATGATTTCCTCAATGGCGGACGCCATGCCTTCAACACGTTCCGGAGTCAATTCCAGGCGATCCATCATGGCATCGCTCAGACCTTTCTCTTTACCGGTGGCCAGGTCTTTCTTATTGACTTCAATAATCTTGTCCTGGCGTGCGCGAATTGCGTCTGCCATTTTCTGTAGCACACGGTTTTTATCTGCTTCAGATAAGGTTGCTACAGCGCGTGCTGCTTTTGCAGCGCGCTGTGAAATTTCTTTTGCTAATTGCTGGCTCATGCGTCCTCCAAAATCATTAGATCGTCACGGTGAATGACTTCTGTAATTGGGCTATAGCCAAATTTTTCAGCTATGTCTTCTGTTTGCTGCCCTTTAATGTGCATAAGTTCATGCGCGCTGTACTGACAAATACCTTTTGCAATGGCGTCAGTATCATTAGCACTACGAACCAGCACGGCGTCACCGCGATCAAAATCGCCTTGTACATCAACAATGCCTGAACTCAATAGCGAGGCACCGTTCTCAATTAATGCTTTTTCAGCACCTTCATCAACCAATATTTCACCTTGAGCAACCAAGGTATGTCTTAACCAATGCTTTTTGTTGCTAATTGGATCAGATTGGCGACGGAATAATGTGCCGGGGATGTCACCTTGTAACAACGATTCAAAGGTTTCACCTTTGCGACCGTTGACTATGTAGGTATCAATACCATGGGAAGTGGCTTTCTCAGCGGCTTCAACTTTGGTCCGCATACCACCAGTACCTACAGAACTCACAGAACCACCGGCAAGTGAGTAAATACTTTCGTCAATTTGTTCAACCACCGGTATTTTCTTGGCATCCGGGTTCAGGTTTGGATCGGAATCGTATAAGCCGTCGATGTCTGAACAAATAAACAGAGCGTCAGCATCAACTAACGTGGCTACCATGGCTGACAAGTTGTCGTTGTCGCCTACTTTCATTTCGTCGGTAGCCAGAGCATCGTTTTCGTTTACCACAGGTAAAATGTTGTGCTCTAACAATCTGTTTAAGGTGTTTTTAATGCTCACGTAGCGAGCGCGGTCGCGTAAGTCACTGTGTGTCATTAACAACTGGGCGCAGGGGGAATCAAAGAAGCGCGACCAGTAGCCCATCATTTCATTCTGACCGACGGCTGACATTGCTTTGCGTACGGCTACAGGAACTTTTTTGTGTTCAAAGTTAATATGCTTGCGTCCGGCAGCGACACTGCCCGATGACACTAAGACAACTTCTTGTCCGCGTTCGCGGCATTCGTTAATAAAACGAGCGATGGGTAAAAGGTATTTGGTACTAACCCCAGTTTCATCTGGCGCGATGAGCGCACTCCCCACTTTCAGTACGGCTCTTCGCCAGGATGGCGCTTTCATAGAGACTCCCTTTTGTTGAATTCGTTAGTAGTCTAACAGATTGGCTGTCTAAGCTCCAGTGAGGCTCATAAGCCATACCTATTGTCAATATATTAGACAATAATTTAGATTGACAAGAAAAAAGAGCATTCTTTAAAAAAGATTACTGAGACAATTACTTCTCGGGAGGAGTATAGCCCTCTATTTGGGGATCTTTGCCTTCAAATAAAAAGGCCGTCATTTGGGCTTCAAGAAATTCGCGATCAGATGGATCCATCATATTTAGTCGCTTTTCATTAATCAGCATGGTCTGTTTCTTTTGCCATTCAGCCCAGGCTTCTTTTGATATGTTATTAAAAATTCGTTCGCCCAGTTCACCGGGGTAAAGTTGAAAGTCCAGTCCCTCGGCTTCTTTCTGATAATGCTGGCAAAATACGGTACGACTCATGTTGTACTCACTTATTGGTCATTAATTGTTTCATCAGTCTAACGGTTGGTGCAGCAAAGCCCAAGTCCTTATCGGTGTCAGGTTCTACCCAGAGGTGCTGGTTTTCGTTAAGCTGAGTTTCAGCGGGAACGACGTCTATCAGCAGAGGGTAGCAATCCAGATGAAAATGGCTGAAGGTGTGCCTGAAACCGTGCAACTGTTGGCGGCTATGCTCAGTTAACCCGTACTGCCTGATCACTGAGGGCACTTCTGTTTCTTCTGAGCTTTGAGGGAAGCACCACAACCCCCCCCAAATACCTGTTTGTGGTCTTTTCTCCAGTAACAAGTGGCCCTGGTGGCGGAAAAGCAGCATATGCGTTGCCTTGACTGGCTTGGCTTTTTTCGGCTTCTTACCCGGGTACTGTGTAATTGTATTCTTTGCTTTGGCTAAACAGGAATTGTTGACGGGACATTGCTCGCAGAGCGGCTTAGTTCGGGTGCATATCATTGCACCGATATCCATCATGGCTTGATTATAGGCACCAGAGTCACTCTCAGGAGTAAGCTCCTCGCTGAGTTGCCAGAGCTCTTTTAATACACTGGTCTTACCCGGCCAACCTGCGACAGCAAAGTGGCGGGCTAAGACACGTTTAACATTGCCATCTAAAATTGGGGCGTACTCACCATGCCCAAGTGAACGAATAGCACCTGCTGTCGAACGACCAATACCGGGTAATTCTTCAAGTTCATGAACTTTTTTAGGAAATTCACCGTTAGATCGGGTGCAAATGATTTTTGCCGTTTTATGAAGGTTGCGGGCGCGGGCATAGTAGCCTAAACCTGTCCATAAGTTCAGTACTCGGTCTTGCGGAGCCTCGGCTAATGCTTGAACTGTAGGAAATGTCTCCATAAAACGTTCGAAGTACGGAATAACGGTGGTGACCTGGGTTTGCTGCAGCATAATTTCTGAAACCCAGACACGGTATGGAGTGACATTTTTCTGCCAGGGAAGATGCTTGCGGCCATACTGTTGAAACCAGCGAAGGACCTGAGAGCTGAATGTTTGAGTCAACTGTAAATCTCTGCAAATAAAAATGACTAATTTCAAGAATGTACTATTCTTTATGACATACACAGTGTCTCATATTCCGAGCATGATTGTTATTGCAATTAAAAGGAGCTTTGCAATGAAAACCTTAAACCTAATTACTTTATCTTTGCTTACCGCTGGATTAACCGCTCCGGTTTTTGCACAGCAGACTGAGGTTGAGCAAAACGACTTTTATCTGGGTGCGCGTTTGGGCGTATTCTCTGCTGATGATGACCGCGTTGCGGTCAAAAATCAGCAGTTATTTTTTGTTGATGACGGTTTCAAAACCATCACCTCAGGTATTGAAGCTGGCATGATGTTTACTGAGGCATGGGAAGCCCGTATCTACTACGATTACATGGAAGCCGATTTAGTTGGCGGCGGCGATGGCTATGGCGACAGCTATGGTGTCGATGCGCTGTATCACTTTAATAACAGCTTTTATGCCGGTTTAGGTGTGAATAACACTGAAATTGGTGATGTAACCGATGTCGCAGCTCGCCTGACTCTCGGTCACCGTAGCTTTATTAACGATAATCTCGCGTGGCGGATTGAAGGTGGAGCCCAGCGTGGTTGGGAAGAAGACTACACCGAAATGTTTGCAAACATTGGTTTGCAGTGGTTCTTCGGCGGCCGTGATACAAGCCCTGAGCCAAGACCTCGTCCTGAGCCACAGCCAGAACCTCAACAAGCTGCACCTGAGCCTAAATCAGAGCCTGTAGATTCAGACGGTGACGGCGTTGTTGACTCTAAAGACAATTGCGCAAATACACCTAAGAATTACTCAGTGGATGAGAACGGCTGCATTTTATACGAGAACGAGACTATCACTGAAGAATTACTTGTTGAGTTTGACCTGAACTCATCTGAGATTCGTAGTGGCGAACGGAATGATATCGATGAA
This sequence comes from Idiomarina sp. ST10R2A5, assembly GCF_051842325.1. NCBI lineage: Bacteria > Pseudomonadati > Pseudomonadota > Gammaproteobacteria > Alteromonadales > Idiomarinaceae > Idiomarina > Idiomarina sp. ST10R2A5. The sequence goes on along the minus strand of NZ_JBNIEX010000007.1, from coordinate 83,810 downwards.
ATGGCGGAGTTCATGAAAGAACACCCACAATTGGATATTACCATTCATGGACATACCGACAGCACCGGTGAAGCCGAGTACAACCAATGGTTGTCTGAGCGTCGTGCAGAGGCTGTTGCTAATTCACTTGTTGAAAAACACGGTATTGCCAGAAGCCGAGTCGACTTTAAAGGACACGGTGAATCTCAGCCTAAAGTTCGTGAAAACAGCGCGGCTGATCGTCAAACAAACCGTCGTATTGAAGCAACATTGAAAGTTGTTAACCGTGTACCTAAAACACGTTAATACCAATTGTATTGATTGCTTGAAATAGCGATAATAGCTCTACTGTAAACAGGCCTGATTTTTCAGGCCTGTTTTTTTGGTATTAGCTAAGTCACTAATTGTCAGGAAAGTCATGAGCCAGTTTAAAAGTGCCGAAGAAGCCGCAGCGGCGGGTAAGTATGTCAGAACAGTTCGGAGTTTCGTTAAAAGAGAAGGAAGGCTAACGAAAGGACAGGCAACTGCAATTGAACGCCTTTGGCCGACTCTAGGCTTAACGCTGGATAATGGTCGGTTGGATCTTGCCCGGGTTTTTCATCGAAAGGCCTCTGTAACTCTAGAAATCGGCTTTGGCATGGGGCACTCACTGGTTGAAATGGCTGCTAATGACCCCGAGCGCGACTTCATTGGTATCGAAGTGCATGAGCCTGGTGTTGGTGCCTGTCTTATGGCTGTCGAAGAAGCGGGGATAGACAACCTTCGGGTATTTCACGAAGATGCCGTTGAGGTGTTGAAACAGTGTATTCCGGACAAAAGCCTAAACTGCGTTCAGATTTTCTTCCCTGATCCCTGGCATAAAAAGCGCCATCATAAACGTCGTATAGTGCAACCAGAGTTTTTGAGCTTATTAACTCAGAAACTAGAATCTGGCGGAATTATTCATCTGGCAACAGACTGGGAAAATTACGCTGAGCACATGCTAGAGGTGCTAAATGAAGCCTCTGATTTAAGCAATTTATCAGCTTCAGGAGATTACGTGCCCAGACCTGAAAGCCGGCCCAAAACCAAGTTTGAACGCCGGGGCGAGGGTAAAGGGCATGGCGTCTGGGATTTACAGTTCCAAGTTAAGTAATGGTATACGCTTCCGGGTTAATCCAGAAGCGTATCTAAAACTGAGTTCAGAAAGCGGTGGCCTTGCTGTGTTAAACGCCAGTGCTGTGTGTTTTCAGTTACCAACCCTAGAGATTTTGCCTTGCGCAAGTGTTCTGACGCTAAGTCGGCGGAGAGTCCGGTAGTCTGTTCAAAGTTATGTTTGCTGACTGGCTCCAGTAAACGGAACTGATTCATAAAGAATTCAAACATACGGTCGTCAATTGCAACTTCTTTTAACTGATAACGCAGAGCTTTAGTCAGGTCTAAGTAACCTTTAGGGTGCTTTATCTTTTCACAGCGCAGAATCTTATTTTGCTGTGGAAGTGTGACTTTGCTGTGTGCTCCGCAGCCAATGCCTAAGTAATCGCCATACTGCCAATAGTTTTTATTGTGACGGCTTTGGTGACCCGGTTTTGCATAAGCACTCACCTCGTACTGATGATAACCGGCCGCTTCCAGAAGCTTATGACCCTGTTGGTAAATTTCCCATAAGGTGTCATCGTCAGGCAACTCAGGCGGCTGGCTCGCGAACAGGGTATTAGGTTCAATAGTTAACTGATACCAGGAAATATGTGGAGGGTTCAGCGCGATGACCTGACGCAAATCATCTAATGCCATTTCTACGGTTTGATCCGGCAGTCCATGCATAAGATCAAGATTAAAGCTGGCGAGCGGTAACTGATTTGCGTGTCTGGCTGCCTCTTTTGCCTGCTGCGGGTTATGAATACGCCCCAAACGCTGCAGTTGGTGCTCCTGCAGACTTTGAACGCCAATAGACAATCGATTTATGCCGGCAGCAACGAACGCGGAGAATTTTTCGGTCTCAAAAGTACCCGGGTTGGCTTCCATGGTTACTTCGCAGTCAGAACTCAGGGTTACCGTTGCCCGCACACCGTCCATTAATTGCTGTATTGCTGCTGCTGAGAGTACGCTGGGTGTGCCTCCGCCAATAAAAATAGACCGAATTTCTCGCTCCTGTACCCACTCAAGGTCGGCCCTTAGATCTTCCAGCAGGCGGCCGACATAACTTGCTTCGGGCACATCGCCCGTTAGCTTATGCGAGTTGAAGTCGCAGTAAGGGCATTTCTGAATACACCATGGAATGTGTATATACAGAGATAACGGCGGAAGAGTCAGTGGGTAAGTCATTTAGTGAGCTGCTCAAGCAGTTGTTTCAGAGCCTGACCACGATGGCTGAGCTCTTGTTTTTCTGTTTTATCAAGTTGTGCGGCTGAAGCATTTTTTTCTTCAACCCAAAAAACGGGGTCGTAGCCGAAACCATGTTCACCGACAGGTTTTGTTAATATGCGTCCGTCCCAGCGGCCCTGACAGATAATTGGCGTTGGGTCTTCTGCACTTTGCATATAGACCAATACGCAATGAAAACTGGCCTGTCGCTGGTGCTCTTCAGCGCCCTCTAAAGCCTGTAATAATTTATTGATATTCTCGGAGTCTGTCGCATTGGATCCAGCATAACGAGCAGAATAAACACCCGGGGCGCCGTTTAACGTTGCAACGGCAAGGCCTGAGTCGTCGGCAATGGCGGGTAACCCGGTTTGTTGGCACGCATGACGCGCTTTTATAATGGCGTTTTCGACAAAGGTGGTGCCAGTTTCGTCGGCTTCAGCGAAGTCCCAGTCGGACTGTGGGCGGACCTGCCAGTCGGCAGTAGCCTTCGTTTGACTTAACATATGACGTAACTCGGCAACTTTACCTGCATTGCCGGTAGCCAGTACCAAAGTTTTTTGCGGCTTCATAAAACGGACCTGTACACTCATTATTAAGGGGCACAGGATAAAGGGTTTTAACGGGATTTGAAATCTTACATTAGCGTCTAAGTTAAACCTGTTATGATAAATAGGCAGATACAGAGATAAGGAGATTCTATTTGGACTCGGCTAACACCTTGATTTTATTGTGTGGCTTGTTGTTGGTTGTCAGCATTTTAGCCGCTGTCGCCTCCAATCGACTGGGAGCCCCTGTACTACTGACCTTTTTGTTAATTGGTATGCTTGCCGGTGAACAAGGAGTGCTGGGAGTCGAGTTTAACAATCCGGATATCGCCTTTTTTATAGGCTCTGCTGCTCTGGTCATTATCCTTTTTGACGGGGGAATGCGAACTCACCCCGAACGCTTTCGGGTCGCCTTGTTGCCTGCCATTAGCCTGGCAACAATAGGTGTTGCCTTAACCTGTACCTTAGTTGCCTCGCTGGCTGTATATTGGTTTGCTTTGCCCTGGCCTGCAGCCTTGCTTATGGGGGCGATACTTAGCTCAACTGACGCGGCAGCGGTGTTTGGTATATTTCAATCCAGAGGACTACAAATTAAAGAGCGGGTTGCCTCAACACTTGAAATAGAGTCGGGTAGTAACGATCCCATGGCGGTCATTCTGACTTTAACGATGACCGGTGCCGTAGCCAGTGGCAGTTTTCCTGATTGGTATTGGATAGGTCTTGATATTGTCTGGCAGTTAATTGGCGGTCTGACAATAGGTTGGTTAGGTGGGCGGCTATTCATTATTGCCGCTCGAAAACTGCCGTTAAGCTTTAGCTTTTTCCCCTTATTGGCCGTAGCCTGTGCTATCTCCATTTACGCATTAACGGCGAAACTTCACGCCAGCGGCTTTCTGGCTGTTTATTTAATGGGGTTTGTTATCGGTAATGCGCGGTTACCTCAGTTGGTTCATATACTGCAGGTGCAGGACGGACTGGCGTGGTTAAGCCAGATAGCGATGTTCCTCATTCTCGGGTTGCTTGTTGTTCCTTCTCACTTAGTCGCTAACGCACCGGTCGCAATAGGTATTGCCTTTACTCTAATATTTATTGCTCGTCCGTTGGCGGTGGTGGTGAGTTTATTGCCCTTTAGCTTTCCGTGGCGAGAGCAGGTGTTTATCAGTTGGGTTGGTTTAAGAGGGGCCGTTCCCATTATCCTTGCTTTATTCCCATGGCTTAGTGGTGTACCAAATCAGGAGCTTTACTTCGATATTGCTTTTGTTGTGGTAATGATTTCATTGATTATTCAGGGCTGGAGTATTGCGCCGGTAGCGCGCTGGCTGGGGCTGGAGGTACCGTTAAAAGCAAAACCGCAGCAACGTATGCCATTATCGTCTGTGCCCAGTAAAGAGGCGTTGGAGGTCTGGCTTTATCGCATTGATAAAAACTCACCTGCCTGTGACCATACCTGGAAAGAGCTGAAGTTAACTGCGCCTGCCACTTTCGTTGGGTTGATCCGCGACGGCGAATGGTTGCAGCCGGAAACCCAGCCCATGGTTGAAGAAGGTGACGGTTTACTGGTAGCCGCAACGGTTAAAGATATTGATGAAGTCAGTCGAATTCTTGCATCGGGCGGTAAAGGCTTAAAAGTATCAGAAAAAGACTTCTTTGGTGACTTCACTTTACGCGGCGACTTGACGCTGGCCGATGTCGGTAGTTTCTACCCTGTGGGGGACCTCAATGAAGGGTTATTGAGCACAACGATATCCGATTACTTCTTGCTGAAGTTCCATCGCCGCGTAGTTATCGGCGACATGATACGTTTAGGTGATGTTATTCTGACCGTACGGAAAGTCAGTGACAAAGGTGATATCCAGTCAATTGGTGTAAAGCCGGTAAAAGGCTAGTCGTTTAACCAAAATTCCTGGTTAAATTTAAGCGTTTGCTGGTCACCAACCTCAATAGTAAAACGCAGGGTTTCGGCATTGGTGTAATTAAACTGTGCCAGATAGTAACTGGCATCGCCTTCTGTTACCTGCTGAAACTCGAGTTCCTGTATTTGACCCAGCGGGTTAACAACTTGCCCGGTAACGCCAGGGGTTTGTGCTTTTTGAGTTTGTTTGTCGAGCACGGCAATATTAAGTACACCTTTTGAGGCGCTTCGGGTTAAGTCATATTGCGTTGCTACTGCCGGAGCTAATAAGGTGGAGGTAAAAGCGCTGTAGTGAACATCCCATTGACCAAGAGTCTTTTTTTGCTCAGCCATAAGACTGGCAGAGAGCAGCATGGACATAGCTATTACTGTCTTAACAAAGAATGTTTTACTCATCACTTTATCCTCCACCAGTAGCGTTAAACGCCAATTAATATTCGTAAAAACTGCAGGGCAATAATAACAACCAGTACCGATAAATCTAAGCCACCAATTGGTGGAATAACTTTACGTACAGGTGCTAACAGAGGCTCTGTAATTTGATGCAGCATGGCTTCTACCGGGTTATACCCCTGTGAGAACCAACTAAGTATGGCGCGGATTATCAATACCCAGAACAGCATCGACAGCAGGCTGCTAATGGTTGTTAGTATGCCCTGAATGACAATAACCAGTGGACCCACAGCCAGACCATTTAGCCAGACCAAAGCTGCCACTTTCAACATGCCTAGCGCTAGCGCAAATATTAAACTGGCAGTATCCAGCTTACCTATCATTGGCATGAAGCTACGAAGCGGTCCGACAACGGGCTGTGTTGCTTTATACACAAATTGGCTGACCGGGTTGTAAAAGTCTGCCTGGGTTAACTGCATCCAGAGTCGCAACAGCACAATGATCAGATACAGATCAATTAGGGTGGCGACTAAAAATGTTAGGGCGTTATTCATAGTGACTCCTAGAAGAGTTTCGCCATTTCCTGATTACGGTTTACCGCTGCTTTTACGGCTTTTTCCGAAATGCCGTGTAAGTCAGAGTCCTGGTAGGCTTCAACACCCTTAGCTGTTGAGCCGCCTTTACTGGTGACTTGTTTGCGCAAGTCTTCTAATGACAGTTCACTTTCTTTAGCCATTTGTGCGGCGCCTAAACAGGTTTGCTGAACCATTGCGCGGGCTTTCTCTGCATCAAAGCCAAGCTCGGTCGCTGCTTTTGCAAGGCTGTCCATAAACTCGAAAAAGTAAGCTGGTCCGCTTCCGGCAACTGCACCGAGAATATCGAGCTGATCTTCGTCACTAACCCAGAGGGTTTCACCTACGCCGTTAAAGGCTTCTGTGACAAAGTTTTTATCGGCATCGTCCACTGAGTTGTCTGTGACTAACCCCGACATGCCCTGGCCAACCAATGATGGCGTATTGGGCATAACGCGGATAATACGGATGTTTTCGCCTAAATACTCGCGATATTTAGGAATACGGATACCGGCGGCAATGGTAATAATCAATTTATCGGTCAGGTTGTGGACGTTTTCGCGTAAGTGAGCGCAAACTTCTGCCATTAACTGAGGTTTAACTGACAATACGATAGCGTCAGCGTTATTCACCACTTCCAGATTGTCATTGCTGGTATTAACGCCAAGCTCCGACTTCATTTTCTCTAATTTGGCATCGCTGGGGTTACTGACCCAGACCTTGTCAGCAGGGTAACCGCTTTTACACATACCACCGACAATGCTTTGTGTCATGTTACCTGCGCCGATAAAGGCAATATTGCGAATGTCGTTCATTAGGACTCCCGTTCTCCAAAAATTGCTGTTCCAATACGTACCATGTTAGCACCCTCAAGCACTGCTTGTCGCATATCGCCGGACATCCCCATGGATAAGGTATCAATTTGCGCACCATAGGTTTGTTGCAGTTGCTCATAAAGACGAAACATGTGCTGAAAGCTTTGCTTGCGTTGCTCTTCAGTTGTTCCTGCTTTAAGTATGGTCATTAAGCCGCGTAATTTAAGTCTTGAGCAGCTCGTCACATACTCAGCTAATTCTTTAACTTGCTGTGGCGGCAGACCTGACTTGTTGTCATCGTCGTCAATATTCACCTGTAGCAAAACGTTGAGCTGCTCGAGACTGTCTGGGCGCTGTTCATTCAGGCGGCGTGCAATTTTCTCGCGCTCTAAGCTTTGTACCCAGTTAAAATGCTGAGCAATATCTTTTGTCTTGTTGGACTGAATCGGTCCAATAAAGTGCCACTGGACCGGGTCGGGTATTTGTTCTTTCAGCTGCGTTATTTTATCAACCGCTTCCTGAACGTAATTTTCGCCGAAATGCATTTGCCCGGCGGTTACGGCGGCTTTTATTGCATCCAAAGAGTGCTTCTTACTCACGGCAAGCAATCTAACCGACTGCCCATGTTGAGACTCTTCGGCTAAAATCTGCAATTGCTGACGTATTTCCGCAAGATTATTTGTTATCTTTTCTGATACCTTAGTTGTCATTGCCACCGTCATCTCACTGATTCAGGAATAAGATATATGAATGTTAACGAATTACTGGCCTTTAGTGTGAAACAAAATGCTTCGGACTTACATCTGTCTTCCGGCAGTGTTCCTATGATTAGAGTGGATGGGGACATTCGGCCATTAAATCAACCCGAGCACCAGCCCGACGAGCTGAAAGATATGTTGTTTGAGGTGATGAGCAAAGGTCAGTGGCAGGAGTTTGAAGAAAAATTTGAGTGTGACTTTTCGTTCGAGCTTGAAGGCATTGCGCGTTTCCGGGCGAATGTATTCACACAACGAAAAGGTATTGCGGCAGCGTTTCGTATGATCCCCAGTGAAGTCACCACACTGGAACAACTGGACGCTCCTGAAATATTTAAAGACATTGTCAGTGCCAACCGTGGTTTAGTTTTGGTGACCGGGCCAACGGGTTCCGGTAAATCAACGACCTTAGCGGCTATGGTCAATTATTTAAACCAAACCAGGTCGTTACATATTTTGACTATCGAAGATCCGATAGAGTTTGTTCACGACAACCAGAAAAGTCTGGTCAGTCAGCGCGAGGTACACCGGGATACGCGAAGTTTCAGTGCGGCGCTTCGCTCTGCATTGCGTGAAGACCCTGACGTTATCCTGGTAGGGGAAATGCGCGATTTGGAAACCATTCGTTTAGCCATGACAGCCGCTGAAACAGGACACTTGGTTTTAGGTACTTTGCATACAACGTCGGCGCCAAAAACCATTGACCGTATAATTGATGTGTTCCCGGGGGATGATAAGCCCATGATCCGCTCTATGCTGTCGGAGTCATTACGTGCAGTAATTTCACAGAGTCTGCTGAAGCGTGTTGGCGGTGGTCGCGTCGCTGCCCATGAAATTATGCTGTCGTCACCCGCTATCAAGAACCTTATCCGTGAGGATAAAGTGGCGCAAATGTACTCGTCCATACAAACAGGGGCAGAGCGTGGCATGCAAACATTGGATCAGGCGCTCAAGAAATTGGTTGCACGTGGCGATATAGAAGCAGATGAGGCGCGCCGCTGCGCGGTGAATAAAGAGGATTTCTGATGCAAATACGGAGTGTTTGGCTGTTTTTATTGCTGGCCTTTGCGTCCAGTGTGTCGGCACAACAATCAACACGAGTGGCCTTTGGTTGCTGCATTGACCATACCAGTCGGCAGGAAATCTGGGATGCCGTTAACCATGCACAGCCTGAAGTGTTTGTTTTCCTGGGCGATACGGTTGATGTCGATGCAGATGATATGGATGACCTACTCGATGCCTACGAGGTTTTTAACCGTTACCGGGGGCCGAGGGTTTTACGCCGCAACTCGGCAGTAATGTCCGTTTGGAACCGTAACGACTACAGCCTGGGTGGCAACAGTGGCAAGAATAACCCGAATCGCTATGCCGTTAGGAATCACTTTTTGACCTTCTGGCGTGAGCCAGCAACTTCAAAACGACTTTTTCAGACGCACGGTATTGCTAAAAGCGTGATTTTTGGCAATGAACCGCAACGTGTTCAAGTCATTGTGCTCGATGGGCGCTGGAATAGAGACCCACTCACTACCGTAGGTTGGATGGAGCGCCAAACGCGCCGTTTTAATTCTGACTTAGGCCCTTATCAGGCAAATAATACCGGTGCCTTACTGGGTGATAAACAATGGCAGTGGCTTGCTGAACAGTTACAAAAGCCAGCTGAGGTGCGTATTATTATGAGTGCGACACCGGTACTGGCTCCGGCAAACGGCTATGACAGTTGGGCGCTCTACAAACGTGAACAAAAACGCTTAAAAGAATTGTTAACTGAGCTGAAGCCCTCTGGTTTACTCTTGGCCAGCGGCGATAGGTTTTTTGGTGAATTTGCAAAGTCCGACGAGTTTCTTTCTTACCCACTATGGCAGGTAACTCCGGGTACTATTAACTTTGACGGTGATACCCCTTACCAGTCAAGTTATCGCGACGGAAAGGCTTTTACGGAAAGCCGTTATGGTCAAATTGAAGTGATATGGAAAGAGCAGCCGGAATTGGTATTAACGCTCAGAGACATTGATGGCCGGCCGCTCGATAGTCGTAAACTTAACCTTAGTCAGTTGCAACCAGATTAGGAGCTACACGGTGTTGTGTGGCTTGTTCGTAAGCAAATGCCGCTTCTATCAGTATTGCTTCAGAACGTGCTGCTCCAAAAAAGCTCATTCCAACGGGTAGAGCCGGTTGGTCACCTATTTGAATGTAACCCATCGGCACGGTTATGTGCGGGTACCCGGCGACTGCCGCTGGTGAACTGGCCGAGCCTGAATAATTGTCTCCGAGAACATGGTCAATTTTCCAGGCCGGACTGGTTGTTGGAGCAATGAGTACATCAAGGTTGTTTTCGCTAAGCATGGTGTCAATGCCTTCTTTACCGGCCAGCTTTTTGCTGTTAGCCAGGGCCTGCTGATAAGCCGCTTCATCTTCCTGCGCATTGGCCATTTCAAAAAGCTCCTGACCAAATAATAAAAGCTCTTGTTCAGCCAGTTCATTATTGGCTTCTATCATGTCGCCGAGGTTGCGGTAAGGAAGCTTGGTGTCGGCAAGATACGAAGCCATGTCATTCTTAAACTCATACAGTAGTACTGTGAACTCGTCACCACCGTATTCGCCGTAGGTTGGCATTTCGACATCAACAAGTTGCGCCCCCTGAGCTTTCAGAATCTCAAGTTGTTGTTCAAATTGTTTGTCCAGTAGCTCGTTGTATCCCATTAAATTGCGAACCACACCAATGCGTTTGCCTTGTAGCCCGTCTGTTTTTAAATGAGAAGCAAAGGTTGTTTCACTGCTGTAGCCGGCAGAGTCGCTGGAGTCATGTGCTTTCATTACATCGAGCATCAAGGTAGCGCCGGTGACAGTGCGTGCCATTGGGCCTGCGGTGTCCTGGCTATGTGCGATAGGAATAATGCCGTCGCGACTGATAAGCCCCAATGTTGGTTTTATGGTGACAATGCCATTAACAGCTGCAGGGCAGACTAACGAACCATCGGTTTCCGTACCGACCGATAGCGCAACGAAATCTGCGGCGACTGAAGTAGCAGAACCTGCACTTGAACCACAAGTTGAGCGGGTTCTGTCATAAGGGTTTACGGCCTGACCGCCTATGGCGCTCCAGCCTGAACTTGAACGCGTTGAACGAAAGTTAGCCCACTCACTTAAGTTGGCTTTGCCAAGAATAACCGCACCGGCATTTCTCAGTTGTTGCACTAAAAATGCGTCATCTTCCGGATAATTTTCTGCAAACAGAAGCGAACCTCCGGTGTTTGGCATACCGTCTGCGGTATCAATGTTGTCTTTTAGCAGAACAGGTATGCCGTGCAGTGGACCGCGGACTTTCCCCTGCTGGCGCTCTTTATCCAGCCGTTTGGCATCAGCTAATGCGTTTTCATTCAGTCTATTTACCGCTCTTAGTTCGGGACCCTGCTGATTGTTTTGGTGGATGCGTTGCAGGTAATACTGTGTGAGCTGTTCGGCAGTTAGTTGACCTTCGTTCATGGCTTGCTGAAGCTCAGTTACTGAAGCATCCTGCCAGGTAAATTCGGCGTGATCTGCAGGTGATGTCTGGCAGGCTGTTAAGGCCAGAATAAACAGAATTGAAACCAGTTGTCTCATGCTTAAACCCTTATTGTTTTTGTGTTTTCATAAAGTGGCATAACTTTGGTCGTAAGGCGAGTCATGCGAATAAAAATCAGGTAAAATGGCAGCAATTGTCGATAAAGAACTGAAGTGGTTAGCGTTATGCGGGTATTGGGTATTGAAACCTCCTGTGATGAAACAGGGGTTGCGGTGTATGACACTGAAAAAGGGTTACTGGCACACCAGCTGTATTCTCAGGTTAAATTGCATGCGGACTATGGTGGTGTGGTGCCCGAACTTGCCTCTCGTGACCATGTGCGTAAAACGTTGCCGTTAATTAAGGCCGCGCTTAAAGAAGCCGGTATTACGCATCAGCAATTGGATGGTGTGGCCTATACTATGGGGCCGGGGTTAGTCGGGGCTCTGTTAGTTGGCTCTTGCATTGGCCGTAGTTTAGCTTTCGGCTGGAACTTGCCGGCAGTGGGTGTTCACCATATGGAAGGGCATCTGCTGGCTCCTATGCTGGAAGAGAACCAACCCGAATTCCCGTTTGTTGCTTTGCTCGTGTCTGGTGGTCACACTCAATTGGTGCAGGTAAAAGGCATAGGCGATTACCATTTGCTGGGTGAATCCGTCGATGACGCAGCTGGCGAAGCTTTCGATAAAACCGCTAAACTGATGGGGCTGGATTATCCGGGGGGGCCGCGACTGGCCGCTCTGGCAGAACAAGGTAACAGTGACCGGTTTACTTTCCCCAGACCAATGACAGACAGACCCGGGCTTAATTTTTCTTTCAGTGGTTTAAAAACTTCCGCAGCTAATACTCTGGCCGCTAATGATAATGACGAGCAGACCCTGGCTGATATTGCACGGGCATTTGAAGATGCAGTCGTTGATACCTTGGTGATCAAATGTCGCCGGGCATTAAAAGAAACTGGCTACAAGCGCTTAGTCGTTGCTGGTGGTGTCAGTGCCAACAAACACTTACGCGCCAAACTTGAGGCTTTGTTGCAAAAGCAAAATGGGCAGGTGTTTTACCCCCGTACTGAGTTCTGCACCGACAATGGTGCGATGATTGCTTTAGCTGGCGCCCTGCGTTTACAAGCGGGAGAACGCGAATCACTGGCAGTAAAAACACATCCAAGGTGGCCAATGACAGACTTGAAACCCATGGCGAAGGTTAGCGACGCCGTTTAAAGGCTTTCTCCTTACCGGAGGATAAGCGCAAAATGTTGGCCTGGTGACGCCAGAGGATCAATAGTGAAATCATAATAACCGGCACCGTGTATTGGGGTTTTATCCAATAAGCATAAAACGGTGCCAGACAAACGGTTACCAGAGCAGCCAGGGATGATACCCGGCTTATACGGAAAACCAATAACCAGGTCACAATAAGCAATAAGGCCATTTCCCAGGCCACAGGAAACATTGCCCCTAAGGCGGTCGCTACGGCTTTACCGCCACGAAAATGGAAGTAAAGCGGGAAAATATGGCCAAGGCAGGCAGCAACGGCAATTAAGCCAAGGAAAAATGGTTCAATGCCGAGAAAATAAGATCCCCATACCGGAACCATCCCCTTTAAAACGTCAAACCAAAGAGTTAATAATGCGGGAATTTTTCCGCCCACCCGGTAAACATTGGTTGCTCCCGGGTTACCAGAGCCTTCTTTGCGTGGGTCAGGCAGCCCCCAGATTCGGCAGATAACCACAGCGCTACTGATAGAGCCCAGAAGGTAGGCTGAAAGTATCATCAGTAAAGTAAGCGCTGTCATGGGGTACGAATCCCTCGTTGGTTAAGGTAGACTGCGATTAAAAGTCAATGCCCATAGAATAAGCGGTTTTTTGGGCAATTACCACGGGTTAACACAAATGGAACAAGCAGATATTGATGTCGTCAGTATTGAGGGTCTAACCATAGAAACCATTATTGGCGTTTACGACTGGGAAAAAGAAAAAAAACAGCAGTTAGTGCTGGATATTCAAATGAGCTGGGACAACCAGCGTGCAGCGACCACTGATGATATTGACGACGCTTTAGACTACGCTCTGGTGAGTGAACGGGTTTCGGCCTGGGTTGCAGAAAAGCCGAGACAGTTAATTGAAACCGTTGCTGAAGGGGTGGCTACCTTAATTCTGAATGAGTTTGGAGTTCAGAATGTTGAAGTGCGCGTAGCTAAGCCCGGAGCAGTGCCCAATGCAAAAAATGTCGCAGTTACGGTTCGCCGAAGCGTTTTTGACAGTCCGTTCGGTTAAGAGGATAAGTTGTGGCGCAAGTTTTTCTCGGGGTAGGCTCTAATACGGATCGTGAAAAATACATTCGTGCCGGCTTAGAAGCAATTGCCGAAAGCTTTGGCTGGCGTCAGCGTTCACGAATTTTTCGCAGTGAATCGGTTGGATTTTCCGGCAGTGATTTTTACAACCTGGTGGTAGAGGTGGAGACAAGCCGCTCGGTTACCGAAGTTTTAGCCGAATGTAAACGTATTGAACAACAAAATGGACGAGTGCCTGAAAGTGCCAAGTACAGCCCACGGACTCTGGATATTGACGTGCTGCTTTATGATGATGTAATACGAGCGCAACAGCCGCAATTACCACGTGCTGAGATCCTTGAAAACGCTTTTGTTCTCTGGCCGTTAGCTGAAATTGCCGGCGATCTCCTGCATCCTGTTTTGGAAGTCAGTTATCAGCAACTGTGGAAACAGTATCAGGAGTCCAATAAGCAGGCGCCGCAGCAGTTAGAGCCTCTTGAAAATACTGGCTGGCTGGAGGGTTAAACCAGCGCCTCTGCAAGTATTTGCTCGCGCTGTTCACGCAGTGCATTGCCAAGTGCTTTACCGGTGAGTCCCTGCTGCTGCAAAGCCTGAGAACTAAGCGCTGACGCTTTCTCGGCAGCTAAGCGCAGTTTTTGGTGCTGCTTATCAATAGTTGTCTTCTGTTCTGACTGACTAAATTCGGCTTCCCTTAATTGAAGTAACTGCTCGAGTTTCTCCGGGCGTCGCCAGTAGTCAATTTGTTTTAAAGTGGCCGAAAGCGACTCTGCCTCAGGAAGCTTAGCCTGGGTTATAAAGAGCTCATTATTCCTGGCAAGGGTCGCGGCGTCGCGGTAGTGGTTTGGAATAGCCAGTCGGCGACAAAACTGCTTGATATCATCGGGTGTCTTTTGCTCTACAAATAAACAGGCAAAACGCAGTATTGCCGAATCTGAATAAGCTGAAGTCCTGTTGAGTCTTTGCAGCTGGCTATCACCTGCCGTGATACCCGGTAAAACCTGGGGCAGTGCGTCGATACTTTTAAGTAAGTCTAAGAAGACGAAAGGTGTTTCGCTTAACAGCGCTTTTTCCCATTCTCTCCAGACTCTCTCGGGAACTAAGTGACTGAGCTCTTCGCTTTCCGACATCTGTTGCAGTAGCTGCTGGGTTTCTGCAGCCACAGTAAACCCTAAATGTGCAAAACGAGCCGCGAACCGCGCAACTCTCAAAACTCGTAGAGGATCTTCTGTAAAAGCTTCTGACACATGTCGCAGTTTACGGGCTTCAAGATCCTGTACACCTTTGTAAGGATCAATAATTGTTCCGTCTTCGCTTTCAGCAATGGCATTAATGGTTAAGTCACGACGAGCAAGGTCCTGCTCAAGAGTAACCTCTGGCGAGGCATAAACGGTAAATTCTGTGTGACCTCTGCCTGACTTTCGCTCGGTACGGGCTAACGCATATTCTTCATGCGTATCCGGATGCAAAAACACCGGGAAGTCTTTACCTACTTGCTGAAAACCCTGGTTCAGCAGCTCTTCTGAGCGGGCGCCAACAACCACCCAGTCGCGTTCATGCACGGGTAATTTAAGGAGTTTGTCGCGTATTGCGCCACCGACTAAATAGACTTCCACTGTTCACCTCAACTTTGTTTGGCATGATCATGTCGAATCACTGGTCGATGTGCAAGCAAGTCGTTACACTGTTGGACAAATAATAACATCAGCACAGTAGCGGACCGATATGTATCAAAACTATTTTGGTCTTCAGGCAGAGCCTTTTTCTATTGCCCCGGACCCAAACTACCTTTACCTGAGTGAACGGCATCAGGAGGCTTTAGCGCACCTTACGCAAGGGCTGCAGGGTAGTGGTGGCTTTATTTTACTGACCGGTGAAGTGGGCACAGGAAAAACCACGGTGTCACGGGCGTTGCTGGAACAACTACCTGAGTCGACTGAAACCGCCTTTATTTTGAATCCGATGCTGAATGAGGACGAACTGCTTGCCAGTTTGTGCGATGAGTTTGGTATCCGTTATCAAAAGCGCTCCGCCACTCGTAAAACCTTGACTGACAAACTCAGCCAGTTTTTCCTGAAAGCCAATGATGAAGGTCGTCAGTGTGTGGTGCTTATTGATGAAGCTCAGCATTTGCGCCCGCAAGTGCTGGAACAGTTGCGGTTGTTAACCAATTTAGAAACTCATGATCGGAAATTATTGCGGGTGATTTTAATTGGTCAGCCAGAGCTTCAGGATTTATTGCGCAGGCAGGAGTTGCGTCAACTGGCACAGCGTATTACCGCCCGTTATCATATTTTGCCGCTGACAGAAGCCGATACTCAACGTTATATTGCATATCGACTTCAGGTGGCAGGAGCGAACCGGCCACTTTTCAGTGCAGCTGCGGCGCGTAAAGCGCATCAACTGACTCAGGGGATTCCCCGTTTATTAAACCTGTATTGCGACCGGGCACTACTGGCGGCCTATACGGAATCAAGTGCAGAAGTTTTACCTCGGCACTTACAACAAGCACATGCCGAGCTCAATGGTCCGGCCGACAGAAGAAGCGGTGTTAAGCACCAGTCACCCTTCTGGCGTTGGGCTGGCGCACTTATCTTATTCGTGGCCAGTGCTATAGGAAGCTATAGCCTGGTCAGAGAAACGGCCCCTGAGCCGGACAGGACAACCACCATGCAGTATAAGGCAGCGCAAGAGCTGGCCAGTGTATGGGGTTTACCAGAGCCTCCGTTAGACACCGATTTTTGCAAGTGGGTAGAACAATATGACCTTGCTTGCCTGGAGTTACGGCAAAGCCTGCAACAGTTGCGCAGTATTAATTACCCGGCCTTACTTTATAAACGCGACAAAATGGCGAATCTGGTTACCGATGGTACGGCTATAGACACTAACGGCTGGAATGGTGCCTTTTTAATTTTGTACCAGAAACCGCTGGCAGACAGTCCGGATGAAAAAGAACAGTGGGTGCGTGAACAAGTGCGCGAACATGTAAGTTCAGAATGGCAAAAAAAGTCATCTGAGGAGCAGTTTAAAGCGTTGCAAAAGAGCCAGGGACTTCGTGTGACCGGCAAGTTGGATGAAGCAACGATGGCATGGCTGGCCTCAAGAGCTTCAGATTTTGGGCCCAGATTGAATAAAAGAGCGAGTAAAGAGAGTTAGTCATGTCCTCCTTATTAAAAGCATTAAAGCAACAGCAGTCGCCGCTATTAAAGCAACGGTCAATATTAGACGCGTCTTTAATGGCTACCGACAATAGTACCCGACGTTGGGGGTGGCTAATATGGCCCGCAATAATTGTTGCAGGGGGAGTGCTGGGGGCAGGAACCGCTCAGTGGCTCGCGAAAGAACCAGAGCCTGAAACTGTTGCGGCGGAGCGCTTTAGTTGGGGGAAAACCGAAACCGTTGAAGCGATAAGCTGGGATGCTGAACCGCAAGAAGAAACAGTAGAGGTTGCTAAGAGCTCAGAGTTGCCAGAGCCAGCTTCCACGGGCGCGTCTCAGCCCGAACAAACAGAACCACAGCGTGAAGCTCTCGATTTATCTGCCGTGTCGCCCGACTTGTTAGAGCGTTTTGAAGCCGCAGTGAATGATACCGATAGTAACAATAATGATAATGCCGATACAAGCGTTATTCCGCCACTAGGTGAGCTTTCGCGTTCATTTCAGCGACAGGTGCCAGCCTTTAGCTACGATAGCCATATGTACCGTTCCAGTGCGTCCCAGCGATGGATTGAACTCAATGGCCAGCGACTATACGAGGGCGATGCGCTGAATCAATTGACTATTCTGAGAATAGAGCCGCAGAAAGTGGTGTTGGTGATGGATTCACAAGCATTCTCACAAGCCGCTTTAGAAGACTGGCAACCGTAGAAATTATTGACATCCCGCAAAGGGATTCATACTCTTGTGCGATAAAGTTTAAACAGGCGTTTGAATTATTTGTTTGAATGCCCGTGTGATTCATACAAGAGGTAATGATATGGCTGACTACAGAGCTCCCCGCGACGATATGGACTTTGTCCTGCACGATGTATTCCGAGTTGCCGACGACTGGCAGCAAACCCCTGAACTTGCCGACATGATGGATGTTGAAACTGCCGGTGCTATTTTGGATGAAGGTGCCAAGGTTGCTGAAAACTTAGTAGCGCCGCTGGCCCGTGAAGCCGACGAGGAAGGTGTTAAATTTGCAGATGGGGTAGTAACAACTCCTAAAGGCTACAAAGAGAACTTTCGCCAGTTAGCTGAAGGCGGCTGGGTTGGCGTAACAGCTAACCCGGACTTTGGCGGCATGGGTTTACCTAAGTCTTTGTCTGCTCAATACGAAGAAATGCTTTGTAGCGCCGATATCGCTTTCTCGCTCTACCCGGGGTTAACCTCCGGCGCTATTATGGCGATTAACTCGCATGGTAGTGACGAGCTAAAGAATCATTATCTACCGCGCATGGTATCAGGTGAGTGGACCGGCACTATGTGCCTGACAGAATCTCATGCCGGAACAGATTTAGGTATTATTCGCAGTAAAGCGATACCAGCTGAGGACGGCAGTTTTTCTATCAGCGGTACTAAGATATTTATCACCGGTGGCGAACACGATTTAGCGGAGAATATCGTTCATTTAGTGTTGGCCAAATTACCTGATGCTCCGGCAGGTACAAAAGGCATTTCGTTGTTTGTGGTGCCTAAGTTTTTGTCTGATGAACAAGGCAACCTGACCGAGCGTAACGCTGTTAGCTGTGGCTCAATTGAACATAAGATGGGTATTCATGGGTCAGCCACCTGTGTCATGAACTTTGACGGTGCAAAAGGCTGGTTGGTCGGTGAACCGCATCGCGGTCTGCCAGCTATGTTCACCATGATGAACTATGAACGCTTAGGCGTTGGTATCCAGGGACTTGGTGCTGCAGAACGGTCGTACCAGAACGCTCTGGAATACGCTAAAGATCGCATTCAGGGACGAGGCGCTAAAGCAACTCGCAACGACCAGGCCGAAGCCGATTCAATTTTAGTGCACGGCGATGTGCGCCGTATGTTGCTGACCATGAAGTCGCTTACTGAAGGCGGTCGCGCGTTCTCAACCTGGGTGGGTCAGCAGCTCGACCGCTCGAAATACGCCGAAGATGAGCAGGTTAGACAAAAAGCAGACGCGATGGTCGCGTTATTGACACCTGTCGCTAAAGCCTTTTTAACTGACACCGGACTCGAGTGCACGATTCACGGGCAGCAGGTTTTTGGTGGCCATGGTTACGTGCGGGAATGGGGTCAGGAGCAGTTGGTTCGTGATACTCGTATAGCGCAAATTTATGAGGGCACAAACGGTATTCAGGCACTGGACTTATTGGGTCGTAAAGTGTTTGGTTCGCAAGGCAAACTATTGCAGCCGTTTAATGAAGAAATTCAGAGCTTTCTGGATGAAACGGCGACCGGCAGTGAATGGATCAAGCAGCGTGAGCAATTGCAGCAGGCGCTGAATATACTGAATGGTGTCAGCGAGGAAGTACTGCAAAAGGCCGCGGGCGATGAGAACCTTGTTAACAGCGTAGCGGTTGAGTATCTGCATCTGGTGGGTTATGTTTCTTACGCTTACTTGTGGTTGAAGATGGCGATAGCAGCTGAGCCACTGGTAAACGAGAAACCCTATTTGGCAACCAAAACAAAAACGGCCCGCTTCTATTTTGCGCGTATTCTGCCACGTATTCATAGCCTGGCTTTAGCGATAAAAGACGGTAGCGAAAGCCTTTATTTACATAGTGACGATGACTTCTAAAAACGAAAAATCACAAGAAACAGCACTGACGTTTTATCGTGACAGTCGCCGCCCCCAAGCGTGGGGCGGCTTCTTTTTAGCGATATGGATGGCAATTTATATTGGTGATGCAGTTCCCCTGTGGATTATCATCACGGGCGCATTGCTGACCATGGCGATTGTTATGACGATTGTCGTGAAATTCAGGCCATTGCAGCCGGCTGCGTTTTATCGTGACCTTGAATTGACAGAAAAGCGCCTGATTTTGCCACCAAGAACTTATCAGCTCGATAAACCACCGGTATTACACCGGTACGAGAAAGACTTGGCCGGGTTGAGCTTTGCTGATGAAAAAGGACGCCGGCAGGAAATTATTATCGTTTTTAATGATAGCCTCAGGCAGCAGTTGGATGATTACCAAATAGAATTGAAAAATTACGAAGAGTAAAATAAAAAGCCAGCGATTTCTCGCTGGCTTTTTTGTACCTTACTTTGCTTTTAATCGTCTAAAGACAATAACGTTGCGTTACCACCAACAGCAGTAATGTTATCACTGCGTGTTTTTTCGGTGACGAAACGGGTAAGGTAATGTGGACCACCAGCCTTAGGCCCGGTACCAGACATGCCGCGACCACCGAATGGTTGCACGCCGACAATTGCGCCTATCTGGTTACGGTTAATGTAGACGTTACCCACATCGATTCGGCTTGCAACATCGTATGCAAAGGTTTCGTTCCGGCTGTGAATGCCAAAGGTTAAACCGAAGCCGGTATTGTTGATGCTATCAATAACCTCATCAATTTCGCTGGTTTTATAGCGTATCACGTGCAGTATTGGGCCAAAGTTTTCTTTTACCAGTTGGCTAATACTGTCAATTTCTATCGCCGTAGGTGCGACAAAGGTGCCACCCATAGCATAATCAGGCAGAGGTGCGCGCGCAATTAAGCGTCCCGCCTGCTGGATGTCAGAAATGTGCTGTTCCAGGTTGGTTTTGGCGATACCATCAATAACCGGACCGACATCGGTTTCATGCAGTAATGGGTCGCCAACCTGCAATTCTTCCATAGCACCGCGTAGCAAGTCGATAATACGATCAGCCACGTCGTCCTGCACAAAGAGAACGCGCAGAGCTGAACAGCGTTGTCCGGCGCTCTGGAAGGCGCTGGCAACTACGTCGGTGACAACCTGCTCTGGCAGAGCGGTTGAGTCAACCATCATGGCGTTCTGCCCACCGGTTTCCGCTACCAGAGGGACGATTGGGCCTGTTCGTGCCGCTAATGCACGGTTAATTGCCTGAGCTGTATAGGTTGAGCCGGTGAAGCAAACACCGCCAATATCTTCCTGGCTGGTTAAGTAGCTGCCGACCTCGGCACCACTACCCGGCATAAAGTGCAATACGTTGCCTGGAATACCTGCTTCTAAAGCTAACTGCACCGCGCGGTAGGCAATTAAACCCGTCTGCTCTGCTGGTTTGGCAATAACTGAGTTACCGGTAACTAACGCTGCCGCAACCTGACCGACGAAAATTGCTAATGGGAAGTTCCATGGGCTGATACAGATAAAGGTGCCGCGACCTTCAACGAATAGCTCGTTGTCTTCGCCTGTCGGTCCTGGCAACTGAATGGGTTTACCCATGAGCTCACGGGCCTGGTTGGCATAATAGCGACAGAAGTCTACGGCTTCGCGAACTTCGTCGATACCATCCTGTAAGCCTTTGCCCGCTTCGACTGAACATAAAGCGATCAGTTCGTTACGGTTAGCTTCCATTAGATCCGCGAATTTTTCCAGGCATTGTGCACGCTCTTCGGTCGGCACGTCGCGCCAGGATTTGTAGGCGGCGTTGGCGCTTTGTAGCGCTTTCTCGGAAAGCTTTTTATCGCCCCAGTAAATGCGGCCAGCCTGTTTAGCTGTTTCCTGAGGGCTGGTAATACTGACATGGTGGTCGGTTTCAACGGTTTTTCCATCAACGATGGGACCGCCTTGCCACTGTTTGTCGCGGTACTGTTGAACCGCTGCAATAAAATCATCTGCTTGTGAGTGAATATTCATATTCAATCCTAACGAATTTGTGCGATCCCCATACATTTGAGGGGGAAGTGGAATTTTGCTGTTTGCGTACTTTTCGTAACCTGAAGCTGTTTTCATGGGGTGTTCAACCAGCTCATTGACTGGCGTATCTGAATCTAACAGCTTGTGAACAAACGACGAGTTAGCACCGTTTTCTAACAGACGACGAACTAAATACGGCAGCAAATCTTTGTGCGGGCCAACTGGCGCATAAATGCGAACAACCATGCCCGGATTCTGCTCCATTATGGTGTCGTATAAGCTGTCACCCATGCCGTGTAAGCGTTGATATTCAATGCGCCGCTTATGAGTTTCGTTCATCTGTTCAATGGCCACAAAGGTTTGCGCATTGTGAGTAGCAAACTGCGGATAAATAGCTCCGTCGGTATCGTCACTTAACAAATAGCGTGCGCAGGCCAGATAAGAAATATCACTATGAGACTTGCGGGTAAATACAGGGTAGCCGAGCAGACCGTTTTCCTGAGTCCACTTAATTTCGTTATCCCAATAGGCGCCTTTAACGAGGCGTACCGGTATTTCGTCGCCACACTCTTTGGCCAGAGCTGTTATCCAACATAAAGTTGGCAGGGCACGTTTTGAATAGGCCTGGACCACCAGACCAAATCGAGGCCAGCCTTTGCAAACACCGCTGCGATAGACTTTTTCAAATAACTCCAGTGACAGCTCATGGCGGTCGGCCTCTTCGGCATCAATGGTCACACCAACATCAGCTTCTTTTGCCAGCTTAACCAAGTCAGTTAAGGTGGTGGCAAGCTCAGTCAGTACGCGTTCGTGGTTGGCCGATTCATAGCGGGGGTGCAATGCCGACAACTTGATTGAAATGGTCGGTCGTGGTGCATCCGGGTTATTAAATTCTTCTTTGGTAATGGTCTTAATTGAGTTGACGTACTGCTGCTTGTAGTAGTTCGCATCTTTCATCGTTAATGCGGCTTCACCAAGCATGTCGTAAGCGTGAGTATAACCTTTATCGCGGTTGTCGCGACTTTCTTTCAGGGCTTCCTCAATGCTGCGTCCCAGCACAAACTGCTTACCCATAATTTGCATGGCGGTGTACGTCGCCTTGCGAATGACCGGCTTGCCGAGCTTACGGATAAGGCGTCGAAAAGCACCGCGTGGTGTTTCCATTGGCTTGCCGGTGGGGTTCGTTACACTGTTTGTCAGTGCCAGACCCCAGGTACCGGAATTGACTAACCATGAGGCGCTCTGGCCCATGTGCTTTTGCCAGTCGCCGCCGGAAAGTTTGTCCTGAATTAATGCGTCTGCTGTATAACCATCGGGTATACGTAATAGTGCCTCGGCAAGACACATTAAAATGATACCTTCTTTAGTATCCAGGCTGTACTCTTGCAAAAAGGCGTCAACAACGCCGTTATCTGCCCGTTCCCTCACTTGCTCAACTAATTTAGCTGCGCGCTCGGTAACTGCACTAACCGTTTCATCATCGGCAGGAACCAGCGGCAGTAGCTCACGCATATATTGGTCTTCGTCAACAATATAATTGTTAGTGATTGCCTGCTGTAAGGACTTTAAGTCCTCAGCCTGATGCTGTTTGGATAGCACCTCACTCGCTTTGAACATAGCATCTCCTGTATAGCCAGGCCGAAGCTCGGCGTGCTTCCCCAATGTTGGGAATCAGCGCAAGTATAAGCTTATTATTGCGCTGGTAAAGACCCTTTATGGTCGGATCTCACGTTGCAACTTTTCACCCTTAGTGTCAAGTGAACTAAATGCCCGTGTTTGTTGACCGTTAGCCGCCAAGCCAGTACCTTTAATCTAACTTATTAAACGCATCGGAATCGATTTATGTCACAAGAAGTTGAGCTCAAATTACTGATTGCTCCTGAACAACGAGAAAAAGCACTCGAAGTCTGCCAGTCGTTGGCGGATGCTAATCAGGCTAAGCCCAATAAAGAGCAGTTTGAACTTACAAACGCTTACTTTGACACATCCGATTTGCGTTTACGTCAGTTCGATATTGGATTACGGATACGTAGCTATAAAGATCATAAAGAGCAAACAATCAAATTGGCTGGCCGGGTTATGGGCGGCATGCATCAAAGGCCCGAGTACAATGTTAATGTTGACAAGGACAAGCCTGACTTAACCTTATTTGACAACGAAATATGGCCGGATGACTTCCCGGTATACGATATCCAGCGAGACTTAGATACCCTATTTGTGACTGACTTTATGCGCACTCAATGGCGACTTCCCAGTGGTGAAGGTGTTATCGAGATGGTTTTTGATGATGGCTATATTGAGTCCGGGGAGCAACGTGAGCCGATAGCTGAAATTGAGCTTGAAGTGCAAAAGGGCTCTTTAACTGAGGCCTATCGACTGGCAAATGAGCTGGTTAAAAAAGCGGGTGCGAGAGTAGGCTCGCTCAGTAAAGCTGCAAGAGGTTATTTGTTAGCCGGGAAGAGCCTGCTTGAACCATTTACGCAGATGCATTACGTACCGCTAAAGTCGGAATATAATGTCGGTCAGGCATTATATCGGTCGTTAGAATCGGGTCTACGTCATTGGCAGCACAATGAAGCCTGTCTGGAGTTTCAGCCCAGTGTAAGAGCCGTGCAGGGCATGGCAGATGGTATTCAAATGGTGCAGGTTGTACTGGAACAGTTGATTGAAAATGGTGTAGGAGAGCGCCGGCTACTGACCAATATCTCGCAAATAATGTCGAAACTGCAGTGGTTAAAACGTTTTGAAGGGCTGGATGAACTAACCGCTGAAGATGGCGCTTATCATCGTGCGCTTAAGCGCTATAACAAGCTTTATGAGTCGCTGCTTAATAGCCAGGAGGATGTGATAAGGCTGACGGAAGTTTCGGAGCTGGTTCACTCAGTCAGCTATCAGAGAACGCTACTGGAACTGTCTGAATTTCTTTTCAAAGAAGAAATGACCGAAGAGTTAGAGCAGCCAGTTTTGCCCTGGAGCAGCCAGCTATTGAAAAGTGACTGGCAACTCGTGCAGACCGCTTTTTCAGAGCACGAAAGATTAAATGAAGAAGGCTATCTGAAACTGCTGACACCCCTGCAAAACAGCTTGCTTATGGGGACTTGTTTTGGCCATTTGTTTGATCCTGACTTAAGGGAAAAATTCCGTCTGCCGTGGCAGGATTTAGCAAGAGGCATCCGCGAAATTACGGCCCTGCATATTTTGCATGAGCGTATCAAAGAACGTGACGACGAAATTGATGAAAAGTTAATGGAATGGCAAAAGGTACAACGTGAATCCTTGTTGAAAGCGCTGGAGTATTCGCGAAAAGCAGCTCTGAAACGTGAACCCTATTGGATGAATTAAGGTAGCTATGCTGACTCCCGGCAAAGAATTACTTAAAGAGAGTGAGGCGGCCTGGCAACGCTACCAGGATGTTGCTTCCGGTTCCCTGTTAAACAATGAACAGCAACAACTGCTAAGGTCTTTATTTGCTGTAAGCCCATTCATAGGCCGTGTGGCGGAGAGTTATCCCGATCACTTGGTCACTGAGCTTTTTGTTGCTAGTAAGACAGCCATTCAGCTGCCCGAAGTGAATGACTATGAAGCGCATATTGCAGAGGCGTTAGAACCTTTAAATAGTGAAGAGGACGCCAAAAAGTGCCTTCGGCAATTGCGTCATTGCTGGATGGCAAAGCTGGCCGCCGCTGATATTTTACAGCAACTTTCTCTAAAAGAGTCTCTGGCTCACTATAGTGCTATTGCTGATGCTGCAATCAGCGAAAGCTTAAGTTGGCTATTTGAGCGTTATATTAACCGTCATGGTAAGCCGCTTAATGCCGAAGGCAACCTCCTGCCGCTGTTGATTATTGGTATGGGGAAACTGGGCGGAAGGGAATTAAATTTTTCGTCGGATATCGATCTTATTTTTGCGTTCCCTGAGCAAGGTGAGACTCAGGGGCCGGGCCGTAACTTAGAGCATGGTGTCTTTTATAAACGATTGGCGCAGTCGCTTATTGGTTTACTCGATGAAACGACCGCCGATGGTCAGGTTTTCCGGGTTGATATGAGGCTTCGGCCTTTTGGCCAGTCGGGTCCTTTAGTGACCAGTGTTAACGCGTTAGAGCATTATTATCAGGAGCAAGGGCGTGACTGGGAGCGTTACGCTATGGTAAAAGCACGGATGATAGGTGCTGATGAACAATACCAGCAGGCTTTTCAGCAATTAATACGACCTTTCGTTTATCGCCGCTACATTGATTTTGGTGCGATTGAAGCCCTGCGTAAAATGAAGCTTCTTATTACGCAGGAAACCCGGCGCCAGGGCGTGAGAAATAATATAAAGTTGGGTGCCGGTGGCATCAGAGAAGTCGAGTTCATTGTTCAGGCACACCAGCTTATTCGCGGGGGACAGGAAAAGTCCCTGCAGACACGTTCGGTTTATAAAGCTATGGACGAACTGACTGAGCTGGACTTAATTGATCAGAAGCAAGCCAGTCAGTTACTGGATGACTATGAATATTTGCGTGTTATAGAGCATCGTCTGCAACAAATAGATGACCAACAAACTCAACAACTACCGTCAGATGAGCTGGGTCGAGCGCGTTTATGCGCTATGTTAGATGAGCCGAAATGGCAAGAGCTGCAGGATAAGATTGATCAATGTATGGCTCGCATTCATAGTGAATTTCGGCAGGTGGTTGGGGCTGAGTCCGAAGATGACGAAGATGAGCAAAGCTTGCAGGTTTTATGGCAGGACATGCTGGATGACGATGCGGCGATAGAGATTCTGGAGAGTGAAGGGGTCAACGAGCCGCAGGCTTTATGGACACAAATTAAAAACTTCCGTCAGGAGAGCCGACGCCGCAGTTCCGGCCCCCGGGGACGAGCAGCTTTAGCTCGCTTAATGCCCATGATGCTGCGCCACGCAATTCAACATCAACATCCGGAACGTTTGCTGGAAAGGCTGTTATCCATCATTAAAGCCGTGATGAGTCGTACGGCCTATATCGAGCTGCTTGCGGAAAACCCCGGTGCACGCGAACAACTGTGCAAACTTTGCATGGCAAGCCCATGGATTTCGGAGCAGCTGGCATTACACCCGATACTTTTAGATGAGCTTATCGATCCCCAGCAACTCTATAGTTTGCCCGAATCGAAGGATTATGCGTCGGTGTTGCGGGAGTATTTGCTGAGGATCCCCGAGCAGGACTTAGAAACGCAGATGGACGCTTTACGGCAAGCCAAACAAGCGTTGCAGTTAAAAATAGCGGCGGCCGATATTAGTGGTGTTCTTGAACTGATGAATGTCAGTGACCACTTAAGCGCGCTGGCTGAAGCTATTATCGCTGAGGTGGTCGGTCTCGCATGGCATCACCTGACGCAAAAACATGGTAAGCCCGAGGGCACCAGTGTCGACAATACAGGTTTTGCCGTACTTGGCTATGGAAAGCTCGGAGGTCAGGAATTAGGGTATGGCTCTGATCTCGATCTTGTTTTTGTTACAGACGCCAATTATCAGGGCCAGACCGATGGTCAACGACCGATAGAAGTTCAACAGTTTTACTTGCGTCTTGCACAACGGATTCTGCACCTATTTACCACCCGGACCGTAGCTGGCATTTTGTATGACGTTGATTTGCGCTTACGCCCCTCTGGCCAGGCAGGATTACTGGTGACTCAGGTCAGTTCATTTGCACGTTATCTAAGGGATGATGCCTGGACCTGGGAATTACAGGCGCTGGTTCGCGCACGGGCCGTGTTTGGTGTTCCGGCATTGCGCGAAACTGTTATGGATATACGCCGCAGTATTTTGTCTCAGCCCAGAGATGAGAAGGAATTGCGCAAAAGTATTGTGGAGATGCGTGAGAAAATGCGAGAGCATTTAGCACAACGTAACAGCAGCATGTTTGACCTAAAACAGGATGCCGGCGGCATTGCGGATATTGAGTTTATAACTCAGTACATTGTACTACGCCATGCGCATAAGCATCCCGAGCTATGCCAATACAGTGATAACGTCAGGCTTCTGACTGAGGCACAACAACTGCATTTGTTATCTGAGGTGAATGCGCAAAATTTGATTAACGCTTTTCAGATTTTCCGTTGCGAGAGTCATGCTTTGGCACTACAAGGCGAGCAGTTGCTGGAAGAGCACAACCTGGATGCTGAGCGTCAGGCTGTACTCGACTGCTGGAATCAATTGCTGGAAGATCAGCGGTAGTAGCTTGGCATATCAGGGTCGGGGCGCGTTTTAAAGCGCCGATGAACCCAGAGGTATTGCTCCGGAGCTTTTAGTATTGCCTGTTCAGCTAACTGATTAACCCGCTCTGCATCGGCTTTATCGTCACCGCTGGGGAAGTTCTCAAGTGGTGGCTCGTAATAAAGATCGTACCCACTGCCGTCATCACGTCTGACACAGCGGCTGACCAGTACCTTGCAATTAGGGTTACGTGCAAAAAGCATGGTGCCTAAAGTGGTGGAGGTGTCTGGTACCTCGAAAAACTTAACGAACTCAACACGGCGCCGGCCATAATCTTGATCTGGCAGGTAGCCTGCAATATCTCCTTGAGTCAGCGCATTCATCATGGCTTTAACATCACGTCGCTGGATCATGTACTTGTTTGAGCGCCCACGTCCGCGAGTCTGCAAAAATTCCATCACCGCATTATTGTGAGGACGATACAAGCCAACGGCTGGTTCGACAAAGCCATGCAGTCGCGCATGGACTTCCAGACTAAGGAAGTGAAAAAGCAATAACAGAATACCACTGCCGTCTTCCTGAGCTTTGCGAAGGTGTTCCTCACCGTGAATGTGCAGCTTTCGTTTAATTCGCCAGTTTGGCCACCACCAGGCCATGCCAATTTCAAAATAAGCGATACCGGTGTTTTTCATATTCTCGGTTAGCAACGCTTCAATTTTTTCATCGCTGTAATTAGGGAAACACAGCTTCAAGTTGGTTCGGGCAATGTTGACGCGGCGCGGCATGAGCTTCTTAAACAGCAAGCCCAAGCCTTTACCCATGGCGAGTTGCAGGCGGTATGGCAGCCACGAAACCGTGTAAAGGACAAAGACACCAAGCCAGGTTAGCCAAAACTTAGGATGCAGAAAGTAGAACTTAAATTTGGGAGGTTCGATCACAA
Source organism: Idiomarina sp. ST10R2A5 (assembly GCF_051842325.1). Lineage (NCBI taxonomy): Bacteria > Pseudomonadati > Pseudomonadota > Gammaproteobacteria > Alteromonadales > Idiomarinaceae > Idiomarina > Idiomarina sp. ST10R2A5. The sequence goes on along the minus strand of NZ_JBNIEX010000007.1, from coordinate 55,760 downwards.
CAGATGCCGCTAATTATTCTTCAATTATCGCGGATAGTAACATAAAACATTTGAAATAAGGCACCACCTGAAAACGGCGGTGCCCTGGTCTGCTCTGTTAGTCAGCCGCAGTGCCTTCTACATTTTCAGAAAGGCTACTGTTTATTGCTAACAGGTCTTGTTCCTGCAGTTGTCCCGCGGCTTGTTCAAGGCGCAGAATTTGGCGGATATAGCCATAACGAGCTTCAGATAAGTTACGTTTTGCATTATAGAGGTTACGGGTGCTATCCAGCACATCAACGATAGTACGAGTGCCGACTTCAAAACCGGCTTCAGTGGCTTTCAAAGCACTCTCTGCAGACACAACCGACTGTTGAAACGCATTAATGCTGGCAATAGACGCTGAAACCTCATAGTAGGCATTACGCACCTCGCGTTCAATATTACGGCGAGTCTGAACCATCTGTTGGCTGCTGGCCACATAGTTATCACGTGCTTGAGCAACTTCCGCTGACGTACGGAAACCTGAGAAAATAGGTACGCTGACATTCAAACCAATAGAGCGGCTGTCCAGACGAGGCAAATCTGTTTTCTGTTGACCATTCTCATTAGTAATTGTGCGCTCTGTGTCCGATGTAGAATAGCTGGCCTGAAGTGATACTGTAGGATAATGACCACCCTGGCGTAGCTTAATTTGCTGCTCAGCAATGTCTACCTGAACTTTACTTTCCAATAGGCTAAGGTTGCCATTTTCAGCTTTTTTCACCCACTGACGAACATCTTCTGGTGCCGGATCGCTCGGTGAAAAAGTTTCGGTATCTAAAGCTGCCAATGTTTGCGGGTATTGGCCGGTAATTTCGCGAATGTCTTCTAAGGCAATTTCAACCGCATTGCGAGCCTGAATCTCACGTGCGACAGCGCTGTCGTATTGAGCCTGTGCTTCGTGAACATCGGTAATAGCGGTTAAGCCGACTGAAAAGCGTTGCTTGGTTTGTTCAAGCTGGCGCTCGATAGCCTTCTTTTCGGCTTCTGCGAAAGATAAGTCATCACGGGCCTGAAGAGCCTGGAAGTACGCATTAACAACACGTAACATCAGGTCTTGTTGGGCGTTGCTGTAGGCAACTTCCGCCTGATAGGCTTGCTTCTCTGCAATGTCGGCGTTTCTCCAGACAGTCCAGTCAAAAATACTCTGGTTCAGCGTAATGCCGGCTTGCCAGCCACTGCTGTCGCTATCGAAAACTTGAATGCCTGACTCAAAAACTTGCGGGGATTCGCTTGTTGAGTCACTGTAACCAGCTTCTCCCGAAACCTGAGGCAGGAATCCTGACTTGGCAATATCAATACCTTTTTGTGCGGCATCACGCTCTGCTGCGGCACGTAATAAGGTCGGATCATTATCAACTGCTAAGCGATAAATTTGAGCCAAATCTTCAGCATTTGACGTAAAAGTGACTGTGGTCAATGCCAGACCGACAGCTGCCGACAAAAGATGCTTTTTCATGGTAGTCAGTTTCCTGTTACTTGACATGCAATGTTCAATAATTGCGCATAGTTTACATACAGCGCTGAATGATTACCAGTGTAAATGATTTGCGCAAATACTTTAAGAAAAACATGGTTTCAGAATTCGCTCAAGTGTAACAGAATGTTTGTTTTCAGTTACTCTCAATAATAGGACTCGTTAGTATGGCAATTCGTTTTCACCGAGATGATGTGAAAGTAAAGGAAAAGACACCGCTTTATCAAGGTTTTTTGTCAGTTTATCGCTATTCTTTACAACACCGTTTGTTTTCTGGTGACTGGAGTCCGGTCATTGACCGGGAATTAATGGAACGGGGACATGCGGTTGTTGTTATACCTTATGACCCGGTAACCGATGAGTTGGTGGTTGTTGAGCAGTTCCGCGTAGGCGCACTTGAGGACGAAAATGGACCTTGGTTGTTTGAGTTTGTCGCCGGGATGTTTGATGCCGACGAGAGCGCTGAAGAAGTGGCAACTCGTGAACTGGAAGAAGAAGCTGGTTTAACAGCCAAACGTTTAATTTACGCTACCAGTTATTACTCCAGCCCCGGTGGTACGGACGAAAAATTAACGATTTATATTGCGGAAGTTGATAGTAAATCGGCCGCCGACTTCGGTGGTCTCCCTGAAGAAGACGAAGATATACGCGTGCATGTGATACCTCGGGATAAAGTTATCGCTATGCTTGAACGTGAAGAAATCAACAACGCAGCCAGTGTAATTGGGTTACAATGGTTGCAGTTACACCGTGATAAGGTGTTCTCTGATCTGGAGTAAACTGAGGTTTTATTATGCTACAGCGCTATGTTGTCGACGTGGCTGAACTGCACCGACTGAACGAACTTAACTACGCAGGGTTATTGCCTCTGCTGTCGCAGCTTGAGTCTCAGGCTCAGGTTACGATTTATGCCGGGGAGCATTTAGCATTCAGTTTGCGCAACGTGAGTGAAGCGCGCTATACCTCAGACATTGAAATTGAACAGTTGAAGCCGGACTGGGCAGACTACCTGCATGCTAAAATGACGGTGCGGTTATATCATGATGTGCGTATGGCTGAGATTATATCCAGTCAGGGCGTTACTCGTTTAGCCGCACGTTATCAGCAGCCTAACCGTGAAATGCGGCACCAGGATGAAAAACATCAGGTGAATCAATTTTTGGCCGACTGGTTAACCTTGTGTCGTAAGCAGGGCCATATTCAGCCTAAGCTGAGCGAAACTGCTCAGAAATTTATGCCGTACTACTTCAAATAGACGCCAGTTAGCGGTAAATTGAAGCACACTTTTCGTGGATCGAGCCAATAATAAAAACAGGGACTCATGACAGACTATAAATCCGACTCCATTGAGGTGCTGAACGGACTGGAACCGGTTCAGCGCCGCCCCGGTATGTACACTGACACCTCTCGGCCTAATCATTTAGGTCAGGAGGTTATAGATAATAGTGTCGATGAAGCTCTGGCGGGGCATGCCAAAACGTTGCTTGTTGTTCTGCATCAGGACCAGTCGCTGGAAGCCACCGACGATGGTCGGGGAATGCCGGTGGATATTCATCCGGAAGAAGGTGTTCCGGGTGTTGAGCTGATCATGAGTAAACTGCATGCCGGCGGTAAGTTTTCGAATAAAAACTATCAATTTTCCGGTGGTTTGCATGGTGTTGGTATCTCGGTGGTTAACGCTTTATCCAAGCGTGTTGAACTGACCATTAAGCGTGATGGGCAAGTTTATGAAATGGCCTACGAGAACGGCGATAAAGTCAGTGAGCTGGAAGTAACCGGAACGGTGGGGAAAAGAAACACCGGTACACGAGTTCACTTTTGGCCGGATCCTCAATATTTCGATTCTGCAAAATTCTCTGTTACCAAGTTAAAACACATATTGCGCGCTAAAGCTGTGCTATGTCCCGGCCTGACAATTACCTTCCGTAATAAAATTGATGACACGGAAGATACCTGGTTTTATCAGGATGGCTTAACGGATTATTTGGTTGAGGCGGTTAAGGATGTACCGACCTTACCGGAAGAACCCTTCGATGGTAGTTTTAGCTCGCAAACAGAAGGTGTTGACTGGGCTGTTACCTGGCTGCCTGAAGGTGGCGAAGGGGTCTCTGAAAGTTACGTTAACTTAATTCCGACCACGCTGGGCGGTACCCATGTAAACGGACTGCGTCAGGGGCTACTGGAGGCTATGCGTGAGTTTTGTGAGTTCCGTAACCTGTTACCCCGAGGGGTCAAGTTAACTCCGGAAGACGTATGGGAACGTTGTAGCTATATTTTGTCGACCAAAATGCAGGACCCTCAGTTTGCAGGGCAGACAAAAGAGCGCTTGTCCTCGCGGCAGTCCGCCAGCTTTGTCTCCGGGGTGGTAAAAGACTCTTTTAGCCTTTGGCTGAATGAGCATACCGATCAAGCTGAACTTTTAGCCGATGTCTGCATTAGCAACGCGCAAAGACGACTAAAAGCTAGTAAAAAAGTTGTTCGTAAAAAAGTAACGCAGGGCCCGGCGCTCCCCGGAAAGCTCACAGACTGTTCAAGTCAGGAGCCCGGCAGAAGTGAATTGTTTTTAGTGGAAGGGGACTCGGCAGGAGGCTCTGCGAAGCAAGCTCGAGATCGTGAGTTTCAGGCGGTTATGCCGCTTCGCGGTAAAATTCTGAATACCTGGGAAGTTGACCCGGAACAAATTCTGGCGTCGCAGGAAATTCACGACATTTCGGTTGCGGTAGGCGTTGACCCCAACAGTGTCGACTTAGACAAATTGCGTTATGGGAAAATTTGTATTTTAGCGGATGCCGACTCAGACGGTTTGCACATCGCAACCTTGCTTTGTGCACTGTTTGTGAAGCACTTCAGACTATTAGTTGAAAACGGTCATATTTTTGTCGCGATGCCACCACTTTATCGCGTAGATGTCGGCAAGGACGTCTATTACGCGTTGGATGAAGGTGAAAAGCAGGGCATTTTAGATCGTATCGAGGCTGAAAAGCGCAAAGGCAAAGTGAATGTTCAGCGTTTTAAAGGTTTGGGTGAGATGAACCCGTTAACCTTACGTGAAACCACTATGGATCCAAATACCCGCCGACTGGTTCAGTTGACCATTGACGATGGCGAACTAATGGAAGAGCTGATGGATATGCTTTTAGCGAAAAAACGAGCTGCAGACCGCCGTACCTGGTTGGAAAGCAAAGGTAACATGGCCGACTTGGCTGAACTGTAAGCACTTGTGAGCAAGGAGAAGTCAGAATGTCGACGGAAGTTACAGAAACCCGCCCACTGAGTCGCTTTACGGAAGAAGCCTACCTGAATTATTCCATGTACGTGATCATGGACAGGGCACTACCGAATATCGGTGATGGTTTAAAACCGGTACAGCGACGCATTGTATACGCAATGTCAGAGCTTGGACTCTCGGCACTTGCTAAATATAAAAAATCAGCCCGTACCGTGGGTGATGTTCTTGGTAAATTTCACCCTCATGGTGACAGTGCATGTTATGAAGCTATGGTGCTCATGGCTCAGCCTTTCACCTACCGTCACCCGCTGGTCGACGGTCAGGGTAACTGGGGTTCACCGGATGACCCTAAATCCTTCGCAGCTATGCGTTATACCGAGGCCAGACTGTCTAAATTTAGTGAAGTCTTACTCAGCGAGCTGGGTCAGGGGACGGTCGACTGGATACCGAACTTTGATGGCACCATGAAAGAGCCTCAGGTGCTGCCTGCGCGTTTACCCCATATTTTATTAAATGGTGTAACCGGCATTGCTGTCGGTATGGCCACGGACATTCCTCCTCACAATGCTCGTGAAGTGGCTAATGCCTGCGCAATGTTACTGGAAAAGCCGGGTAGTCAGCTTGAAGATATTATGAAAGTGCTGAAGGGACCGGATTACCCGACCGATGCTGAAATTATTACGCCAACGGATGACATCACTAAGCTTTATGAAACGGGGCGCGGTAGTATTAAAATGCGTGCCTGCTACAGTGTTGAAGATGGTGAAATTGTTATTACGGCCTTACCGCACCAGGCATCCGGGGCAAGAATATTAGAGCAAATAGCGCATCAAATGCAGGCCAAGAAACTGCCTTTAGTTTCGGACTTGCGTGATGAGTCAGACCATGAAAACCCGACAAGGTTAGTTGTGGTTCCTCGCTCAAATCGGGTGGATACAGAACAGTTAATGAATCACCTGTTCGCCACAACAGATCTGGAAAAGCAGTACCGGGTTAACCTGAATATTCTGGGCTTAGATGGCCGGCCGAAAGTGAAGCCGCTGGTTGGCATTCTTAAAGAGTGGCTGGAGTTTCGTCAGACAACAGTAACGCGACGTTTGCAGCATCGCTTAGATAAAGTGCTGGCGCGCCTGCATATTTTAGAAGGCTTACTTATTGCTTATCTCAATATTGATGAAGTTATTGAGATTATCCGTACTGAAGATAAACCGAAAGACGAGTTAATGAGTCGCTTTGGGTTATCGGATAAACAAGCTGAAGCTATTCTGGAGCTGAAGTTACGCCACTTAGCAAAATTAGAAGAAATGAAGCTGACCGGCGAGCAAGATGAACTTAATAAAGAGCGCGAAAAGCTGCAGACTTTACTGGGCTCAGATCGTCGTTTGAAAACACTGATCAAGAAAGAGTTGCTAGCTGATGCGGAAACTTATGGTGACGAGCGCCGTTCGCCAATTGTTGAGCGCTCTGAAGCTAAAGCGTTAAGCGAGCGTGATTTAACGCCAGCCGAAGCGGTAACTGTTGTGTTATCGAAGAAAGGCTGGGTGCGCTCTGCTAAAGGTCATGATATCGAAGGTGAGAAGCTCAGTTATAAATCCGGTGACAGCTATTTGGCGTCGGCTGAAGGTAAGAGTAATCAGCCTGTGGTGTTCCTTGATACTTCAGGGAAAAGCTTCTCCTGTGAAGCGCATCTGTTGCCATCAGCAAGGAGCCAGGGTGAACCTCTGACCGGACGTTTCAGTTTAGTTGCGGGTGAAAACGTTGAGCACGTTCTAATGGCCAAAGACGAAAGTCATTTACTATTGGCATCCGACGCTGGTTATGGGTTTGTTTGCCAGTTCAGCGACTTAGTCAGCCGTAATAAAAACGGTAAAGCTATTATCACATTACCGACCGGCGCTAAGATACTGCCACCTAATAAAGTGAATGATTTGCAGGAAGACAAAGTTGTTGTTATTTCCAATGAAGGCCGGATGTTGGTCTTCCCTGTCGCAGACTTGCCTCAACTGAGTAAAGGAAAAGGCAACAAGTTAATTAGTATTCCTGCTTTGCGTGCGCAGTCTCGCGAAGAATATGTGGTTGCATTGGCTACTGCGGCGCCGGACAAAGCTATTACTTTGATTGCCGGTAAGCGTAAGCTGACTCTGAAACCTGCAGATTTAGAGCATTACTATGGAGAACGCGGACGGCGTGGTAATAAACTACCGCGCGGATTACAACGTGTTGATGAAATAGTGGTTGAGCAAGACAAGGATAATTGAGGAGTTTGAATGTTAGCCTTGTTGCGGTGGGTATTTCTTGGTGGATTCGTTGTATTGTTCGGTGTGGTCGGTTGCTTATTTTGTATCATCCGCCCCTTTCATCGTAATAATACTTACAGGTTCGCTCATATTTTTGGGTGGGCAATACGAGTTTTAGGCATGCGAATTGAAGTGAGTCGTCACCCGGACATTGAAAAGGGTGGCCCTTACGTCTTTGTCTGTAACCATCAGAACAGTTGGGAAATATTCACCATTGCAGCAATGCTGCCCAAAAATACCGTTACTGTGGGCAAGAAAAGCCTGCGCTGGATACCGTTCTTCGGGTGGCTTTATTGGTTAGCAGGAAATATTCTGATTGACAGAAAAAACGCCGGAAAAGCTCATGGCACCATAGGACAAACGGCGGATGCTATAAAGCAACGAGACATTTCGGTATGGATGTTTCCGGAAGGAACCCGAAGTTACGGAAGAGGGCTGTTACCCTTTAAGAATGGTGCTTTTCATACTGCGTTTCGGGCTCAGGTTGACGTGGTTCCGGTATGTGTCTCTGAGTTACATGGCAAGGTAAAGATGAACCGCTGGAACAATGGTGTGCTGAAAGTTGCTTTTCTGGAGCCGGTACGAATTGCAAACTACCAGCGTGAAAACTTACGTGAGCTGAGTGGGCACTGCCATCAGCTAATGGATGATAAAATTAAGCAGCTGAACACAAGTATTGAACGAGAACAGGCGGAAAAGGATAAATCATGAGCCGAGATCTTAATGATCTACTTAAGCAAAGTGAAGAAACCGTACAGGCTTTGATAGCTGACGGTGCGGAGACAGATCTCCTGTATGAAATTGAGCATCACCTGGCCAGCCAGGACTTTACTAAGTTGGAAAAAGCGGCCGTAGAGCTTGTTAAGCAAGGCTACCATGTGGACGATGCCGATGAGTTTGAAGACGAACGCGGTAAGCGTTGGTTTGCGTTTATGGCGGTCACAGATGCTGAGCTTGATAGCGATATTCTAAACCGGCAGGTGAGAGAAATAGCTGCTATAGCCGATGACTGTGAGGTTGAATACGATGGCTGGGGCACCTTGATTGAAGATGATGAACTTGAAGGTGAAGAGTTCGACGATGGAGAGGAATAACCTCTCCTGATTTTACAAACCTTTTTCTTTCATCATATTGCGGTAGTCACTTCCTAAGCCGGATTTTTCGGACTCACTTAATACCTTTCCTGCGCGCTGGAAAAATCCCTGCTCTTCATCTTTCAGATGATGTAAGACTTTATGTTTTAAATTTTTAAAGTGTTGAAGCCAGGCTGGCGACGACATTTCCGTTTGTTCTAAGGTTTCAATCAGTTCGTCAATTTCATGGTGCTCAGCGATACCGTGTCGCGACATTTCTATTGTGTCATCGTCTTTGATAAGAGGGTTATAAAAGTATCGTTCCTCAGCGGCAGCGTGTTGTTCCAGCTGGAGCTTTAGTTGCTGATAGTATTGTTCACGCTCCGGCGCTTCTCCGGTCGTTTCCAATAGCAATTCAAGCAATTTACGTTGTTTATCGTGATCAACTCTCAGTTCTTCGAAAATAGTCATGACTCTCTCCCTTTGTCTCGTTATTTTTCACTACGAGAGCCCTCTTAAAATAGATTATTTTTCAAAAAAAAGCCCGAATCAGAGACTCGGGCTTTTAGCGATACACTTTTAATGAAAATTAAAGCGCTTTAATTTTCTCTTGCTGCTCTTGCAGTTGCTTGAGCGTAGTTTCTGCTTCAGCAAGCTTCTCACGTTCTTTAGCAATGACAGCTTCTGGTGCTTTACTGACAAAGTTATCGTTGCTCAACTTACCGTTCAGACGCTGCCACTCTTTGTTCGCTTTCTCGATAGATTTTTGCAGTCGCTGTAGCTCTGCTTCTTTATCAATTAAACCGGCCATTGGAATATGCAGCTTCAACGTATCAACCAGTGCGGTCATACTGGCTGGTGCATCATCATCGCTTTCAATAAACTCAATAGACTCCAGCTTTGCCAGGCTACTGAGGAAGCTTTGGTTATTCTCAATACGGCCTCTGGCCATTGAATCAGCATTTGAAAGCAGCAGAGGCAAAGGCTTATTCGGTGATAAATCCATTTCGCCACGAATATTTCGAATAGCTAAAATAACGCGCTTCAGCCACTCCATGTCCTGCATTGCCTGATGGCTGACGTTGTCCTCAACCTGCGGGAACGGCTGCAGCATAATGGTATCATCCGTATTACCAACCAGCGGTTTCACCCGTTGCCAGATAGTTTCAGTAATGTACGGCATAACCGGATGCAGTAAGCGCAGTAACTGTTCTAAAACATTCACCAGTGTGTGGCGAGTACCGCGTTGTTGCACTTCCGTGCCACTTTGGAGAACCGGCTTAGTGAGTTCAAGATACCAGTCACAAAACTGGTTCCAGGTAAACTCGTATGCAATAGCGGCTGCCTGATCAAAACGATAGGTATCTAAAGCCTGACGGAAGTCTTTTACTGTGCTGTTAAAGCGGGCAATAATCCACTCATCAGCCAGTGACAGGGTCATATCGTCGTTTTCAAGACCACAGTCATTCTCTTCGGTACTCATTAACACATACCGGCTGGCGTTCCACAGTTTGTTGCAGAAGTTGCGATAACCCTCCAGACGCTTCATGTCCCAGTTGATATCGCGCCCAGTCGATGCAAGTGCTGTTAATGTAAAGCGCAGTGCATCGGTTCCGTGGGCGGTAATGCCTTCAGGAAACTCTTTGCGGGTGCGTTTTTCAATTTTCTCACGCATTTTCGGCTGCATCATATTGGCTGTGCGTTTAGCCACCAGCTCGTCAGCGCTAATGCCGTCAATCATGTCCAGCGGATCTAACACGTTACCTTTAGACTTAGACATTTTCTGGCCTTCTTCGTCGCGAATAAGACCAGTCACATAGACCTTCTTAAACGGAACTTGCGGCTGGCCTTCTTCGTCTTTCATAAAGTGCATGGTCATCATGATCATGCGGGCAACCCAGAAGAAAATGATGTCAAAACCAGTCACCAACACATCGGTAGGGTGGAAGGTTTTTAAGTCCTCGGTATTTTTTGGCCAACCTAGGGTAGAAAAGGTCCATAACGCGGAAGAGAACCAGGTATCCAGTACGTCTTCGTCCTGCTGAAGAGGCGTATCACCTAAGTTGTGCTTCTCCCGCACTTCTTCTTCGGTGCGACCGACATAGACATTGCCCTGTTCGTCGTACCATGCCGGAATACGGTGCCCCCACCATAATTGACGCGAAATACACCAGTCCTGAATATCGCGCATCCAGCTGAAATACATGTTCTCGTATTGCTTAGGGACAAATTCAATGCGTCCGTCTTCAACCGCTTCGGTTGCTTGTTTGGCCATAGGTTCAACGCGAACATACCATTGGTCGGTTAAATGCGGTTCAATAGGAACGCCACCGCGGTCGCCGTATGGTATTTTGTTGGTGTGTTTTTCAATTTTTTCCAGTAAGCCAAGCTCGTCAAATTCAGCAATAAGTTGCTTACGGGCCTCAAAGCGTTCTTTACCAGCGTATCGCTCAGGTAAAGCCCCATCAAACCCGTTCAGCTCTTCAAGCGCTTCACCCGTACTGGTGTAAAGGCCTGCTTTTGCCATGACGTGCGCAGTGTCATCAAAAATAGAAATCATCCCAGTTTGATGACGCTTGCCAATTTCGTAGTCATTAAAATCATGCGCCGGAGTTACCTTTACGCAACCGGTACCGAATTCGCTGTCAACGTGGTGGTCGGCAACAATAGGAATACGACGGTTAACAATAGGTAGCTCGAGGTGTTTCCCAACCAAATGAGCAAAGCGCTCGTCGTCGGGATGCACAGCAACACAGACATCGCCTAACATGGTTTCCGGGCGGGTGGTCGCGACCACTAAATGGTCTTTGCCGTCTTCGGTTTTCTCGCCATCGGCCAGCGGGTAACGTAAATACCAGATAGAACCTTGTTGCTCTTTATTCTCGACTTCTAAATCAGAAATAGCGGTTTGCAGTGCCGGATCCCAGTTGACCAGGCGTTTACCACGGTAAATCAAGTTATCTTCGTGCAGTTTTACGAAGACTTCACGTACCGCATCTGAAAGGCCTTCGTCCATAGTGAAGCGTTCACGATCCCAGTCAACAGAGTCGCCCAGACGGCGCATTTGCTGAGTGATGGTGCCGCCTGACTGTTCCTTCCACTCCCAAATTTTATCAATAAAAGCGTCACGACCAAGTTCCTGGCGAGTCTGTCCTTGAGCGGCTAACTGGCGTTCAACGACCATCTGCGTGGCAATACCAGCGTGGTCAGAACCTACTTGCCATAATGTATTACGGCTGTTCATTCTCTGGTAGCGGGTGAGCGTATCCATAATGGTGTGTTGGAAGGCGTGACCCATGTGCAGACTGCCGGTAACGTTGGGCGGCGGAATCATAATAGAGTAGGGGGCGCCCTTACCTGAAGGCTTGAAGTAGCCTTTGTCTTCCCATTGTTGGTAGAGGTCTTGTTCTATCGCTGCAGGGGAGTATGTTTTATCCATATTAACCTTACTTCTGTTCGGATGTCAGGGGCTCGGTATGCATTTGGCAACCTCTGGCCCTGTAATGTTTGTATCGCTCGCGAGCTACTTTTTTGCCATTGTCATCGGCTGGAACTGTGTCATAAAGTTTCTGGCTCTGTTGAGCTTGTACCGGAATGTCTTCAGCCAGGTTAAACAGGGCGTAACCGGGTCGGCTTTTAATGTCGCCAGACTCCGGCCAACAAAGTTCTACCGGCGCTCCGGTAGCCGGGCCTTCTCCAAGCAAATTATGCGGAATAAAGGCATCACTTGGTTGTTGCCATAACAGTTCGTCCAGCGCTTCCGCCTGTTGCTGATTGCGGGCCCAAACCCGCAACCTTTTATGCTTTCTGTATAGCTCCGCTATCTTATCGCAAATTAACCGATTTTGCTCGCCTTCAGCTTTGTCAGGCATTAAGAAAAAAGTGGCTGAGGGCATCTTACTCTGCGACCTCTGCGCTGCACCGGTTAATTAAAAACTGCGTCAATAATGGAACCGGGCGGCCTGTGGAGCCTTTGTCTTTACCACCTTGCCAGGCCGTACCGGCAATATCCATGTGTGCCCAATTGTATTTCTTTGTATAGCGAGATAAGAAACAAGCGGCGGTAATGGTGCCGGCTTCGCGACCACCAATGTTAGCCATATCTGCAAAAGGGCTGTCGAGCATTGACTGGTACTCATCCCATAGCGGCATACGCCAGGCTTTGTCGCCACTTTGTTGGGCAGCATTTAGAATTTCGTGTGCTAACGGATTATGTTGACTGAGTACGGCTGAAGCATGGCTGCCTAACGCAATAACACAGGCGCCTGTCAGCGTGGCTAAATCAATCACGGACTCGGGTTCGAAGCGCTCGATATAAGTCAGGGTATCGCACAGTACGAGTCGACCTTCTGCATCGGTATTCAGCACCTCAACTGTTTGACCGCTCATCGTCGTCAGGATATCTCCGGGACGGTATGCTTTGCCATCTGGCATGTTTTCACAACCTGCCACAGCGCCAATAACGTTTATGGGAAGTTGCAGTTCAGCAAGCGCCTGCATAGCCCCTAAAACGCCAGCAGCACCGCCCATGTCGTATTTCATTTCATCCATATTGGCGGATGGTTTAATGGAAATACCGCCCGAATCAAATGTCAGGCCTTTACCGACCAGAACTATGGGAGGCTGGTCATCGGGTGCGCCTTTGTAATGCATTAAAGTTAGTACTGACTCATGCTCTGAACCACGGCCAACGGCTAAGTATGCGTTCATACCCAGCTTTTCCATTTCGGCTTCTTCAACGGTGCTAACCGTTAAATTGTCGTAATTTTCAGCCATTAATTTGGCTTGATCGGCTAAATAACGAGGTGTACAAATGTTAGGTGGCATATTTGCTACGTTGCGGCAAATATCCATACCCGTAGCTACGGCTAACGCGTGTTGCACAGCTTGTTCGCCCAAAGCCAGCTCTTTTCGGCTTGGAACATTAAAGACCAGTTTACGCAACGGGCGTCGAGGTTCTTCTTTTTTACTCTTAAGCTCGTTAAAGTTGTACAATGTTGCCCGCGCAGCTTCTACGGCCTGACGAACCTTCCAGTAAGTATCGCGACCTTTAACGTGCAGCTCACTAAGAAAGCAGACCGCTTCCATTGAGCCGGTTTCGTTCAGCGTGTTCATAGTGCGGGCTATAATTTGGCGATACTGGCGCTCATCAAGTTCGCGCTCTTTACCGCAGCCGACCAGTAATACCCGTTCGGCAAGAATATTGGGGACATGATGTAACAGCAGAACCTGACCTGATTTACCTTCAAGGTCTCCGCGGCGCAATAAGTTGCTTAAATAACCATCACTGACTTTGTCTAATTGTTCGGCAACGCCAGACAGACGACGAGGTTCAAACACGCCAACAACGATGCAAGCAGAACGTTGTTTTTCCGGATTACCACTTTTGACGCTGAACTCCATGACAGTGCTCCTGTTTCAGGTGGCTTCAATGCCTGCTATAGTTTCACTATAAAGACACTTTGTTGTTAAAATAACAAGTTTACTTAAAAATCACAGCTATTCCAGTAAAAACCTAAGTTATGAGTGAACGCCAGTGCGCATATTCCGCTATTTGATCAGTGAAACATTGAAGTCGCAGCTTGCTGTGCTTTTTATCCTGATGACGATTTTTGTCAGTCAGAAGTTTGTCCGTGTTCTGTCGGATGCATCAGAAGGGGATATTCCCGGCGCAATTATTTTTCAGCTTCTGTCGCTGAACCTCCCTGCATTAGTGTCTCTGATTCTGCCTCTTAGTTTGTTTTTGGGTATTTTACTGGCTCATGGACGTATCTATGCTGACAACGAAATGACGGTTCTGCACGCCTGTGGGGTAAGTGAGTGGTATGTAACCCGGGTGACCTTGGTGCTGTCATTAGTTTTGGCTTTGATAACAGCTTCTTTCACTTTATGGTTAGTGCCCTGGTCACTCGATCAGGAACAAAAGCTGGAAGACAAAGCTCGTTCAGAAAGTGGCTTAACGGCTTTAATGCCGGGACGCTTCCAACAAGCAAGTAACCGCAAAGCGGTCATATTCGTGCAAAGTGTCGGTGATAATGGCGACCTTGAGGAAGTTTTTGTCGCGCAGCATAACCACAGTCAGGGCGAGTTACAGTCGGGTAGCGTGGTTATGGCAAAGACCGGTAAAGTAATCAGTGAAACAACGGGGTCGCAGTGGCTTGAACTGGGTGAGGGAAAACGCTACGCCGGTGACAACGACAGTTATCAGATGATGTCGTTTGACAGTTACCAGCTTCAAATTAAGGAGCAACAGGCCAGTGAGCAATTACGAAAACTCGAAGCCTATCCCACTGTGGAGTTAATGTCGCAAACTGAACCGGCTGCGGTTGCTGAACTGCAGTGGCGTATTGCGATTCCTCTGGCTATGCCGTTATTGACACTTATTGCTGTACCGTTAAGCCGTGTGAACCCTCGTCAGGGTAAGTTTGGACGAATGGCCCCGGCTTTACTCATTTATTTAGGCTATTTCCTATTGCTTATGGCAGCTAAGTCGGCCATACGTGACGGCGTCATTCCTCCAGTTATCGGGTTATGGTGGATACACTTCATATTACTGGTGTTTGGCTTAGTGTTGATAGGTAAAGGCAGACCTGTTGGCTTGAGATTATTGGCAAATCTACGCTTCGGCGCGGCTCGGGGGCAGTGATGTTTAGTATTCTAGATAAGTATATTGGTCTTGCCGTACTACGAACCTCGTTGTTAAGTCTTGCTGTATTAACCGGCCTGTCGTCTTTAATTCGCTTTGTCGAGCAACTGAAATCGGTTGGTCGTGGCGACTACAACGTTATGGATGCTGCACTTTTCGTCTTTTACAGCTTACCCAGAGATGTTGAAACCTTCTTTCCAATGGCTGCTTTACTTGGTGGCCTCATTGGGGTCGGTATGTTGGCGAGCAGCTCTGAGCTTGTGGTTATGATGGCGGCAGGACGTTCCCGCTTGAATATTATTGGTGCGGTAATGAAATCCGCCATTATTATGATGGTTGCAGTAATGGCGATAGGCGAATGGATAGCACCGCCCATGGAGTCTCAGGGGCGAGCTATCCGCTCACAGGCTATTTCAGGGGGCAGCTTAATTTCGGCACAACAGGGTGTCTGGGCAAAAGACGGTTCTGACTTTATCAATATTGGTGAAGTTGAGGACACCGGACGTCTGAACGATGTTCTGATTTATGACTTTAATGATAATAGAGAGCTGCAACAGGTTACCTACGCCCGAACAGCTAATTTTAGCGGCGACAAATGGCGTATGCAGGAGGTGACGGTTACGCAAATGACGGAAAACCGTATGCTACGCGATGAAAAAGCTAATATGGCCTGGCAATCAAGCTTGACGCCCGATAAGCTCGGGGTTGTGACCATTAAACCAGAATCACTTTCTATTAGCGGGCTACTGGATTATCTGACGTACCTGGAAAGCAACCAACAGTCTGCGGAACGTTATGAACTTGCTTTATGGCGTAAGCTTTTTGCTCCAATAACTGTGGCTGTAATGTTGTTGGTCGCTCTGTCGTTTATCTTTGGACCTCTGCGTTCGACAACGATGGGCGCAAGGGTCTTGTTAGGTGTTATCACCGGCTTCGGATTTCATGTGAGTAATGAGATTTTTGGGCCTCTGGCACAGGTTTACCAAATTCCGGCTATTTTAGGAGCATTACTACCGAGTATGTTGTTTGCGGGGATTGCGGTCTACTTTATGCGTGGGCGCACGGCCTGACAACAGGCCGACCACACTTAAAGTTCGTTCCAGTAAAAAAGCTGGTTCGCTTCTTTCGAAAGGGTGACAACCTCTGTTGCTGCGGCGTAATCCTGCCAGGCTCTTCGGTTTTTAAAGTCAACAAGAACCCAAAGATTCCCGAGACCTCCGCAGCAGGTCAGCAACCTTATGAATACCTGGCGGTTGGTTAAGCGTGAGCCGTCACGGTTTTGCAGTTTTAAACGCCAGGCGCGCATGCCTAGTGTTTGTCCTGAACGTTTCCAGAACCAGCCAAAAAATACCGCAACAACAGTAATAAGATATAAGCTGTACCATGGCCCCTGAGCCAGCCAGGCGGCGTGATCCATATCGTCCGATAGCACCAGCCAGTTGAAAGAGGTTAGTAGCGCGGCAAAAAGTAACGCTAACGCAGACGCCAGCATAATAATTGCTGCAGCAACTAAAAGGTCATAAACCCAGGCTGCCAGTCGTCTGGTAAAGCCAGCACTGGGAAAGCTGGCGTGTAGTCTTTGTGCTTCAGAACTCATGCGGAACTCATTTAAATTAAATGTATCTGGATCATATCATGAGCTAAGCTGACTGACAGCTGTCTCAGTTGTACAAGGAAGCAACAGTTAGTCATATTCTCGGTGATTTTCATGAATTATTGCTTGATTAGCGATGCTTGACGGGTATAATCCCGTCCCGTTACTTAATTACGTAACGCATTCACCTTAAATGGCATGGCGCTGTGGTGGAATTGGTAGACACGCCTGATTCAAAATCAGGTTCCTTCTGGGAGTGACGGTTCAAGTCCGTCCAGCGCCACCAAGTTTTCCCCTCGTAATTCGTATTAAAAAATGCCAGAAGCGCACAGGCACTTCTGACATATAAGCGATTTCAGTCAATGACCTCATGATGATTTATCGCTGAAATAATCTCAGCAAAAGTTGAGGGCAAGTGATAAACGTTCACTGACTCACCTGTTAACTCAGCTATTCTAAGTGATGACACTACACCACAGACTTCTCCATTGTTAATTACGAGAAGAAAGTCACGCCCGCTGGCTTTGAGAGTCGCCGCAGCGTCTCCTACTTTAGCCTTTGTTAAGCTTTCTAGTTTAACTTGTGGTAATGCGAGAAGAGGTAACATCAACTCTTTTACCGCCAACTCTCTCCACCCAGTTTGGTTGACCGTACTTAGTTGGGTCGCTTTGCGTCCGTGAAGTTCGCGAAGCGCCAGTAAACCTGTCATTTCACCATTTTGGTTTTTTATGCAGGCATAACGACGGTTGGCATTCCGGAGTTTCTGTTCGGCGTCGCTGACCAATGTGTTCTCCGTTATTTCCAGAGGAGACACTTTAGTGAAATCGTCAACAACATGCATGGCGCTATCGTGCCAGCTAATGACTGGCTGATGATCATAGTTGTGGTGTATTGCAATTTTATCGGCTGCAGAAGACCATTGAATTTCTTTAAACTCACTCATGACAAACTCCTTTAAAAATTAGAAAGTACAGAATTCTTAAAGGTGAGTGGGTGGTCCTCTAACGAGGTGCCAATTCCATTGGGTAAGTTTCGATTCAGTTATTCTCAAAGAGATTGGAGCAAGCGCTAAAACGTTTTGAAAAACTCTTGAGGCAGAATCGATTGATTTATCGAGTTCGGGGTCTTCAGCCTGAACCTCAGAAATTGACGATGTCAGATCGACAACGAAAACGGTGTCAGAGTGTTGCTGAGTCGTTAGTTGGCTTTCGCTGCTACCAGATAAAGCGTAGCTGCATGCACTAAAAGCGATGAGTAATAAACACAACAGTACCTGAGAGCTCCATCTTTGGAGCAAGCTGAATTCAGTTGTTGCTGCTGCGTTTTTTAGCATTTTCTGATCTTAGTAAATGTTTCAGCTATCAAATTAGAGTATATCGAACGATTCGACAACTCATTCTTTATCTATTAGAGGATGTATGGGTACGTTTTGTTCAAAATACAAGCGAAGCACTGACATTATCCTTTTCAGCACGTATACTGTCCGCATCGGTCGTCCTTAACCGTGCAACCATACATATATAGGATTCTATGTCAGATAATCAGCAGAACAACAATACGCCAGACTACGAAGTCGAAATTCCAAGCCGCGAACAGTTATTGGAACTTGTTACTTCCAATAAGAAACCTGTTCATTTTGACGAGTTTATTCGCCATTTCAACCTGGATGACGAACGTCAGGCTGTTGGCTTAAAACGTCGGTTGCGGGCAATGGAGCGCGACGGGCAGCTTATTTACAGTAAAGCAAATGCTTATGGTCTGCCTGAGCGTATGGACTTGATTAAAGGTCGTATCATTGGTCATAAAGACGGTTTTGGTTTCTGCCAGACTGAAGACGGCGGAAAAGATCTCTTTATTCCGCATCACCAAATGTATTCTGTATTACACGGCGACCGAGTACTCGTTCAGCCTAGTGGTAAAGACAGTCGGGGTCGCACCGAAGGGCGTATTGTACGTGTTACGGAGCCAAGAGACAGTAACATTGTTGGCCGCTACTTCATTGAACACGGTTTAGGTATTGTAGTGCCGGACGATGGTCGCATTAGTCAGGATATCCTCATTCCGGATGCGGATAAAAGTGGTGCTCGTCACGGTCAGTTAGTTGTTGTAGAGATAACTCGTCGGCCAAGTCGTCGAACCAGCCCCATAGGCCGGGTGACCGAGGTTCTGGGTGAACATATGGCGCCTGGCATGGAAATTCAGGTGGCTATTCGCGAGCACGATATTCCCACTGAATGGCCATCAGAAGTTGATGAAGAATTAAAAAAATACAGTGAAGAGGTTCCGGCAGAAGCTTATGAAGGACGTAAAGACCTACGTGAACTTCCGCTTATTACTATTGATGGTGAAGACTCGCGCGACTTTGATGACGCGGTTTGCTGTGTGCCCGAAGAGAAAGGTTGGCGTTTATGGGTCGCTATAGCCGATGTTTCCTATTACGTAAGACCCGATACGGTGCTTGATAAAGCCGCGACTGATAGAGGGAATTCGGTTTATTTCCCCAGTAACGTTATTCCTATGTTGCCGGAGAAGCTTTCAAACGGCTTATGTTCATTGAACCCCGATGTTGACCGTCTGTGTATGGTTGCAGAGATGGAACTGGGACCTCGTGGGAAACTGAAATCGACTCAATTCTACCCGGCAGTAATGAAAAGTCATGCTCGTCTGACTTACAACAAAGTTAAGAAGTTGCTTGATGGCGACGAAGAGCTGCAACAACAGTATCAGCATGTGATGGACAACGTTCAGGAGCTTGAACGTCTTTACAATGCGTTAAGTGCTGCCCGCAAACGCCGTTCGGCTATCGAATTCGATACGCAGGAAACCCGCTTCATTTTTAACGCTGAGCGTAAAATTGAAAGTATCGAGCCTGTTAAACGTCATGTTGCTCATAAAATTATTGAAGAGTGCATGATCATGGCTAACGTGGCATCCGCTCAGCTTATTGAGTCTGATAAAGAAATTGGCGCGTTATTCCGTGTGCATGAAACTCCGGCAGATGAACGTCTGAACAACTTCCGCAGTTTTCTTGGTGAACTCGGCCTGAATCTCGAAGGTGGTGATGAGCCCTCTCCGAGGGACTACGCGACACTGCTTGAACAAGTTAAAGATCGTCAGGATCACGAACTTATTGAGACTATGTTGCTGCGTTCAATGCAACAGGCCGTTTATCAGCCTGAGAATAAAGGCCATTTCGGTCTGGCATTGAAATCTTATGCACACTTTACTTCACCTATTCGTCGTTATCCCGATCTGATTTTGCATCGTGCGATAAAAGCTATTCTGCGCAAGAATGAAGGCGAAGGTAAAGGGCTTGTCGGAGCCTGGGCTTATTCGGAAAAACAGCTGGATGAACTGGGCGTGCATACCTCAATGACAGAACGTCGGGCAGATGATGCCACTCGTCAGGTAGATGAGTGGTTAAAATGCGAGTTCATGCTCGACCATATTGGTATGGAGTTTGAAGGTGTTATTTCATCTGTTACTAACTTTGGTTTATTTGTTCGTCTTAGTGATTACCAAATTGACGGGCTTATTCATATTAGTAACCTCGACAATGACTATTACCATTTTGATCAGCAAAAAGGGATGTTAGTTGGCGAGAACAGCCACAGCGTATTCCGTCTGGGTGATAACGTTAAAGTCAAAGTTAAAGACGTAAACCTCGATGACCGGAAAATTGATTTAACCTTACTGGAAGCGACGAGTCCGGGTGGCAAAAAGCGCAGTATGCCGGCGAAAGGTTCTGGAAAGGGTAAACGTAAGGGTCAACCCAGAGGCAAGGGTGGTCAACGGAAAAACACAAACCGCGGTGGCGGTAAAGGACGTAGTAAGTCATGAGCCAAAAAGTGACTGTGTTTGGCCTGCACGCAGTGCGGGCTATATTAAAAAACCACCCGGATCGTTTGGTTGAGCTCTATGTTTCTAAAGAGCGCCAGGACGATTCTGTGCGTGATATTGTAAACCAATGTCATGCGACGGGTGTACGTCCTCAATGGGTGCCTAAACAAGCTTTAGAAAAGCGGGCCGAAGGCGGGAATCACCAAGGGGTTGTTGCAACAGTTCAGTCTCCACCCACCTTAACGGAGCAAGATCTTCCGGGGTTATTGGAGCAAAGCCAAACCGCAGCGTTGTTTCTGGTTCTTGATGGCGTAACTGACCCGCATAATTTAGGGGCCTGTTTGCGTACAGCCGATGCCGCTGGCGTAACCGCTGTTATTGTTCCTAAGGATAAATCGGCACAGATTACGCCAACGGTACGCAAAGTCGCTTCTGGTGCGGCAGAAAACGTGCCTATGGTTGTTGTTACAAACTTAGCGCGGGCTCTGCGCGATATTCAGGAGCTGGGCGTCTGGGTATACGGTACGGCAGGGGAAGCGACTCAGTCAGTCTATGATGTCGATTACCGCGGACCGGTGGCTTTGGTGATGGGCGCTGAAGGAAAAGGAATGCGCCGTTTGACTCGCGAAACCTGTGACGATTTAGTATCTATTCCTTTATCTGGCAGTGTCAGTAGTCTGAATGTTTCAGTAGCCAGTGGTGTGTGTCTATTTGAGGTAGTCAGGCAGCGCAATGGATCTTAAACGTCGCCTTTTGCCTATTGCTATTGCTTTAGGCATGGTTGCTGTGCTCTTTGTAAGCTGGACGCCTAACTGGGAATCTCCCACCTGGTTGCGCTCAGAAAAGCCTTACGTTGCTTTTCACTTCGAACTGCAGGATAACGCTGAAAAGTCCGTGGAAAATTTGGCTTTTGATATCAGTAATCGCCTGGAAGTCAGACACGAATGGCACAGGGTCGAGGACAATAACGCTGAGTGGCAGGTGAATCTGGCTTTTCAGAACCAACAGGACGCGATAAAAATTGATGCCACTGTAAGACGTCAGGAAAAGATTGTTGATCATATTGTTGTACGCGGAGAAAGCGCCGTGGCTAATGAGTTAGCCGACCGCATTGTTGCCCTGCTCAGTTCCCGTATCGAAAAAGCCCATAAAAACGCCGATTAATTTGCAATCGGCGTTCATTTTAGTTAGTATCGCGCGGCTTAAATCAGCCATATTTTCATTTTACTGAATGTGTTCCTTGCTTCTATGTTAGTGCGGCTGAGCTAAACTGAGGCTATACGAACCAAAAGGAAACTGTAATGCGTCATTACGAAATCGTATTTATGGTCCACCCGGACCAAAGCGAGCAAGTACCTGGCATGATCGAGCGCTACAGCGAGACGATCAAGCAAGGTGGTGGTCAAATCCATCGTTTAGAAGACTGGGGCCGTCGTCAATTGGCTTACCCAATCAACAAACTGCATAAAGCTCACTATGTTCTGTTGAACATTGAAGCGTCTGCAGAAGTTGTGGAAGAGCTGGAAACTGCATTCCGTTTCAACGATGCAGTCTTACGCAACATGATCATGCGTAAGAAAGAAGCTATTACAGAGCCTTCGCCGCTGACTAAGCCGAAGGAAGATCGTAAAGGTGACAGTGAAGCAGCGTAAGCTTGCTGACTTTCTATAACCCTTATGAATCGACTGCATTTAACCGGAACACTTGGCAAAGTACCTAAGCTGGAAACCAGCCCTTCAGGTATTGAGCATTTACAATTAGTGATTGAACATCGGTCTATGCAACCGGAAGCTGGTATGAATCGTCAATCTTATGTGCGTATTCAGGTCGTTTTAAGTGGTGAAGGTTTACAACACTGGTTAGAAAAATTGACGGTGGGTTGTGAAGTTTTAGCAGAAGGTTTTCTGCACCGTCACGAGGATAGCAATGGCTCACCTCGTTTGGTACTTCATGCTCAGCATCTCGAATTGATTTAAGGAGACCATCATGGCTCGTTTTTTTCGTCGCCGCAAATTCTGCCGCTTTAAAGCAGATGGCGTAAAAGAAATTGATTATAAAGATATCGCTACGCTTAAGAACTACATTACTGAAACTGGTAAAATCGTTCCTAGCCGTATTACTGGAACATCCGCTAAGTATCAGCGTCAGTTAGCGCGCGCTATCAAGCGTGCTCGTTATTTGTCACTGCTGCCTTATACTGATTCACATCAGTAAGCTAGCACCGGTTCGATTACCAAAAGTAGAGGTAGCGAGAAATGAATGTCATTTTGTTAGATAAAATTGCTAACTTGGGAAGCCTTGGCGATCAAGTCAGTGTAAAATCAGGTTATGCACGTAACTTTCTTTTCCCACAAGGAAAAGCAGTACCGGCAACGAAAAGCAACGTTGAACTGTTTGAACAACGTCGTGCTGAGTATGAAGCTAAATTAGCTGATCACTTAGCTGCTGCGGAAGCCCGTGCTGAAAAAGTTAATGCTTTAGATACAGTTACTATTGCCTCTAAAGCAGGTGATGAAGGCAAATTATTTGGTTCTATCGGTACTCGTGACATCGCTGATGCAGTAACAGCTGCAGGCGTTGAAGTGAAGAAGAGCGAAGTATTAATGCCGCACGGTACACTGCGTGAAGTTGGTGAGTTCGATATCGAATTACATTTACACGCTGATGTATTTGCAAACATCAAATTGAAAATTGTAGCGGCTGAGTAAGTCACTATAGTTTTTAGAAAAAGCTGCCTTATGGCAGCTTTTTTTTTGGAAATTTTCCTTCATGTAAACCTTTCCTGTGTAAGTGTCGTCTAAACTAACAAAGCAACTATAAAGTGGTATTGGTATCAGGGAGATAACCTTGCAAAGTGAACCAGCCAGAGATGATGTGCTATTAGCGGCGCAAGGTGACGTGGACGCTTTTCAGCGACTGTATTACCGACATATAAAGCAAGTGTATGGATTAGTGCTTAGACTCTGTGCTGATAAGGCGCTCGCAGACGACTTAGTTCAGGAAGTTTTTGTGCAACTCTGGCAAAAATTAGGCTCTTTTCGGGGCGAATCAAAATTTAGTAGTTGGTTGTATCGGGTAACAACCAATATCTGCCTAACCGAAATGCGTAAACAAAAGCGATGGTTTTCAAGGTTTACCTCTGACAGCAAAGAGACTTCAGAACCAATAAATGAAGGTAACCTCGATGTGAGCCAACTGGATAAACTGATTTTAAAGTTACCGGAACAGACCCGGCAGGTCTTTGTTTTACATGCTTTGCAAGGTGAGTCCCATCAACAAATTGCCGACTGGCTGGGAATTGCGCCCGGCACCAGTAAAGCGCAGTTTCATCGAGCTCGTAAACGTTTAGAGGAGTGGCTACAAGATGAGTGATAACAAACAGGCTCAAAACCTTGAAGACCAACTCGAACAGATTAAAAAGGAGGGTATTGAGCCTCCTCAAGACTTCTGGCCGGTGATTGAGAACCGACTGAGTCACTCCGAGCCTCTGGCAAAAAAAGGGCGGGATTTTTGGTCTGGTGCGGTAGCCGCGAGTATTGTTATTGCTACCTTCATGGCAGGATGGCAGCTTAGTGTGCCGAAGTCGTCGGATAATCCCGTGACCGGGTACTATTTATTGGCGGAAAAAATGAATGCAGAGCAACAGGCACAAATATATAGCATGCGTGTTGGCTATGAAACGGCAGGTTACCGACAGATGAATGGTAATACTGAGGAGAATTTAACCCAGCTGGCTTTTGCCAGAGAAGAAATTACAGAGTCCCTGCGCAAAACACCCGGAGACCCGAACTTATTGGAATTATTGCGTTGGGTTAATGAACAGGAATTAAAGTTACTTAGTCAATCTTATACGTTGACCAAGACCGTACAAGAAATCTAACCAGGAGTTAAAAATGAAAAAAATATTAACCATAGTTGGTTTATCGCTACTTATGTTCGGTTCTGCTATAGCGGCTCAGGAAAAGGTGGATGAAACGCTGGCTGTTTCACCAGCGGCAAGGGTCTCTATTGATAATATGAGAGGGAAGGTTGAGCTTATAGTAAATGACAAAGATGAAATTCGGGTTGTGGGAAAACTCGATGAAAAAGCGGAAGACTTTGTTTTTGAACAGAGGGGGGCAGGGGTTCACATTAACGTAAAAGTACCTGAACAAAGAGGCTTTAACTTGTCTTCAGACGACTCTGAAGGCTCAGATCTCAAAATATACCTGCCTTCATCTATGGATATTAGTGTCAATGGTGTCTCCATGGATGTCTCTGCAAATGACTTTGATGGCGGCCTGGAAGTCCGCTTGGTTAGTGGTGACATAGAGGTTAGTGGTATTAAAAACCGGGTGCTTTTAAAGACAGTCAGCGGTGATATTGATGCTGAAAAACTTGAAGGAGAGGTTCGCTTCGAAACCGTTAGTGGCGACATTATGGACATTAACAATGGTTCAGAGTCAGCGACTTATCAGTCAGTAAGCGGTGATATTACCAGCCAGTCAGATTCTGTTGCGGAACTTACAGTGCAGTCAGTGTCAGGCGATATTGATGTTAAAGCAGGTGTACTGCGCAAAGGGAAAGTGACAACAGTCAGTGGCGACGCCATACTGACCGCCGGCTTGCACAGTACTGCTCGCATAGAGTCCAGTTCGGTAAGTGGTGACTTAACCTTTAAGTGGATGGGCGATATTCATTCCAGCTTTAATATTAAGTCTAATGCGGGTGGTGAAATTACCAACCGACTAACTGATGATAAAGCTAATGAAGCAGAGTGGGGACCATCGTCCAGACTCGAGTTCTCTGTCGGTGATGCAAGTGCGGATGTTTCGGCGACAACCGTTAGCGGTGAAATTACACTCGATAAAAATTAAATACTTCAGTTAAGCCTTGCTGTGCTTTCTAAATAAGAGGGGATTTTGTATAGTAATCCCCTCTTATTATTTCCCTTGGCGAGACAACTTTCCTCATGGCAGAGAAGTCAAAAAAACGCGACGCATCCATAGAAGCTTTAAGATCAGCTCCACATTCAATTGAAGCCGAGCAGTCCGTTCTTGGTGGACTCATGCTGGACAATGATGCCTGGGATAATGTCGCCGGCAGTGTCATCGCAGAAGACTTCTATCACCGCTCGCATCGACTCATTTTCAAAGCAATGCACGAGCTTGCGCAGCGTAGTCAGCCAATGGACTTAGTTACCGTCTCTGAGACCCTGGAAAGCTCTGGTGAATTAGAACAGGTTGGCGGGTTCGCATACTTGGGAGAGATTGCAAAAAATACACCAAGTGCTGCTAATATACTGGCCTACGCAAATATTGTCCGCGAGCGAGCGGTATTGCGCGAGATGATAGGTGCAGCAAATGAAATTGCTGAGTCCGGCTATGATACACAAGGACGCAGCAGCGCAGAGCTTTTAGACTTAGCCGAATCTAAAGTCTTCCAGATAGCAGAGAAACGGGTCAGCTCAAGTGAGGGGCCGCAAGGCATTAATCTTATTTTGCAGCGCACGGTTAGCCGTATTGAGCAATTAAGTAAACTTAAAAACAATAATGGCGTAACCGGTGTGTCGACCGGCTTTACCGACTTAGATCAGATGACTGCCGGGTTACAACCTTCCGATTTGGTGATAGTTGCAGCACGTCCTTCTATGGGTAAGACAACCTTTGCCATGAACCTGGCTGAGAATATTGCGCTTAACGACGACCGGCCAGTGTTGGTATTTAGTTTAGAGATGCCTGCTGAGCAGTTGATGATGCGTATGTTGGCGTCGCTAAGCCGGGTTGACCAGAATAAGGTGCGTACGGGTAAACTTGAAGATGATGACTGGGCGCGCATTGCGTCGGTCATGAATATGCTAAATGACAAAAACAATATTTACATAGACGACTCTTCAGGCTTAACACCTACCGAAGTCCGTTCCCGCGCCCGCCGCATTCATAGAGAGCACAAAGGTATTTCTATGATTATGGTGGATTACCTTCAGCTCATGACAGTGCCGGGCATGTCGGAGAACCGGACACTGGAAATTGCCGAGATCTCGCGCTCTCTAAAGTCGCTGGCGAAAGAACTGGAAGTGCCGGTTGTTGCGCTATCGCAGCTTAACCGTTCCCTGGAGCAACGCTCGGACAAGCGTCCGGTTAACTCAGACTTACGTGAATCAGGCTCTATTGAGCAGGATGCGGATGTTATTATGTTTATTTATCGGGATGAGGTTTATCATCCCGACTCAGCGGAGCAAGGCCTGGCGGAAATTATTATTGGTAAGCAGCGTAACGGGCCTATTGGTAAGGTAGAGCTGAAGTTCCATGGCCAACTATCGAGGTTCGATAACTATGCCCGCAACATTAGCGACGACCGTTACTAATCTTTGCTAGTTAATTTTGTCGAAGCAGATTTCAATATAAGCTTTTCCGGCGACATGATTGAACGGCATAATCAGTTTTGAACCTTCTGATTTGTGCGAAATGGTATGGTCCTTTCCGGATACCACTATCGGTGTTGCCATATCAAAATCATAGCCTTTTTCACCTAAAGTTTTTTTTGCGCCACCAGTGACCATATTGGTGATTTCACCGACCATGTCACACACATCTTCATTAATTGAGTCCGGCAGCTCGCCTAACATCTTGTTCATT
This sequence comes from Idiomarina sp. ST10R2A5, assembly GCF_051842325.1. Classification (NCBI taxonomy): domain Bacteria; kingdom Pseudomonadati; phylum Pseudomonadota; class Gammaproteobacteria; order Alteromonadales; family Idiomarinaceae; genus Idiomarina; species Idiomarina sp. ST10R2A5. The sequence continues at coordinate 28,966 of NZ_JBNIEX010000007.1, read as the reverse complement.
ATTTCGCAGGCTAAGTTCTCTTCAAAAGATATGGAAAATGAGCCTTTAATTTGTGGTCCAACCATACCGATGATGCCCGATACATCTCCACGAGCGTATTCATCTTTTTTAAGCTGCGCCTTACCGGGTTTCAATTCCATTTGTGCCATCATCGACAAGACATTTTGCAGTGCTTGAAGAAATGGGTTTACGAACTCGGCATTCATTGTTTATTCCTTTATAGCTTGCTGGCACTTAATTGTGTCAGATGTGTTTTCAATGGTTAAAATTAGACTACGGTTACCATAGTCATCAACAACATTGATAGTATTTACTTGTGCTGAAAAGCTGTTCATTAAAAGTGTGTTGGCTAGCTTCCATTGGCACAGGTTATCACGCTTAGGGACTTCCTGATAAATCCAAATTTTTTGATAGTCAGCTTCAAAACCTACCCAGCTTGGTTTAACGGCTTCTCCCTGAGAGTCAGTGAGTTGAAATTCTTCATTTACCCAGTTACGAATTTGCTTTTCCGCATCCTCTTGCTCAAGTCTGAAGGCTTTACCCAGCCGCTTTTTCAGCGCCTGCTGTACGTCGTGCAAAGTATATTGATGCACAATTTCAATAGCATCGGTGTTCTTGTTGGTGCTAATTTCGGTCAAACCAAAAAAGTACCGATGCGCTGATACCGAGGGTATCAGCGCAAAAGTCAGAACAATAGCAGCAACGAATTTAATCATCGTTACCTGACTCCAACTCCTGGTTATAGTCTTCCATCATGCTCTTATTACGGTCATCCCGTTTGAAAAGCTCAATTCGTGATGGTACAGCACGAGCCGGCCAATAATTATTATCGGTGTCTACGTCTGCTGTTTCCCAGTTAGGGTCGACAATGACCTGAGTAAGCGTTTTATCACGGATTAATAACTTACTGACGCTCTCTGGTGAACGGCGCCAAACTTCAGCAGGAATACGAACATGCTCTTTAGTACCGTCTTCATAGTGAAGGTCTAGCAAGATAGGCATAACTAAGCCGCCTTTGTTGGCAAAGTCGAGCACATAGAAATTACTGCCGTTTTCCAGCATTTGTTTCTGTTCGTCATTGAGTCCTTCGATGAGTTTTCTGTATTCGTTACGGTCTGCATTAGTTACCGTAAACTCATCGTTCTCATTATAGAAGTCAGCAAGCTGTGGTTGTTGATGAATTTTGTAACTAACATCGGCGTTGCGCTTGGTGGTTAAAGACTCAGGCTCTGCATCATGTTGTTTTTCAGCCCAGGCCTTTTCAACTTCCGGATCCTGAGTATTAATCGTTAACTGGTTAACTTGTTCCAGCGATATATCAACATGATCAGTCGAATAGAACCAGCCGCGCCAGAACCAATCCAAGTCGACCCCTGAAGCATCTTCTAAGGTTCTGAATAAATCTTCTGGTGTCGGGCGTTTAAATTTCCAACGCTGCGCGTATTCGCGAAATGCGAAATCAAACAGGTCGCGACCGACAATAGTTTCACGCAATATATTTAGAGCGGTAGCTGGCTTCCCATAGGCGTTATTACCAAACTGCAGGATAGATTCTGAGTTGGTCATAATGGGCATCTGGTTACTACTGGCCATGTAACGGGTAATGTTACGCGGCTCACCACGCCATGAAGGGTAATCTTTTTCCCATTTTTGTTCAGCCAGGAATTGCAAATACGTGTTTATTCCTTCGTCCATCCAGGTCCATTGACGCTCATCCGTATTGACGATCATGGGGAAGTAAATATGACCAATCTCGTGAATAATGACCGAAATAAGGCCGTATTTCGTGCGTTTGGAGTAGTACTTCTCACCCGAGTCTTCGTCAACGTATGGACGAGGGCCATTGAAGGTTATCATTGGGTACTCCATACCACCGACAGGCCCATTGACTGAAATTGCTACCGGGTAGGGGTAGTCAAAGCTATAGTCATTGTAATGCTCAATGGTGTGGATAATAGAAGCCGTTGAGTAACGCTCCCATAAAGGGTTGCCTTCTTCGGGGTAGAAGGACATAGCCAGTACATCAGTGTCGTTTTTCTTGTAGCCCTGAGCGTCCCAGATAAATTTGCGTGAGGAAGCCCAAGCAAAATCACGAACTTTCTCAGCTTCAAAAATCCAGGTTTTGGTTTCGCTGGTTCCTTCTTTTTGGTTCTCCAGAGCTTCTTCTTCGGTAACAATTTTTATTGGTTCGTCGGCGTTACGTGCAGCTTCCAGACGCTGGCGTTGGATGGACGTCAGAACATCTTCCGGGTTCTGTAAAACACCGGTAGAGGCAACAATGTGATCCGCCGGAACCGTAATTTCTACACGGTAGTCACCGAACTCCAAAGCGAACTCCCCATTGCCGACAAACTGTTTGTTCTGCCAACCTTCAGCGTCATAATACGCTGCCATACGAGGGAACCACTGTGCCATTTCGTACAAGTAGTTGCCGTCTTCTTCAAAGTATTCGTAGCCGCCGCGACCGCCCAGCACCTCAGCTTCAATGATGTTGAATTGCCAGTTGATATTAAATGTGACGCTATCACCACTTTTTAGCGGCTCACTGAGATCAAGCCGTAACATGGTGTCGTTAACATAATGCGCAAGCGGTTCACCATTTTCTTTACTGATTTCAGTAAGCTCATAGCCAGCAGGAAAGCTTTCCTGAGTTAACATACTTTCCATACGGGAAAAACTAACACGCTCTAAACTTCCTGTGGCCCGGCTTTGTGGCCCGATAGAGTCCTTTTTGAATCGGTTTTGATCAAGCTGAACCCACAAGTAACGCAGGGTGTCTGGTGAGTTATTGGTGTAAGTAATGGTGCTTTTAGCGGTAATACGTTGATTCTCGTCATCTAACGCGACCTGGATCTTATAATCGGCTTCTTGTTGCCAGTATGCGTGGCCGGGCGCTCCGGACGCTGTCCGGTAGATATTTGGACTGCGAAATTTGTCGTCGTTCAGTTGACGAAACTTATCCTCGAATGCCTGGGCTGTTGCCGCTTGGTTTACGGTAAAGCAAACCGCTGCAGCCGCTAAAAGATGACTGAGTTTCATTGTGCTACCTATTGTTATTTATTATTTATGGGTACAACCATTCAATGGCACTTAGCGCACAAGCCATGTGCCTCTATAGTTTGGTTTTGAACTTTAAAGCCTTGATCTTCCGCCTGGTGCTTTAACTCGTCATAAACACCCTCAGACTGAATTTCCTGAACGTCTCCGCAGGATTCACAAATGAGCATTTGCACAGGATGCTGATGATCAAAATGTGAGCAAAGAACAAAGCTGTTTGATGATGTGATTTTATGAACGAAGCCTTGCTCTTGTAGAAAGTCTAAAGCGCGATAAATAGTAGGAGGTTTTGCGTTTGGCATGACCTCACGCAGTTGATCGAGTAAATCGTAGGCTCCGACAGCTCCTGAGTGCTCAGCGAGTATTGCAAAAACTTCGCGCCGGGCATTTGTGAGTCGGGCACCGCGTTGCTGGCAGAGCTTCTCTGCTTTATGTATCAATCGTTGTGCTTCTTGAGCTGTCATTGTCTACTACTATTTAAGATCGTTCTGGTCATTGTAGAGAGTTTTACAGGCAAGGAAAAGGGTTTTACGGAAGAGGCTGCTTAGTCGCCTATTCTGAGTTAAAATGTCAGGCAATTACTCGAAATCTATTGACTAACTTTTTAACCGGGTGGATGTTTTGGCTGTACCATATTCTTACAAGCTCTCAGTAGCGCCTATGCTGGACTGGACCGATCGTCACTGTCGGTACTTCCATCGTTTACTAACATCAACCACCCTTCTTTATACTGAAATGGTGACGACTGGCGCTATTATTCATGGCCAACAGGATTTTTTAGCATTCAACTCAGAGGAACACCCCGTTGCGCTTCAATTGGGAGGCTCTGAGCCTGACGCAATGGCTCACTGTGCCGCTTTAGCCCAAGAGCGGGGCTATGATGAAGTTAACATTAATGTTGGTTGTCCTTCTGACCGGGTTCAGAATGGAAGTTTTGGCGCATGTTTAATGGCGGAACCTAAAAAAGTAGCTGATTGTGTGAGCGCGATGAAAGCGGTTACCGATATTCCCATAACGGTAAAGACCCGACTCGGAATAGACCATCAGGACTCCGATGACTTCCTTTATCAGCTAACTGATGCCGTAGTCGCAGCAGATGCCGACCAATTGACTTTGCACGCGCGCAAAGCTTGGTTACAAGGCCTGAGTCCTAAAGAAAACAGAGATATTCCCGAGTTGCAATATGAGCGTGTTTACCGGGCACAGCAACGGTATCCCGGTATTCCTGTTTCGATTAATGGCGGAGTTGCAACTATTGAGGACGTTAAAGAACATTTAGCTCAAGTTCAAGGTGTGATGATAGGGCGCGCGGCTTATCAGAACCCCTGGTTGTTGACTGAGTTGGATTCGTTGACGGGTGTTGAGCCGTTAGAGTTGTCCCGGGAAGCGATTGTTACCGCAATGATACCTTATATCGATAACCACATCCGTCAGGGTGGCCGAGCATGGCACGTGGTCAGACATATGCTGGGACTCTTTCAGGGAATGGCCGGGGGGAAGCGTTGGCGACAGTATCTTAGCGTGAAAGGTCCGAGGGCGACTTGTGCAGAGCAATTGCTTTACGGTGCATTGGCGTTTCGGGATGACCACAGTCAACATGTTTCGTCATTAACCTCATAAATACACTAAAAATTAGTGAAAAACACTAACCTGCTGAAGGTAAGGTTTTTACTGTTAACTCAATAAATATATATAAAACAAAGTCTTAGATAAAATTAAAAAGCTGGCACAACCTTTGAATTAGTTAGTGCGACTTAACTAACGCACTGTCATTTATTCAAAGGAGAAAAATTATGAAAGCGTTAATCGTATGTGTTGTCAGTGGTGTTATGTTGTTCAGCGCATCGGCTTCAGCTGCCGATGATAATAGAAATTCTATCGCTGCTGAGATACAAGCTCAGATTGCTGAAATATCAGAGCAAGGTATGGAAACTATCAAGCAGTCAGTTTCTGATTCTATTCAGGAGTGGGGCCTTGAATTGTTTTCCAGTCTGCAGTTGACTGAAACTCAAAGTAAAGCGTCCGAAGAAAAAAGTCAGCAGACTCAGTAGGGAGCTCCCATGATTTTATTAGATCAATGGTGGCTCATTTGGTTGACCGCGCCGGTATTAGGAACGTTAGTCGTCGGCGCTGTCATAAGTTTCAGCGCATCCCTAATGCGGCACAGCTAGACTTTTGGTACTCTGCGTATATCTCGTTATAACAATAAAAGAGGAATACGTATGTTTAAGTCTCTGATAGCCGCGTCCGTGCTGGCCGTAATAACTGGCTGCGCAACAGCCGCACAGCCCACAGAAGGTAACGCTGAACAAGCAAAGTATACAGCGAGTGATAAAGCTGAAAGGCTGGCAAAAGAGTACCTTCTGGTTGATACACATATTGATGTGCCTTACCGAATTCACGATAAATGGGAAGATGTAACGGAAGCGACTGCCGAAGGCGATTTTGACTACCCTCGCGCTGTTGAAGGCGGCCTGGATGCGCCTTTCATGTCAATTTATATTCCAGCTTCTTATGAGCAAAGCGGTGGCAGTGTTCAACTGGCTCACGAACTTATTGATGGCATGGAAGCTCTGGTTGCACGAGCCCCTGATAAGTTTGCTATGGCTTATAGTACGGATGACATCCGTAGTAATAAAGAGCAAGGGCTAATGTCTATTGCTTTGGGGATGGAGAATGGCACACCAATTGAAGGTGACCTTGATAACTTGCACATGTTTTATGAGCGTGGCATTCGCTACATTACTCTGGCTCACTCATTATCTAATCACATTTCTGATTCCTCTTATGACATTCGCCGCCAGTGGGATGGTTTAAGCCCCTTTGGTAAGGAACTGGTCAAAGAAATGAACAAAGTTGGCGTTATGGTTGATGTTTCTCACATCTCCGATGAGGCGTTCTACCAGGCCGTCGAAATTAGTGACGTGCCAGTCATAGCTTCGCATTCGTCGCTGCGCTCATACACCCCCGGTTTCGAGCGTAATATGAGCGATGACATGCTAAAAGCTTTAGCGGAAAATGAAGGTGTTATCCAGATTAACTTTGGTTCATCGTTTTTGGCTGAGCAGGCAAACCGTTACCGCGATATGATGAAAAAGCGTATTAATGCTGTAAAAGAGCAGTATGGTGAAGACAGCGATGAAGCCAAACGTCGCATTAAAGACATAGAGGCAAATAATCCGTACCCGTTTGCGACATTAGATACAGTTCTGGACCATATCGACCACGTGCGCGACTTAATTGGCGTTGAGCATATAGGTATTGGCTCAGATTATGACGGTGTCGGTGATTCATTACCGGTCGGCTTAAAAGATGTATCTACCTATCCAAACCTTGTTCAGGGCTTAATGGACAGAGGGTACTCAGATAAAGAAATTGAAATGATTCTGGGTGGTAATTTAATGCGTGTTTGGGAACAAGTGGAAGACTACGCCGAAACACATTAAGGGCTTGACACCCGGCCGTGAATCGGTATAATTCGCGGCCACGTCTTTTGAGTTTATCGGCTTTGGCCGTGTAAAAGGCGTTCGACAACAGTCCCGATTGGGGACTGAACGGTTGACGTAGAATGTCGCACCCCCGGTATGTGCCAGGGAGGTTGCGATTTTCTGTGCTCTTTTTTAAATGCTCTTTTATTGAGGCTTTGATTTATTTATGGCTAATCAAAGAATTCGGATTCGTTTGAAAGCGTTCGATCACCGTCTGATCGACCAGTCGACTGCAGAGATTGTTGAAACTGCAAAACGCACTGGTGCTCAGGTACGTGGCCCTATCCCACTGCCAACTCGGAAAGAACGCTTCACCGTGCTGACTTCTCCACACGTGAATAAAGACGCGCGTGACCAGTACGAAATCCGCACCCACAAGCGTCTGATTGATATCATGGACCCTACTGACAAAACGGTTGACGCGCTTATGCGTTTAGATTTGGCAGCTGGCGTTGATGTACAGATCAGCTTGGGTTAAGTGGGCAGTAATAGGATTACACACGAGAGGTTTTAACAATGGCTATAGGTCTAGTCGGTCGTAAAGTAGGAATGACGCGTGTCTTCCAGGAAGACGGCGCTTCTGTTCCTGTTACTGTGATCGAAGTGCTGGCGAACCGTGTGACTCAGGTTAAATCTGATGACACTGACGGTTACCGTGCCCTTCAAGTGACCACAGGCGAGAAGAAAGCGAGCCGTGTAACCAAGCCTTTAGCAGGTCATTTTGCTAAAGCTGGTACAGAGGCAGGTCGTGGTCTTTGGGAATTCCGCCTGAAAAACGGCGAAGGCGAAGATTACGCGGTTGGTTCTGAACTGACTGTTGATATTTTCGCAGAAGTTAAGAAAGTAGACGTTACTGGTACTTCTAAAGGTAAAGGCTTTGCCGGTACTGTGAAGCGCTGGAACTTCAGCATGCAGGACGCTACTCATGGTAACTCATTGTCCCACCGTGCACCGGGTTCAATCGGTCAAAACCAGTCGCCTGGTAAAGTATTCAAAGGCAAGAAAATGGCTGGTCAGATGGGTAATGAGCGAGTCACTACGCAGTCACTTGAATTAGTTCGAGTTGATGCAGAACGCAGTTTGTTGTTGATCAAAGGTGCGGTCCCGGGTGCAACCGGTAGTGATGTGATCGTTAAACCAGCGGTCAAGGCGTAACGTCTGAGGAGAATAGTGATGGAATTAACATTGAAAGACGCAAAAGGCGCTCTTGAGGTTTCCGAAGCTACCTTTGGACGTGAGTTTAATGAAGCCCTTGTCCATCAAGTAGTTGTAGCTTACGCTGCAGGTGCTCGTCAGGGCACTAAAGCTCAGAAAACTCGTTCTGAAGTAGCCGGTGGTGGTAAGAAGCCTTGGCGTCAAAAAGGTACTGGTCGTGCCCGTGCAGGTACAATCCGTAGCCCTATCTGGCGTTCTGGTGGTGCGACTTTTGCAGCTAAGCCGCAAAATCACAGCCAGAAAGTTAACAAAAAAATGTATCGCGGTGCGATTAAAAGCATTTTGTCGGAATTGATTCGTCAGGAACGTTTGATTGTTGTTGAGAAGTTTGGTGTTGAAGAACCAAAAACAAAACAGCTGGCAGCGAAACTGAAAGAAATGGATCTGAACGACGTTTTGATCGTGACTAAAGAAGTTGATGAGAACTTATTCTTAGCTTCTCGCAACTTGCATAAAGTCGACGTGCGTGATGTTCAGGGTATCGACCCTGTCAGTCTGATTGCTTTCGAGAAAGTGCTGATGACTGCAGACGCCGTCAAGCAGCTTGAGGAGGTGTTATCATGATGCGCGAAGAACGTTTGCTTAAAGTGATTTTAGCACCTCACGTTTCGGAAAAATCGACTATGACTGCTGAAGGCAACAACACGGTTGTTTTCAAAGTAGCAGTTGATGCGACGAAATCCGAAATTAAAGCGGCTGTCGAAAAACTGTTTGAAGTTGAAGTCAAAAACGTACGTACAGTAAACGTAAAGGGTAAAACCAAGCGTACTGGGTTCCGTTTTGGAAAACGCAGTAACTGGAAAAAAGCGTATGTTGCCTTGAATGAAGGTGCTGACATTGACTTCTCTGGCGGCGCTGAGTAACAGGAGGAATAAACATGGCTGTAGTTAAAAGTAAGCCTACGTCTCCGGGTCAACGCCACGTCGTTAAAGTCGTCGGTCAGGACCTGTACAAAGGCAAGCCTTACGCACCATTGCTGGAAAAAAACAGCAAGTCTGGTGGTCGTAACAATAACGGTCGTATCACGGTTCGTCACATTGGCGGTGGACATAAACACCACTACCGTGTAATCGACTTTAAACGTAATAAAGATGGTATCCCTGCAAAGGTTGAGCGTATTGAATACGATCCTAACCGTTCAGCGAATATCGCTTTAGTTTTGTATGCTGACGGTGAACGCCGTTACATTCTGGCTCCGAAAAACCTATCTGTAGGCGATCGTATCCAGTCTGGTGTTGATGCACCGATTAAACCTGGTAACAGTCTGCCAATGCGCAACATCCCTGTGGGTAGTGTTGTTCACGCAGTAGAGTTACAGCCAGGTAAAGGCGCACAAATGGCTCGTTCAGCGGGTGCTTATTGCCAGATTCTTGCTCGTGACGGTGCTTATGTTACCGTTCGTTTGCGTTCAGGTGAGATGCGTCGCGTTCAGTCTGAAGGTCGTGCAACTATCGGTGAAGTAGGTAACGCAGAACACATGCTGCGTCAATTGGGTAAAGCCGGTGCAAACCGCTGGCGTGGTATTCGTCCTACCGTTCGTGGTGTGGCGATGAACCCAGTTGATCACCCTCACGGTGGTGGTGAAGGCCGTACCTCTGGTGGACGTCATCCTGTGACTCCATGGGGCACGCCGACCAAGGGCTACAAAACCCGTAAAAACAAGCGTACTGATAAGTTCATCGTACGCCGTCGCAACAAATAAGAGTTGAGGATAAAACATGCCACGTTCTCTTAAAAAAGGTCCATTTATTGACCTTCACCTGCTAAATAAGGTGGAGAAAGCGTTGGAAGCCGGGGATAAAAAGCCAATTAAAACTTGGTCCCGTCGTTCAATGATCATCCCAGATATGATCGGCCTGACAATCGCTGTTCACAACGGTCGTCAGCACGTTCCTGTCTACGTGACAGATGAAATGATCGGTCATAAATTAGGCGAATTCGCGCCAACCCGTACTTATCGCGGCCATGCTGCTGATAAGAAAGCGAAGAAACGGTAAGAGGTAGAGAGTGATGGAAGCAATTGCTAAACACCAATTTGCCCGCGTTTCAGCGCAGAAGGGCCGTTTGGTCGCAGACCAAATCCGTGGACTTCCAGTAGAAAAAGCACTGGATATCCTGGCATACAGCCCCAAAGCATCTGCTGTCTTAATCAAGAAAGTACTTGAGTCAGCAATCGCGAACGCGGAACATAACGAAGGTGCGGATATCGATGAGTTAAAAGTAGCCCGGGTCTTTTTAGACGAAGGTCCTACTATGAAGCGCATCAAGCCACGGGCGAAAGGCCGTGCCGATCGTATCTTTAAGCGCACCAGCCACATTACTGTGGTCGTGTCAGATAGCTAGGAGATAAATTATGGGTCAGAAAGTACATCCTAATGGTATTCGCCTAGGTATCTCCAGACCATGGAATGCAACCTGGTATGCGAATACAAATGAGTTCGCTGATAACCTGCACAGTGATTTTCAGGTACGTAAGTTCCTGACAAAAGAACTGCGCAATGCATCAGTCTCTCGTATCGTTATCGATCGTCCAGCTAAGAGCGTTCGTGTGACTATTCACACTGCACGTCCTGGCGTGGTCATCGGTAAGAAAGGCGAAGACGTAGAAAAGCTGCGTAAGCAAGTTTCTAAATTGACAGGTGCTCCTGCGCAAATCAACATCTCAGAAGTTCGTAAGCCTGAGTTGGATTCGCAGCTAGTAGCTGACAATATTGCTGGTCAGTTGGAACGTCGTGTCATGTTCCGTCGTGCTATGAAACGTGCTGTACAAAACGCCATTCGCTTGGGTGCTAAAGGCATCAAAGTTGAAGTGAGTGGTCGTTTAGGCGGCGCAGAAATTGCACGTACTGAGTGGTATCGTGAAGGCCGTGTACCGCTGCACACATTACGTGCAGACATCGACTACTCGACCTCAGAAGCGAACACCACTTACGGTATCATCGGTGTTAAGGTCTGGATTTTCCGTGGTGAAGTTCTTGGTGGACTTCCAACTGAAGAAAAGCCAGCTCCTAAGCGCGGCAAGAACCGTAAGTAAGGAGAGACGATATGTTACAACCTAAGCGTACAAAATTCCGTAAGGTTCACACAGGCCGCAACCGTGGTCTGGCGCAGTCTGGTAACAAAGTCAGCTTCGGTACTTTTGGTTTAAAAGCTACTGATCGTGGTCGTATGACCGCGCGTCAAATCGAAGCAGGCCGTCGTGCAATGACTCGTCACGTTAAGCGTCAAGGTAAAATCTGGATCCGCGTATTTCCTGATAAGCCTATTACCAAAAAGCCTTTAGAAGTTCGTATGGGTAAAGGTAAAGGTAACGTCGAATACTGGGTTGCTCAGATTCAACCAGGTCGCGTTCTGTATGAAATGGACGGTGTTCCTGAAGAGTTGGCACGTGAAGCGTTTCGCCTGGCGGCACGCAAACTGCCTTTCAAAACCACTTTTGTGACTCGGACGGTAATGTGATGAAAGCAAGTGAACTGAAAGATAAAACCGTTGAGCAGCTGCAGGAAGAATTGCTAGGCTTGCGTCGTGAGCAGTTCAATCTGCGCATGCAGGCGGCAACTGGTCAGCTGAATCAGACTCACATGATGAAACAAGTGCGTCGTGATATCGCACGTGTTAAAACCATCTTAAATGAGAAGGCAGGTGCGTAATGACTGATGAAAAACGTGTTCGTACTCTGCAAGGCAAAGTTGTCAGCGATAAGATGGATAAAACCATCACTGTAGCTGTTGAACGCCGTGTAAAGCACCCGGTATACGGGAAGTACATCACGCGTACAACTAAAGTACATGCGCATGACGAAGAAAACCAGTGTAAAGCTGGCGACACCGTGATTGTTCGCGAAAGTCGTCCGCTGTCTAAGAATAAATCTTGGACTCTGGAAGAAATCGTAGAGCGTGCTACTGTTGTCTAAACGCAGATAACGAAGTAAAAAATACAAAGGCCTCCCTTGCGGAGGCCTTTTTTTTGATCTAAACCTTAATAGGTTGAGTACAAATATCTGAAATTAAATAATTTATTTTTATTAAAGAATTAATAATAAAAGCGCATATCAGTGCGTAATACTCAGAGGGAGTCAACCTATGTCAAAGAGCTTATTTTTTGCAGCTACGGTACTTGCAGCAAGTCCGGTGGTTGCCGCTCCACAGGAAAGTAACTCTGTCGAACAAGAGATACAAGCGCTTAAAGAGCGGTTGGTTCAATTGGAAAAGCGTTTAGCAGAAAAAGAAGAAAGTGAGAAAGAAGAAGAAATTGTTGTTGTCAAAGAACAAGATATTGAAGAAGAAACAACAGCTGATAAAAGCGATGGCAAGCGCAGAGTTGTCTATGACTCAGGTGTTCACGCTCGCTTAGATGAATTGGAAAAAAGAACGGAAGAAAACGAAAATTGGCCAATAAAGGTTCATGGTGCGGTCCGTTTTCAGTATGAATACAATAATTACGATTCTGATAATGAAGACAGAATGGGTGATTTAGATTTCGATATTTTCCGGCTGAATTTTGATGGCGAAATGGGTGGAGTGATTTTATCTGCCGAATACCGTTGGTTCAATTATCAAGATGTCGTTAAACATGCCTGGTTTGGTTATGATTTTACTGACAAGCTTCAGGGCCAGGTTGGTGTCGTAAAAATACCTTTCGGTAACATGCCGTATAACTCCCACAGTTACTTTTTTAACTCTACCTTTTATGTCGGTTTAGAAGATGAGCACGATAATGGACTTCGATTTAAGTATCGGGGGGACGAATGGGATTTTGATTTAGCTTATCTTAAGTCTGATGAGCAAGGTGGTATCGATGGCTCAACCTCTGACAGAACCGCTCGCTATAATTACGATACAGTAGGTATTAGGCTGCCAGGACAGGGTGCCTATGATGAACCTGGATTACCTGTTGGAGAAAGTAATAGCTATGCATTCCGTACGGCTCGTAAGTTTAATTTCAGTGATGACGAAAACTTAGAGCTCGGTGTATCGGTTCAGGGGGGGAACTTATATTCAGGAACTGCAGGACAAGGCTTTACCGCAGCACAAGAATACGAAAACCAAAATGTCGGTAATCGTTTAGCATGGGCTGCTCACGGGGTTTATAATAACGGGCCATGGAATGTCCAGCTGCAGTATTCTGACTATGACTATGACTTGAAATTAGAAAACAGAGGCGTCTATATGGCTGCCTATGCTTATTACGACGCTATCCCAACCGAAGCTAAGCTTTATACCGCTAACGTGGCTTACACCTTACCTGTTGATATTGGTCCTATTACTAGCTTTACCTTTTATAATGACCACAGTTTAATGACGGATAAAATGGGTTATCAGGACGATACCTGGATGAATGTGTTGGGTGTCGCTGTAGCAGCCGGCGGGGGCTTTTACACTTACGTTGATTACGTAAAAGCGAAAAACCAACCCTTTATTGGAGGTAATACAGCGACAGACGGTGGGGAAGTCAATGACCGTTTCAATATTAACTTCGGGTATTATTTCTAAAAAGCCTTAAGCCTGTATAGAAAAAATTGAAGACATGGTTCCCTGTTAGGGTTCCATGTCTTTTTCTTTGGGCAGTATATGTTCGTAAGAATCACCTTCCTGACGGAAATCTCTTGTGCGATTGAACATTTTTAGTTCCGTATGCAGAGCTGCTTTTGCCATAATATGTGCGCTGATAGGAGCCGTCAAAAACAAGAAAATGGCGATTAAAAGCTCATTAAAATTTGGTGTTCCCTGAGCTGCCGTAATGATGATAGTGGCAATAACAATACCGCCAATACCAATTGTCGTGTTCTTTGTTGGAGCGTGAAGTCTGGTAAAAAAGTCAGGTAATATAGCCAGACCGAGTGAGCCAATAAAAGCAAAGCAAGCGCCTAAAAGAATAAAAAAAGCAGCTAACCATTGCGACCATTCGGGTAATTGATTTAGTGCGTCCATAATTGTCTACCTTTATTCTATTAAGTCGCCGCGCAGTAAAAACTTACCAGCGGCGATGGTGCCAACAAAGCCAAACATGGCAATAAGCAGGGCGGCTTCAAAGTAGGTTTGGGTGTTCTGATACATTCCCAGCAGAAGTAATAAAGCCAGGGAGTTAATATAAATGGTATCTAATGCCAATATCCGGTCCGGTAAATCAGGGCCTTTAACCAGCCGCCAGAAGTTTAGCAACACCGATAAACTGAATAGCAAGAAGGCAATTTGCAGTACTGTCGTTAACATTTAAAAATCTCCTTCAGGCGTCGCTCGTAACGATTTCTAATAGTGTTTATGACTTCTTCGGGGTTTTCCTCAGAGAATGCATGAATAAGAATCCCTTTACGTCCGCGAGTTATTTCGCAAGAAACAGTACCAGGCGTTAATGTGATTGTGCTGGCAAGAATAGTAACGGGTAGTTCCTCTTTCATATCCAGTGGAAAGACGAAAAGTGCCGGTTTTATCGAGCGAGGTTTTCCTATTATCATTCCTGCAATTTTAAAATTGGCGACGACAATGTCATTTAAAAGAATAAAGAAATAAACCAACGCTAAATCTGGGCGCTTAATGGTTGCGAATTTAGGCCATGCTGAGCGAAAAAGAAATGGAACAAACCACGCAAATATTGCGCCCAGCAATACGACTCCGGGAGCAATAGAGTTAAACAGTAGTATCCAGACAGCCAGTAAAAATACTGACAGCCAAGGTGTCGGGAAAAGTTTTTTCATGACGATTATTTCTCCCCTTCAGTTAGTACGCGTGATGGATACTGTTGTATATCATAAAGCTGCTCCGCGACATCAGTAGTGTAACTACGAATAGGATTAGCAAAAATTGTCATGGCCAGTGACAGCGCAAGCAGCATGATGACTGCAGCGCGTTTGCCTAAAGGAGCCGATTGCTCATTAGGTTTGCCTGATAGTGTGTGCCAAAGCATCTTACTTCCCGCCCTGGTTACAGAAACAAGCATAATTAGCGTAGCGCCTAATACAGCCCCCCACAGCCAAAAGTTTGTTCCATTCGGACTGGCCGACTCTAATATAAAGAGCTTTCCAACAAAGCCGGACAGCGGTGGTAATCCGATAATTGCAATTGCTGCGACCAGGAACATGACAGAATAAGTTGAGTGATTTGCCATTTTCTTACCAGAGACAATGCGAGAGGCTGTTTTACCACGCTCAAATGCAATGAGATCAGCCAATAAGAACAACGCACCAGTAATAAAGGTCGAGTGTATTAAATAAAACAGCATTGCGCCGGTGGTGGCTATGTCATTTAAGCTGTATGTCGCTATAAGCGTGCCTATAGAAATGACGACCAAATAGGCGACTAATAACCTCAGGTCGCGTGCTCCAAGAATACCAATGGCTCCGGCCAACATGGTAATAAGACCCATAACCCATAACCAGTCATGGGCAATAAAGGCCAGTTCGTTTGCTTCGGGACCAAAAATAAGGGTGTAAACCCGAACGATAGCGTAGACACCGACCTTCGTCATTATCGCAAACAACGCAGCTACCACTCCGGTGGTTGTAGAGTACGCCTGAGGCAACCAGAAATGCAGAGGTAAGATAGCTGCTTTTATTCCGAAAACGATTAATAGCATCATACCGCCGGCTTTCGCTAAAGCGGCCTGATCACCGGTTAACTGTTGAATTTGTGTGGCAAGGTCAGCCATATTCAGCGTACCAGTCACACCATACAACGTACCTATGCCTATTAAGAAAAGCGCAGAACCTAACAGGTTAAGCAGGACATAATGCAATGTGGTGCGTAAACGGAATTTTCCTCCTCCATGCATAAGTAATGCATACGAAGAAATTAAAAGCACCTCAAAAAATACGAATAAGTTGAAAATATCGCCCGTGGCAAAAGCCCCCATTATGCCCATAATCTGAAATTGGAATAGGGCCTGGAAATGGGAGCCGAGATTATCCTCAGCGTAGCAGCCATAAATCAGAACGGGCAGGGCTAATATCGCGGTTATCAGCATCATCAATGCACTGAGTTTGTCTACCATCAGGACAATGCCAAACGGCGCCGGCCAGTTTCCCAGAGCATAAACAATCATTTGGTCCTGGTTAACCTGAATGAGTAACGCGATGCTTAGTACGAGCGTCAATATACTTGCCAGAAGACCAATAGCTCTTCTTTTGGGTTGAGGTCTATCTCCCCAAGGCAGAAGTTGTAAGAGTGCTGCAAAAAGCGGCACTAAAATCGGAAGTATCGCCAAATGTTGTTGCCACATTAGCGGTTGCCCTCCGTGCTGTTATCCTGCTGATTAACTTCGTCCGTTCCAATTTCTCCACGGGCGCGTACGGCTAAGATGATCGAATAAGCTGTCATTGCAAAACCGATAACAATAGCGGTAAGAACCAGAGCTTGAGGCAACGGATCTGCATAAGTTTCCTGGGTACCATAAATTGGTGCCCCGTCTATTGTGAGTCGTCCGGTGGAAAAGAGAAATAAATTAACAGCGTAAGACAGCATAGTGATGCCCACGACCACAGGAAAAGAGCGGCCTCGTAAAATAAGGAAAACGCTGCATGCGGTCAAAACGCCAACGGTAACAGAGTATAAAGTTTCCATTAATGTCCCTCATGCGTTGGGCGATGACGCGTCGTCATCTTGCCAAAGTTACTTAAAATCATCATGGTTGCGCCGACAACAGTCAGGAAAACACCCAAGTCAAACAGTAAGGCTGTTGCAAATTCAAACTTACCAACCAACGGCCATTCTAAGTAGGTGAACCATGATGTCAGGAAGGGTTTATTAAACACCCAGCTACCAATACCCGTTAATGCCGCGGTCATTACACCAAATGACATAAGTGACTGGTAATTAACATTGAACCGTTCTTTTACCCAATCAACACCATTTGCGATGTATTGCAGGATCATGGCGGATGCGACAATAAGCCCGGCGATAAAGCCGCCACCGGGTAAGTTATGTCCTCTAAGGAAGATGTAGGCTGCAACGATCATCGCTATAGGCAGAATGATATTAGCTACCGTAGTTAACATCAGTGGGTGTTTGATACGATGCCAGGGGCGGCCATCGATATCGCTGGATGGCATAAAGGGCTTCAGTTTGTTTAAGAGTTTATGAATGCCGGCTGCTGCTATAGCCAGCACGGTAATTTCACCTAATGTATCGAAGCCACGGAAATCTACCAAAATAACATTAACCACGTTTGTTCCACCGCCACCGGATTTGGCATTGGCAAGGAAAAAGTCGGAAATGCTTTCAAACGGTGAGGTAAGAATGGCGAAGTTAAGTGTCGCGACAATACCACCAATAAAGCTGGCAATAATAATGTCTCTAAAAACGCGGTGTCCTGAGGAAGCCCGACTGGTTTTTTGTGGCATAAAGAATAGCGCCAGTATCATCAAAATAATGCTAACTACTTCCACGACTAACTGAGTCATTGCTAAATCGGGCGCCGAAAAATGCGCAAACGCCAGTGATACAACCAGGCCAACGACCGATAACATGCTTAGCATGACAAAACGGTTGCGGTGTAATGTTGCTGTTGCAAATGCCGCTCCAATAAGGACCAGAGCACCCACCATACTAACCATATCAACGGGCAGTTGCGGTTTGCCCCCGGTGACGACACTTAAATCACTTAATGACGGCAATAAGACAACAACGACACTGATAAGCACAAACGCAATGTAACGCTGCAGTGAGCCTGTATCTAGCCGCTCATAGAAGTTTGCTGCGGCGTCCGACACTTTTTGAATAATGTGCTCAAAGTTGTGTTTCGCGTCCTGTCCGTCAAACTGTCGGTTGAAAGTAAATAGCTGGTCTCGCGCAAGGTAAATAAGGATTCCGCCGACAACCGCTACAGCACTCATGAGTAAAGGTATATTGAATCCGTGCCATAAAGACAGTTTAACCTGAACAGGGGCGGCAGTAACTGCGGCTGCAGCCTGATCAAGTATGCCCGAAACCATCGTCATCGGAGCCAGCCCGATAGCGATACACAGTAAAGCCAGAACAACGACCGGAGCCGACATCATCCTTGGTGGGTCATGAGGCTTCTTTGGTAACTCTTTGTATTCACCGTTAAAGAAAACGTCATGGATAAAACGAATAGAGTAGGCTACGGAAAGCATCGCTCCAACTGTCGCCAGGATTGGAATAAACCAGGACAATCCGCCAAATAGGTGTTGTTGGAGTGCCTGATCAAGGAAGAGCTCTTTCGACATAAAGCCATTGAAAGGCGGAATGCCTGCCATAGAGGCAGCAACAATCATGGCCAGTGTTGCGGTAATTGGCATCAGGCTCATTAAGCCTTGTAATTTGCGCATGTCACGCGTGCCTGATTCATGGTCAATAATACCGGCGGTCATGAATAGACCGGCTTTAAAACAAGCGTGATTAATAATGTGGAATAAGGCGGCTATGACAGCACCCTGCGTGCCAATGCCGAGTAACATACAAATGAGACCGAGATGACTCACGGTAGAGAATGCCAGTAGTCCTTTTAAGTCATGTTTTAGCAGCGCAAAGTAAGCACCTACTAACATGGTGATTAAGCCGGTTAAAGTTACTAGGGTAAACCAGAGCTCAGTCTCAGCTAATACCGGGTGAAAACGTGCCAGTAAAAAGATACCTGCCTTTACCATGGTAGCTGAGTGTAAGTATGCACTGACCGGAGTTGGGGCCGCCATAGCGTGTGGCAGCCAGAACTGAAAAGGGAACTGCGCTGACTTAGTGAAGGCGCCAAGTAAAACCAATATTAAAGCGGGGACATAATAGGCATGAGCCTTTATTTGTTCTGCCGCCGCAAAAATATCATCTAACTGATAACTGCCGACGATATTGCCAATAATAAGCAAACCCGCCAATAAAGCGAGTCCGCCGGCTCCGGTCGTTGCCAGTGCCATTCGAGCACCGCGTCGGGCATCACTACTATGGAACCAGTAACCAATCAGTAGAAAGGAAGAAATACTGGTCAGTTCCCAAAACACCCACATTAATAAGATGTTGTCGGCCATAACGATGCCAAGCATCGATGACATGAATAATAATAAGCACGCATAAAAACGAGCTTCATCGTCTTCACGACTTAAATAGTAGTGGGCGTATGTAATAATGAGTACGCCAATTCCTAAGATAAGCCCGACAAAGAGCAGAGAGAGTCCATCGAGCCGAACAGCAAAGTCCAGACCGATGCCGGGAAGCCACTCAACCATTTGTTTGGGTACATCACCAGCTAACGTTGCAGGTGCGTATTGAAATAAAACAATTAAGCACAGAACAGGAACCAGTAATGTAACTCCGGTTTTTACCGGTCGTGAAGCACGTTTAACCAATAGTGGTAAGAGCGCACCAAAAAATGGGGCAAAAATAATGAATAACAGATTCATACCATCGAAGTCCCAAGTCAGCTTGTGCTCTTTATATAAGGTGGATGTCGTAGAGCAACTTAAAGTATTGAATTTACCATTGGTTTTGCCGCAATCCAACTAAACTAAACCGTTATAGTCGTTAGTTCACCGTACACCTACGAAAAATTCTGAGATTACCCTACCACTCCTAAATTTTATCTGTTACAATTCGCGGCCCTTTTTATAAGGGAAAAACCAAAGGCAGCACGACCCGAGAGGGTCTGTTTTTTTAACTAAGCGGGGCACTGAAATGATCCAAATGCAAACTACCCTGGACGTTGCCGATAACTCCGGCGCGCGCAGCGTACAATGTATTAAGGTTCTAGGTGGTTCGCACCGTCGCTACGCAAACATCGGCGATATCATCAAAGTTACTGTTAAGGAAGCAATTCCTCGCGGTAAGGTGAAGAAAGGCGATGTAGTGAATGCGGTGGTCGTTCGCACCAGAAAAGGCGTCCGTCGACAAGACGGGTCGGTCATCCGTTTTGACCGCAACGCGGCTGTGTTGTTGAATAACAACCAACAGCCCATTGGCACTCGTATTTTCGGGCCGGTAACTCGTGAACTGCGTTCAGAGCAGTTTATGAAGATTATCTCGCTGGCACCAGAAGTACTATAAGGAGTCAATTATGGCGGCAAAAATTAAACGTGATGACGAAGTAGTCGTCCTGGCAGGTAAGGACAAGGGCAAGCAAGGCAAAGTCCTGAAAGTTCTTACTGATAAAGATCGCGTGATCGTGGAAGGCGTCAACGTAGTCAAGAAACATCAGAAGCCAAATCCGGCTTTAGGTGAATCTGGCGGCATCGTTGAACAAGAAGCAGCCATCCACATTTCGAACGTAGCGATCCTTAACCCAGAGACAGGTAAAGCAGATCGTGTTGGATTTCGTATTGAAGATGGCAAGAAAGTTCGCTTCTTCAAATCGAACAACGCAATCATTTAATTCAAACTTGGAGTTTTACGATGGCGAAACTGCATGATTTTTATAGAGAATCGGTAGTTCCTGGACTGATGAAAGAGTTCAGCTACAACAGCGTCATGCAAGTCCCTCGGATTGAAAAAATCACCCTTAACATGGGTGTTGGTGAAGCTCTGGCTGACAAAAAAGTACTTGATAACGCAGTGGCGGACCTAGAGGCTATCTCTGGTCAAAAGCCAATTCGTACTGTGGCACGCAAGTCTGTCGCCGGTTTCAAAGTCCGTGAAGGCTTCCCGATTGGCTGTAAAGTAACTCTGCGCGGCGAGCGCATGTGGGACTTTTTGCAACGCTTAATTTCGATTGCAATCCCACGTATCCGTGACTTCCGTGGCCTGAACCCTAAATCGTTCGATGGTCGTGGTAATTACAGCATGGGTGTTCGTGAGCAGATCATCTTTCCGGAAGTCGACTATGACAAAGTCGACAAGGTACGTGGTCTGGATATCACCATTACCACTAATGCTGGCACAGATGACGAAGCTCGTGCTTTGCTAGCTGCCTTTAACTTCCCGTTCAGAAAGTAAGGTGTAGAGTTATGGCAAAACAGTCAATGAAAGCGCGTGACGTGAAGCGAGCTAAAATCGCTTCAAAATACGCAGAAAAACGCAACGCACTGAAAACGGTCATTAATGACCCTAAAGCATCAGACGAAGAGCGTTGGGAAGCCGTACTTAAGTTGCAACAGCTCCCACGTGATGCCAGTCCGACGCGTCAACGTAACCGTTGTCGTATAACTGGTCGTCCTCATGGTTTCCTTCGTAAATTCGGTATGAGCCGAATCAAGGTCCGTGAGATGGCGATGCGCGGTGAAATTCCTGGCTTGAAAAAAGCTAGCTGGTAAGCCACGAATCACGGGAGAAAGCAAATATGAGCATGCAAGATCCAATTGCGGATATGTTCACACGCATTCGCAACGCTCAAGGTGCTAACAAAGTAACGGTTAAAATGCCGTCTTCTAAGCAGAAAGTGGCGATTGCTCAAGTTCTGAAAGAAGAAGGTTTTATTACTGGTTACAGTGCCGAGAGTACTGTTAAACCTGAGCTTGAAGTCGAATTGAAATATTTCGAAGGCAAGCCAGTAATTGAAACAATCGAGCGCGTTAGTCGCCCCGGTCTGCGTATCTATAAGAAACGCAACGAGCTGCCTAACGTAATGGGTGGCCTTGGCATCGCAGTAGTTTCGACGTCTAAAGGCCTGATGACTGATCGTGCCGCTCGCCAAGCTGGTCTTGGTGGCGAAATTATCGGTTACGTAGCGTAATTAGGAGGTAGGAAATGTCACGTGTTGCTAAAGCACCCATTGAAATTCCTGCTGGCGTTGAAGTTACGCTAAATGGCCAGGAAGTCACGATTAAAGGTGCCCAGGGCTCACTGAGTCGTGTTGTAAACGATGCAGTTGAACTAGTGAAAGAAGACAGTGAGTTACGTACTAACGCCCGTGAAGGTGTTGCTAACTCAACTGCTCAAGCTGGTACGGCTCGTGCATTGTTGCAAAACATGGTGGTCGGAGTCACTAAAGGATTCGAACGTAAGTTACAGTTGATGGGTGTTGGTTACCGTGCGCAAGCACAAGGTAAAAAACTGAACCTGACGCTAGGCTTTTCGCATCCTGTGGAGTTCGAAATTCCAGAAGGAATTACAATCGATACTCCGACTCAGACTGAAGTCGTCGTTAAAGGTGCAGATAAGCAGTTAGTTGGTCAAGTTGCCGCTAACATTCGCGCATACCGTAAGCCAGAGCCTTATAAAGGCAAAGGCGTTCGTTATGCTGACGAGCAAGTGCGCCGTAAAGAAGCCAAGAAAAAGTAGGGTAATACGATGGACAATAAAGCAGCTCGCTTACGTCGTGCTACTCGCGCACGTAAACAAATTAAAGAGTTGGGTGCAAATCGCCTGGTCGTTCACCGTACACCACGGCATATTTACGCACAGTTGATCGCACCTAACGGTTCTGAAGTGCTGGCAGCCGCATCGACTGCAGAGAAAAGTGTTCGCGAAGGGCTTAAATCTACAGGTAATGTAGATGCAGCCAAAGTCGTGGGCAAAACTATCGCTGAACGAGCGATTGAAAAAGGCGTTAAAAGCGTTTCTTTCGATCGTAGTGGTTTTAAATACCACGGTCGCGTAGCCGCATTAGCGGACGCAGCTCGTGAAGCCGGACTTCAGTTCTAGGAGACGAACATGGCAAATGTAGAAGCTCAAACCGGTGAACTGATAGAAAAGTTGATCACAGTTAATCGTGTAGCAAAGGTTGTTAAAGGTGGTCGTATCTTTAGCTTCACTGCACTGACTGTGGTTGGCGACGGTAAAGGTAAAGTCGGTTTTGGTTATGGTAAAGCGCGTGAAGTACCCGCTGCTATTCAAAAAGCAATGGAAAAAGCACGTCGCAATATGGTTACCGTTCAGCTGAAAGGCGACACTTTACAGCACCCTGTAAAAGGGCGTCATTCAGGTTCACAGGTATACATGCAACCTGCTTCAGAAGGTACGGGTATCATCGCTGGTGGTGCAATGCGTGCGGTTCTGGAAGTTTCAGGTGTACATAACGTGCTGTCAAAAGCATACGGTTCAACCAACCCAATCAACGTTGTTCGCGCGACTATCAAAGCGTTGAACGGCATGAAATCGCCGGAGCAAGTTGCGGCGAAGCGTGGATTGCGCGTTGACGAAATACTGGGGTAGTGAACAATGGCGAATAAGACAATCAAAGTAACACAGACGCGTAGCTCTATCGGCCGTTTGCCGAAGCATAAAGCTACACTACGTGGCTTGGGTCTCCGCCGCATTGGTCACACAGTAGAGTTGGAAGACACTGCTGCAGTCCGCGGTATGGTGAACCGAGTTAATTACATGGTTAAGGTGGAGGGATAAGCGATGGAACTTAATACTCTTGCTCCCGCACCTGGTGCAAAAAGCAGCAAAAAGCGCGTTGGACGCGGTATTGGTTCAGGTCTTGGAAAGACTGGTGGACGTGGCCACAAAGGGCAGAAATCTCGCTCTGGTGGTACTGTTAAGCCAGGTTTCGAAGGCGGACAAATGCCAATTCAACGTCGTCTGCCAAAATTTGGTTTTACTTCTCGCAAAGCAATGGTTACTGCGGAAGTAAACTTGGCAGAGATCGCGAAGGTTGACGGTGATACCGTTGAACTGGCGACTTTGAAAGCAGCAGGTCTCGTTCGTAAGAACGTACTACACGCTAAAGTCATCAAATCTGGTGAGTTAAGTCGTGCTGTGACTGTAAAAGGTCTGAAAGTCACCAAAGGCGCTCGCGAAGCTATTGAAGCTGCTGGCGGCAAAATCGAAGGATAGAGCAAATGGCTAAACCAGGATTGGAATCAAATCGAGCGCAAGGTGGCTTGTCGGAACTTAAGCGTCGCCTGTTGTTTGTGTTAGGAGCGATTATCGTTTTCCGAGCGGGCTCCTTTGTGCCTATTCCTGGTATTGATGCCGCTGTATTAGCTCAGCTATTCGAGCAGCAGAAAGATACCATCGTTGCTATGTTTAACATGTTCAGCGGTGGTGCCTTGGAGCGCGCTTCAGTATTTGCATTAGGTATTATGCCGTATATTTCGGCTTCGATTATTATGCAGTTGGCAAGTGTGGTTCATCCACGCCTGGCCGAGCTTAAGAAAGAAGGTGAATCTGGTCGTCGTAAGATAAACCAGTATACGCGGTGGGGTACTTTAATACTGGCTACGTTCCAGTCGATTGGTATAGCTACTGGCTTACCAAACTTAATGCCAGGACTCGTAATAGACCCTGGTTTCGGCTTCTATTTCACTGCTATTGTGAGCTTAGTCACAGGGACAATGTTCCTTATGTGGCTAGGTGAACAAATTACTGAGCGTGGTATAGGCAACGGTATCTCTATCCTGATCTTTGTGGGTATTGTTGCAGGATTACCTTCCGCTATCGGCCAAACTGCCGAACAAGCGCGTCAAGGTGACTTGCACTTGTTATTGTTATTGTTAATTGGTGTTGTGGTTATTGCAGTAACCTACTTCGTTGTTTTTGTTGAACGTGGTCAACGTCGTATCGTCGTTAACTACGCCAAGCGTCAACAGGGTCGTAAGGTATTCGCTGCACAAAGCACTCACTTGCCATTGAAAGTGAATATGGCAGGTGTTATTCCACCAATTTTCGCGTCGAGTATTATTTTATTTCCGGGTACCATTGCCACTTGGTTTGGCTCTGGTGAAGGTGCGGTTGCAGACTTTTTGCAGCAAGTATCAATGACATTGTCTCCCGGTCAGCCGTTATATGTGTTATTGTACGCGGCTGCGATAATCTTCTTCTGTTTCTTCTATACAGCGTTGGTATTTAACCCTCGCGAAACAGCGGATAACTTGAAGAAGTCAGGTGCGTTTATCCCGGGTATACGCCCAGGTGAGCAAACCTCGAGATATATCGATAAAGTAATGACGCGCTTGACATTAGCAGGCGCACTGTACATTACCTTTGTCTGTTTGGTTCCGGAGTTCATGATGATTGCATGGAATGTGCAATTCTACTTCGGCGGTACATCATTATTGATTATCGTTGTTGTTATCATGGACTTTATGGCACAGGTTCAGACTCATATGATGTCGCATCAATATGACTCTGTCCTGAAAAAAGCCAATCTAAAAGGCTACGGCCGGTAAGATTGGGTAGAACGGAGAGTAGCAATGAAAGTTCGTGCTTCCGTGAAGAAAATCTGTCGTAACTGCAAGATCATCAAGCGTAACGGTGTAGTTCGCGTTATTTGCACTGATGCTAAGCATAAGCAACGACAAGGTTGATTCGAAGGAAAGGCTAGCGGCTTAACAGCCGCGGCCTTTGAAGTATTTGCAATTCGGCAATCGGTTGAGTATCCTAACGGGCTTTTCAACTGAAGCCTACAAATTAAAGGAGACGTGTTAGTGGCCCGTATCGCTGGCATTAACGTTCCTGACAATAAGCATGCAGTCATTGCCTTGACTGCAATCTACGGTGTTGGCCGTACTCGTTCACAGCAGATTCTTGCTGCAACGGGTATTGCTGAAGACACTAAGATTGGTTCATTGTCAGAAGACAAACTGGACGCGCTTCGTGACGCAGTATCAAAGTTCGCAGTAGAAGGCGATCTGCGTCGTGAAGTATCTATGAACATTAAACGTTTGATGGACCTCGGGTGTTTCCGTGGACTTCGTCATCGTCGTAGCTTACCTCTACGTGGGCAGCGCACTAAAACAAATGCGCGCACTCGTAAAGGTCCGCGCAAACCAATTAAGAAATAGGGGGATTGAGTAATGGCTAAAACACCGACTCGCTCTCGAAAGCGCGTTAAAAAGCAGGTCGCCGATGGCATGGCTCACGTACATGCATCTTTCAACAACACCATTATTACCATTACTGATCGCCAGGGTAACGCATTAGCGTGGGCTACCGCAGGTGGATCGGGCTTCCGTGGTTCACGGAAATCAACGCCGTTCGCAGCACAGGTTGCAGCAGAACGAGCAGGTGAAATGGCGAAGGAATACGGACTGAAAAACCTGGAAGTATTTGTGAATGGTCCAGGCCCAGGTCGTGAATCATCGATTCGTGCCCTGAACGCCGTTGGTTACAAAATCACAAATATTACCGATGTGACACCGATTCCTCACAACGGTTGTCGTCCGCCTAAGAAACGTCGCGTTTAAGGCGTGAATCGATAGTTGGAGAAAGATCATGGCAAGATATTTGGGTCCTAAGCTCAAGCTGAGCCGTCGCGAAGGAACAGATTTGTTCCTGAAAAGCGGCGTTCGCGCAATCGATTCTAAATGTAAGATCGAGACTGCACCAGGACAACACGGCGCGCGTCGCGGCCGTTTGTCAGACTACGGTGTTCAGTTGCGTGAGAAACAGAAAGTTCGTCGTATGTACGGCGTTCTGGAAAAGCAATTTCGTAACTACTACAAAGAAGCTGCACGACTGAAAGGCAATACCGGTGAGAACCTGTTGCAGTTGCTGGAACAGCGCTTGGATAACGTAGTGTATCGCATGGGTTTTGCGTCAACACGCGCAGAAGCTCGTCAGCTGGTCAGTCACAAAGCAGTTGTTGTGAATGGTCAGGTAGTGAACATTCCATCGTTCAAGGTTCGTCCTGAAGATGTCGTTTCTGTTCGCGAAAAAGCGAAAAAGCAGGCACGTATCGGAGCAGCACTGGAGCTTGCAGAACAACGCGAGAAGCCAGTCTGGATAGAAGTAGACAACAGCAAATTGGAAGGTGAATTTAAACGTCTTCCAGAACGTAGCGACTTGTCTGCTGAAATTAACGAACAGTTGATCGTAGAGCTTTACTCTAAGTAAAGCTTAAGCATAGAGAGAGGACACAATGCAGGGTTCTGTTACCGAATTCCTAAAGCCGAGGTTAGTCGACATCGAGCAAATCAGCCCGACTCATGCCAAGGTGACACTGGAGCCTCTGGAACGCGGCTTTGGTTATACACTGGGTAATGCGTTACGTCGCATTTTACTGTCGTCAATGCCAGGCTGTGCAGTGACTGAGGTTGAAATCGATGGCGTGCTGCACGAATACAGCAGCAAAGAGGGCGTTCAGGAAGATGTCATTGAAGTTTTGTTAAACCTGAAAGGGCTGGCTGTCAGCATTGAAGGTAAAGATGAAGCGACTCTGACTTTGAATAAATCCGGAGCAGGTCCTGTAACAGCAGGCGATTTCACTCACGATGGTGATGTTGAGATCGTTAATCCTGAGCACGTTATCTGTCATTTGACAGGCGACTATGAACTCGTTATGCGAGTTAAAGTTGAACGTGGTCGCGGTTACGTGCCTGCGGCATCACGTCAGTCCGCTGATGATGATGAACGTCCAATCGGTCGTCTACTTGTCGACGCGTCGTTCAGCCCGGTTGAGCGCATTGCATATTCTGTAGATGCGGCACGTGTTGAGCAGCGCACCGACTTAGATAAGCTGGTTATCGAAATGGAAACCAATGGTACATTGGATCCAGAAGAAGCAATCCGCCGTGCAGCAACAATTTTAGCTGAGCAGCTGGATGCCTTCGTTGAACTTCGTGATATCAGCGAACCGGAAGAGAAAGAAGAGAAACCGGAGTTTGATCCGATTCTTCTTCGTCCGGTAGACGACTTGGAATTGACTGTTCGATCTGCGAACTGCTTAAAAGCAGAAGCGATTCAGTACATTGGTGACTTAGTACAACGGACTGAGGTCGAGTTGTTAAAAACTCCGAACTTAGGTAAAAAGTCGTTGACTGAAATCAAAGACGTGTTGGCTTCACGTGGTTTGTCTCTTGGCATGCGCCTTGAGAACTGGCCACCAGCTAGCTTAATTGATAACGACTAAGGTCACCTTAGTAATAGATTTACTGAGAAGGGTATAGGTATGCGCCATCGTAAGAGTGGTCGTCAACTAAATCGAAACAGCAGCCATCGTCAGGCAATGTTCCGCAACATGGCAAGCTCTTTGGTGCGTCATGAGATCATCAAGACGACTTTGCCAAAAGCAAAAGAGTTACGTCGCGTTGTTGAGCCGTTGATCACAATGGCAAAACAAGACAGCGTAGCAAATCGTCGTCTGGCGTTCGCACGCACACGTGACAAAGAAGTTGTTGGCAAGCTGTTTAATGAGTTAGGTCCGCGTTATGAAGAACGCCCAGGTGGTTACACTCGTATTATGAAGTGTGGCTTCCGTACAGGTGATAACGCACCAATGGCTTACATTGAATTAGTTGGTCGCCCAGAAGTAGAAGAAGTTGAAGAAGTAGCGGAAGAAGTTACTGAGTAAACTGATTCAGAAAGTTAAAAAGCCGACTGTACGCAGTCGGCTTTTTTGTTTTTGGAATTGCGATTCTTTTTTAGTTTAGCTTTTCGTCAAAGATTTTCGCTAACGTCTCCTTTTCTAAATACCCTTCATTAACCAGCCACTCAAGTTCTTTACGGCTTACTCCCGACTGCTTTGCTTCTAAAGTAAGCAATCTCCACTCTTCCTTATTCAAACTGTAGTTCTGCTTTTCTTTATCAGTGCCGACAAAGAAGTCCTTTAACACAGAGACTAGTGCCGTAGCTGTGTCTGGCAGTGCTTTAATAGATTCGGTTATTGAAGAGAGTATAGAGTCCGGTGCTTCCTTTGCCGCAGTTCGCAAAACGGATTCGGTGAAGTCAGGGTGTGATGCCACTGCTTTTCGTATAATTATATCTGCTTGATCAGGTTCTCGTTTGAGAGCAATACTAATGATGTCGTCGATATAAGCCGGTTCGGTTTGAATGGCCGATTCGACGATAGCGTCACACAAGTCAGGGTAGCGTTGAATAGCTATGTCGACCACGCTGTAGGTAACAGCGGGTTCCGCCTGCATCGCAGCAACGACAATAGCTTTAACTCGATTTTCCCTCGCATCAAATGCTGCATCAACAATATAGCTGGCGTGCTCAGGGTAATGGTTAATTAAAATGCGGACTGTACGCATAATCGAGAAATTTTTGTTTAGGTGGTTATCAATGATATTTCGGTAGGTACTTTTTAAATCGGACTCTGAACTTGTTGTGTTGCTATCAAGAGTGATAGCACTGCTCGTTCGTATTGCGCTCGGATTTAGAGTTGCCACAAGTAAACAGGTAAACGTAATTAATTTCCAGCGCATATAATCGAAGCCCCTAAATTGAGTCCATTTATTATTTGAGACTTTAATATAACAACAGTTCAAATAAATCACAAAAAAACAACAAAATAGATTTAAAATCGCTCAATAATAAGGGGTTTTAAAGTCGTCAGTTTGTTTTTTAGTCAGTTGATGTTTGAGATCAAAAAAAGATCTTGAAAGGCTCAGAGAGATCACTATAATTCGCCGCCGTTGTCATGAGTTATCCGGAAGGGAATCAGGC
>NZ_JBNIEX010000006.1:0-161703 GCF_051842325.1 Idiomarina sp. ST10R2A5 | reverse complement strand
ATTTACAGTTGAAACTGGAAATAAACGCTTATTGTTATATTTTTATGTTGAATTCACTGAAAAGGGATACGACATGAAACTATTTAACTCACTATTGTTAACTGCTGGACTTGCCACTGTCGGTTCACAGGAAGTACTTGACTGCCCTCCTGTTGGATATGATTAAACGGAGTAAAAATTATGAACGCGGTTATTGCAGGCCAAATTTATTTTGCTTCGATGGTTTTATTAACGGTTTTACTGGCACTACATCAGAAAAAGTATGTTGGGAAAATCATAAAGGGAAAACTTTTAATCAGTTTTTTACTTTTCTTCATACCTATCCTAGGATTCATATATTATATAATTCAATTATATAAAAATGTAAAAAGTTATGACTTCGTGGCAAACTAAAACTCTCACCGCTCTCTAACTTAGAGGGCGGTTCTTTAGACAAAAAATTAGTCACGCTGCTCGTCTTTCCTACTAATTTGCACTAATCGTAGCTATAAAGCGGAAGCTGTTAAGTCCAAAGCTTGCCATATGCTTACAGCATATCGAAAACAACGTCATAACTTAAAGGAATGATACTAATGCGATACTTACTGATCGTTTTTACGCTTTTATTCAGCATAACAAGTTTAGCCCAAGAAAGTGTCGAAGAAGCCACCACAAAAGCCGTAAAAGCATTTTTGTATGGCGCCAGCATTAATTCTCCAAAAGCTCATGACCGGTTCTGGGCAGAAGAACTCACTTATACCAGCTCCAGCGGTAACCGCTTTGGTAAAGAACACCTTATGTCCGGCATGAAAGACGCCAAAGCTAAAGACCCTGAAGAAGTAAAAGTTTGGTACGGGGCCGAAGACATCGAAATAAAACAGTTTGGCGATACTGTGGTATTTAATTTCACGCTAACCGCCGAAGAGGAAGGAAAAGTAACAAAATACTATTACAATACCGGCGTTTTAATTGAGCGTGACGGTAGCTGGAAAGCCGTCAACTGGAACGCAACTGAAGTTCCTGAATAAAAGTAAACAGCAACCGGAGGTAAAGAATGGCACGAGCACACGCATTACATATTTTGGTCGAAACCAAAGACGAAGCCGAAAAACTAAAAGAGCAACTTGCGCAGGGCGCTAAGTTTGCAGAGTTAGCACGTAAACACTCACTTTGCCCCTCCGGCAAAAAAGGCGGCGATTTAGGCGAGTTTAATCGCGGCCAAATGGTTTCTGCTTTTGACAAAGTCGTGTTCGGCAAGCCCACTCTTGAAGTGCACGGGCCGGTCAAAACTCAGTTCGGCTGGCACTTAATTAAGACATTGTCCCGCAGCTAACAAACCGTTTTTATTCTTGCTCCTCAACCGGGTCGGCGTCCTTTTTACCAGGCTCTACATAAATAGCGATGCCTTCTCCTGTTTTATCGGTCAGTCCAAACGCTTTGCCCACACTGACACCAAACCCAACGTTCCCTGAGTAGCCTCCGGCACCGGTGCCCACATAAACGGAGTTACCTTCTTTATCACCCGTTTTTTCAAGTAAAACCCCATTTGCGCCGACCTTCGCCGCCTCTTTTTTCAAACGTTGCAGAACCGCCTCTACCTTAGCTTGTTCACCAAAACTCCAGGACGAATCACTGGTGGCTTCTATCAACGCAATTTCTTCGTAGTTCTCCGGCTTTTCTAAGTACACCTTCACCTGCTCAACCGGAATTTCAGGGCGAGCTTCGCCAATAAGTACTGAGGAAGAAGGTGATGCACAGCCTGCCAATAACAGCATGCCGCTTAGAGCCAGCCCAGAATAAAATGTATATTGCATAACGCTACTCTCAGTTTTAATCGCTTACTTAATGAATAGCACAGAAGTGGCGATTTCACTCAACTCTTTCAATATCTTTAAGGAACCGTAAAATAGAAGAGACTAAGCATACCAACTGAACGGAGCTCTTTTTGCCTGATATTGACCTAATTAGCCGTCATTTTTTAGCACTGTACTTTCTCTTTATTGCGGTTCATTACGCAAGCACCGCCATTGGGCTTTCAAAGCGCACCGCACAAAGTCACATTCAGTATGGGGAAAAAGGCAGTGCTACCTGGTGGATAAGGCAGGTCTTTAACCTTTTTCGTGGAACCATTTTAGTTGTTTGTGTTGCCCGCGTTTTCTTCCCTATAGACCCCTGGCTGGGAGTTTTCGCCTCACTTTATAACCCCTGGGTTCTTTCCACTGGTATGGTCATTATGCTGGTGTCTCTGGGGCTCGTAAGCTACAACCATGCTTACATGAGACAAGACTGGCGCTCAGGGATAGACTCCGATAGAAACCGGGCCTTGCTGACAAAAGGGCCTTTTTCACGCTCGCGAAACCCTATGTTTTTAGCCATTATGCTGGGACAAATTGGGTTATTTTTGACGCTGCCCAGCCTGTTTACACTCATCTGTCTGGCAATGGGCGTCGCAATGATACGCCTGCAAGCGGTAAAAGAAGAACAAGCACTGAGTGAGCTTTACGGTGACAAATATCTTCAGTACAAGGCCGAGGTGCCACGCTGGTTTTGAGTTCGTTCAGTTGTGCTGTGGGCTCTGTTGAAAACAACATCATCACAGGTTACTTATGTAGCAGCTTCCATTAAGATGGCTATAATTCCAGAAAAACCGGGCAAACTCATGAACAAAACTGCATTTGCAGAACTCGCCGAGTATATGGACCTTCTGCTCGATGCTATTTGCGTCGTTGACCAGCAGCACCGGTTTAGTTATTTAAGCCCTGGCACTCAGCGCGTATTTGGTTATACACCAGACGAAATGATGAATCGTTCAATGTTCGACTTCATTCACCCTGATGACCATCAGGCAACCATGGCTATAGCACAGAAAATAAACTCCGGTGACCAAGTGGTGCACTTCGAAAACCGTTATATACGTAAAGACGGCTCCGTTGCACACATACTTTGGTCAGCTCGCTGGTCAGAGCGTGATCAAAGGCGAGTTGGCGTCGCCCGCGATATTTCTGAACAAAAGCGCCTGGAGCACGACCGCGAAAGCTTGATTGCTCGCCTTGAGCACATGGCGCTGACTGATCCCTTAACTCAATTACCTAATCGCGCTTTGTTCTACGACAGAGTCAGTACAGCCCAAAAGCGTGCCACTCGAGACGGTACAGGTTTAGGTCTTCTGTATCTGGATCTCGATAAGTTCAAGTTCATTAATGATGAGTACGGCCACGCCACAGGCGATCAACTGTTAAAAGAAGTTGCCCAACGCATGGCTTCGGCAGTCCGCGCAACCGACACTGTTGCTCGACTGGGTGGCGATGAATTCGTGGTGCTTATTGATGCCGTTCCCTCAACAGACGAAGGTATAACGACGGTACGTGCTGTGGCAGAAAAAATCCGGCTAGCAATGCAAGCACCGTTGCGACTGCCCCATGGTGAAGAGGTCGTTACCTGCAGTATGGGTATGGCCTTGTGGCCACAGCACGGTGACACCGCAGACACCCTAATAAGTCAGGCTGACGAGGCTATGTACCGAGCTAAAAGGAATGGCGGTAATCAATTAAGTGAGTAGTTGATATAAAAACGCACCACCTTGGTAAGGGTGGTGCGTTGAATCAGACACGGCTGTTGCCGTTTTAGAGTCTACTTCTAAGAGTTTTTTGTCTCACTAATGTAGTCGTTAACAAATTGCTCCAGAATGTTCAGCGGTACTGGACCACTGCCAAGCACAACGTCATGGAACTCACGAATATCAAATTTATCGCCAAGCTCTGACTTAGCTTTTTCACGTAATTCCAGTATCTTGTTCATGCCAATTTTATAGGCAGTTGCCTGGCTTGGCATGACAATGTGACGCTCCACCATTTTCACGGCGTCTGACTTTGCGTTCGGTGTATTGGTTACGTAGAAATCAATACCTTCTTCACGCGTCCATTTCTTATCATGAATACCGGTATCAACAACTAAACGAACCGCACGCCATAGCTCCATCGCTAAGCGGCCAAAGTCGGAGTATGGGTCTTTGTACAAACCAATTTCTTTCGGCAGCTTCTCGGTGTACAGTCCCCAGCCTTCGCTGTAAGCCGTGTAACGGCCAAAACGACGGAACTTAGGAATACCTTCCAGCTCTTGCTGAATTGCAATTTGCATATGGTGACCCGGAATACCTTCATGGTAAGCCAGCGCTTCCATCTGATAAGTCGGCATAGCCGCCATGTCATAAAGGTTCGCGTAGTAAGTACCAGGGCGAGTACCATCCATTGATGGCTGCTGGTAGAAGGCCTTACCCGCTGACTTCTCACGGAAAGGTTCTACCGCTTTGACAATCAAATCAGCTTTAGGCTTTTTGATAAACAGCTCATCCAAACGCCCACGCATGTTATCGATGTAAGCCGTTGCTTCATCCAGATAACGCTTGCGACCTTCTTCGGTGTTCGGGTAAACAAACTCTTCGCTATTGCGCATATGGACAAAGAACTCTTGCAGCGTTCCTTCAAATCCCACTTCTTCCATAATGCCGCGCATTTCTTCATGAATACGCTCCATTTCACTTAAACCAATTTCATGAATTTCTTCTGCGGTTAAGTCAGTCGTGGTGGTGCGCTTTAACGCATTATTGTAAAACGCTTCACCGTCAGGGAATTTCCAGGCACCGTCTTTGGTCGTAGCTTGCTCGGCAATACCTTCCACCGCGGTAATTAAACCTTCATAGGCAGGCTTAACCGATTCCAGCATGGCTTTTTCTGCAGACGCTAACAGCTCTTCACGCTGGCTTTCTTCAAGCTCAAGCTTCTCAACTTTACTGGTGAAGTCTTTCCACAAAGCACTAGGCTCACCGTCATCAAACGGCGCACCGGTAATAATGTTTTTGCTGTCGCTAATTACGTAGGGGTAAACAAATTTCGGTGCGATAATGCCTTTTTCAGCCCGCAGTTCCAGGTTCTCTGCCAACTGGTCAAACAGCCCCGGCAAGCCATTTAAACGAGCAATGTAATCTTGTGCATCGTCCAATTCGCTAATACCGTGTTGGTTGATCAACAACGAAGCAACACTGGAGTGCATGCCAAACATCTGATTAACCGGATAGTTGTGATGACGCCATTTGTAATCAGCAATCTCGTTTTCCAGCTTCTGCTTCATCAGCATCCAGCTTATTTTAGTCTGCTCATTCAGCTTTGACTCATCAATCGCCTTCACTTGCTCTAAATGCTCTTTCTGTAACGCCAGCTCTTCCTCTGCTGCCGCTTCAGAAATATCGTCCCATTTGTCCTGGTCTTCTTTAATACCAAGATAAGACTGATACATTGGGCTGCGCATGACATTTTCCATAAAAATGTCTTCAAACAGCTTATTGGCTTTTTCAGATTCAGTCTGTTCAGCATTCTGAGTAGTGTTTTCAGACGTTGCGGTTTGAGACTGAGCATTTGCCGTCGTCGCTTCTTCTTTGGAAGCGTCTGAACAAGCGGTCGTCATTAGCACCAGCGAGACAGCCAGCGCAATTTTCTTATATTCAAACATTATGTTCTCTCCTGTTGTTTCATCAACTAGATAGCGTGTACAGCACGGGATGTCAATGAAGAGACGACGGCAGGGGTAATAGCTACGCCCAAACGTCTATGCCGACAACCCAGTGAAAATGTCCGGAATAACTCGGGCACTGTTGCGAGATAACTTATTCTGCAGGAAAGTAATAAACGCGACGAATGAGGCTATTATTAAACTCGTAAATCGCCAGGCTTTTCTGCGACCTCAGCTCTCCGTTCTGCCGCCAGCTTGCTTCTTCCACTGTACTGACACGGTTTCCTAATACAGTTAGGTCGGTTACTTCACTTTGACACGACGCGCAAGATTTAAAGTATCCGTCCATCGCTTCAATGAGCTCAGTCTTCCCGCTGGTTTCAACCGCTATTCTGTCACCATTAACCGACAGCCATTGAATATCATCGGTCACGTATTGTGACATTAGCTCCGCATTGTGCGCATTAAACGCGGCCACGAATCCCTTAACTTGTTCAGAACGCTCGGAAGCCGCCAGGCCGGGAGCCGATAAGACAACGCAAAAGAGCATGAAACAGGAAGCTAAATGCCGCATGATCAATCCTTATTCAGTTACTGCAGTGTGTGTTCCCGGCACGCTTCAATTTGTGCAGCCGGCAAAGGCTCACCTATTACAGGCTCAAGTGCGAACTGCACTTTTGGAATCAAAGCCTGAAACTCGGCAAGTAATACATCCTTGCTTACACTCTCGTTAAACACAAGCGTCACCTTTAAACTTTGCGGAAAGCGCTGATAATCCACTTCATGCGTGAGCCAAATAAAGCCTTCATATTCAAACTTTGCCGCTTCACACACCTGAGTCAGCTCGCGGATTATCTCTCGTTCCAGCTTTTTGTCCGTTTTTCGCATACAAACACCTTTAATAGCTTTCTAGCCATAGGATAACCTAATAACAACAATGTTGCCCTGCCTGGTGTTTGACCCGCCTATTCAGCTAGCTATACTCATTTTATCAGTCGTAGTAAGGGGCATTGGCATTTGTTAAACCCTGAAAACTGGAGTTTATTTCAAGGACTGGCGGTATTTGGGCTTTGCGCTCTGGTTATTGCTATTGCCGGTACCCGCATTACACGTATTGTCGATCAGCTTGCCGATCGCACTGGTATCGGTGAAGCCGCAGCAGGCGCGGTGTTATCGGTGGTAACGCGTTTGATACCTTATTTACCGCTGCATCGGATATTGCCTACCGCGACGGATCGATTTATCACACCATGACCGACGGTACCTTGTTCTGGGTCTGCCTGACGCTGTTAATGTCAGCTATTCTGATCATCGGCCTCATTCGGCGTGAGCGTGAAGGCCCCGGCCGTATTGGTCTGGAAAGCGTACTTATTACAATACTTTACCTTGGTGGGGTGTGGTTGTTGTTACGTTAGATTAAAACCTTATAACGCGTACTTCGCCCCCCACCTTGTGTTTTATAAAGCAGCCCCTGTGCAACCATATCCGCCAAATGTCGCGTCGCCGTTGCTTTGCTCACTTTAGCCACCGACTTATACTGCGATGCATTAATGCCGTCCGCAAAATCACCATCCAACAACCGGTTAAGCACCTTTTGCTGATTCGGTTGAACATTTTTCTCCGCGTGGTGAGCCCAGAATTTTGCCTTAGCGACAACCCGGTCAATTTTTATTAGAGCAGCATCAATAGCCTCAGCAAGTGTTTGTAAAAACCAAACAAGCCATGGCGTTATATCAACCCCATGTTTCTGAGTATATTCCAGTATGTCGTAATAACCCGTACGATTTGCCAGAATCGCTTCGGACATCGCAAATAACCGAATGCTTTGCCTGTCCGCCTGAGCCAGAGCTCTGTCGGTAAGTGCTCGAGTTATGCGCCCGTTACCATCCTCAAATGGGTGTATTGTCACAAACCACAAATGGGCAATAGCGGCGCGTAATAGGGGGTCATAGTGCGTGTCATGTTGCGTTTCGTTGTACCAATTAACAAAGCTTTCGAGCTCTGGCTCAATAGTGTTTCTTGGGGGCGCTTCAAAATGAACGGTCGGTCGTGTAATAGGCCCAGAAACAATTTGCATGGACGCTCCACCGCGTAAAACA
This sequence comes from Idiomarina sp. ST10R2A5, assembly GCF_051842325.1. Classification (NCBI taxonomy): domain Bacteria; kingdom Pseudomonadati; phylum Pseudomonadota; class Gammaproteobacteria; order Alteromonadales; family Idiomarinaceae; genus Idiomarina; species Idiomarina sp. ST10R2A5. Next base: position 154,120 of record NZ_JBNIEX010000006.1, on the reverse strand, counting down.
CCGGGTTCTACTTGTTGCATAAGCGATTCATGATGCTCAAACAACCATCGATGCCAGTTTAGTAGCCTTTCTAATTTAATTGGCTCATCCAGGTCTGTTACTGCAGATCGCATTAAACTGGCTAGCCCTTCCGAGGAACCATCCGTTTTTACCGGAGAGTTATCATTAATACCAAGCTGCCGAGCTAAAGATGAGCGCACCGCGTACACATCAACTTTTTCACTTTCTATCTCAGACGATGCAACAATATTTGCCAGGAGCGTATCCAGACTAAACTCAGCGTCATTCTCAACCAGTGCAGACTTACCTTTTAGTTGCCCGAGACGATCGTAAACACCACGCAACAAAGGCGCCAGCGGTTGTTGCTGCCACACCATGTTCGGCCAGTTTTTATGTTGCCAAAGCCACACGGTCATTTGCTGATTACCTTAGTTGCTTGTGTCGTGAGCTGAACAATGAGTCTATTCGGCTCACCGTATGAGCCAAATAGTAGGTGTATTCGGCTCATTTTGCAAACATTGGTACTTCTGTACCTTTTACCTGCTAAAGCCAATACGGGACTAAATCTACTAAAAGACTACCTGCAATCAGATACATTACCGCACTGATTAATGCATTGATAATACGCCAGGTTCTTGGTTTATTCAGTTTGCTCGCAAGTTTTTTTGCAACAAATACCAGTGTATAGAACCAGGTTGCCGAGGCACATAAAGCTCCGGCAACGAACCACGGTCTATAGACTTGCTCAAGGCCAGCAGTAACACCGCCAACCAGAACAACAGTGTCTATATAAACGTGTGGGTTTAAAAATGTCATTGCAAAAGCCATCAATAATGCGCTTTTAAGCGATGTTCTTTTGCTTTTGCTTTCACTCTCTTCTATCGATAATCGACTTTCACCTTTTATCGCTGCTTTTAGCGCATTACTTCCATACCAGATTAAGAAAATAGCACCCGCTAAGCTCAGCATTTGCCCCCAGATGCTTTCAATCGAAAAGAGCGCGCCAACGCCAAATACGCCCGCACCAATAAGTAGAATATCGCCGATAAAGCAAACGGTCGCCGCTGCAAACGGATGATTATTGGTTAGCCCTGTTTTTAACAGAAAGGCATTCTGGCTACCAATTGCGATAATCAACCCACCAGAAATTACGGCACCCATAACGAATACACTGACAAACTCAAACATTATCACTTCCTGCGTTGTTCTAATCGTTTAAGTCAACGATAATGGAAATCATCGCCAGTTTAATATAAAGAAACAAATAGTCAATATAATGACCGATAAAGATAAAACAGCTATTAATGAAGCTATCGCAAAACGCGTTTACACCTTTCGTAAACAATACGGAATGTCCCTTGATGAGCTGGCTAAAAATGCCGAAATTAGCAAGGGAATGCTTGTGCAAATAGAGAAAGGGCGTGCAAACCCAAGCATAGGGATTCTATGCAAATTAGCCAATGCACTCGCTGTTTCTGTCGCAGATATTGTAGCTGTGTCAGACGAACCAAAAGTAACGATTCGACAGCCTAAGGATATTCCGATACTCTGGAATGGTGATCATGGAGGGGCGGCTCGCCTGCTTGCAGGTTCAAAGGGCTCAATCATGATTGAGTTATGGCGATGGTCTATGTTTCCTAAAGAGCAGTTTGTATCTGAAGCGCACTCTAAAGGAACCATTGAACTCATTCACGTTGAGGAGGGTTGTTTAGACGTTTTGGTGAATGAAGAAACTTATACTTTATCGGCGGGTGACTCAATGACCGCCGAAATGGACGTTGCTCACACATACCAGAACAGCACTAGCGAACCGGTTCACTTCACTATGACGGTTTACGAAAAGTCTAGGTAGAGCTCTCATTGAAATTTTATACCCAGTTCGATACATCAAACCAACCGCAAGTCCGGTCCTTGTTTATGCGGGTTTGGAAAATCACCTTCTTTGGTTCCCGGGATCGGCCCGTCGCAGAGCCCCTTCGCATAACGATACAGGTTGTCGTATAAGAATCGTTCTAAAGGCACAAACTCCGCACTTTTACGGCGTTGTTTGTTCACTCGTTTTGTTTCCTGATTTAGCATTTCACAAAAGTGCCAGGCGTGTTCGCTATCGAATAAGCGTGGTTTAACATCTCGTTTATAAGCCTCTAGCCACAGCTTTGCGTCGGCTAAATGGCCGTTAATACTCATGTCCAAATTACGATGGCATTCTGCAATCGGCTTCGTGTTAAATTGCCGCACGACTTCGGCAATTTGTGCATCTGTTCGCACAAAGCCACCCATACGGAACCAAGCCAACATGTGCTCTAACCATAGAGCATCAAAATCCCGAGCAATTTCATTCCAGTCCGGTTTTAATACATAGGGCATGACAATGCTGTAGCGGCTATACGACTCCATGGAAAACACCAGCCAACAGAGCTCATCGCGTACGACATGAAATTGCCAGCCACATTGCACACTGTTTGTTACCACTGGCTGTACACCAGGGTTTTCTCCGTTCGCATCAGTAAGGCGAAGCAAGTCTAGCTTACATAGCTTAGTGAGTTGATTTGAGATGCTGAATTTGAGCTTCATTTGTTTGAGAGATTAAAAAATCATCCAGGTATTCAGAAACCTTCGGTATTCTCTCTTTTCTATCTGCTGATAGTTCTCTGAAAACATCTTACCCCTCCCACTCATAGCGTTGTTTTAATTCGTTGCAAAAGTTCTGCGGCAAAAACTTTTTATGCTGTAGTTGACCAACGACGATTCCTGGGGCTATACCGATAGCGTCCGCAAACCCACGTATATCATCGGCATAAAAGTTACGAGTTTTCACAAAGGCATTGAACTCAGCTCGCGGTATAAGCATTTCTTCGGCAAATTTATCCGCTTCTTCCTCTTTTTTACCATCCAGTCCGTTGGTTCCTTCCAGAAACATTTCCTTTTTACCATGAAGTAAAATGTGACCGGCTTCATGAAAAAACGTGAACCAAAGGTGATCATTTGATTTATATCGTAAGCTCAACTGAATCAATGCTTTATCTTTTGTGAGCCAACGTGTAGCACCACTCACGCTCGTTTTCGGTAATGCGGGCACAAAAACTACAGCAACACCAAAATTTGCACATCTTTGTTGTAATTCAGGAACGAAGTTTTCTGGTGTCTTAGTTGTTAACTCCCGAAGGTCGGAAAGTAGTGCCTTAAAACCAGATTTATCAAACTTATTACATTGAATCTTATGGCTTTCTAGCTCGCCTTTCCGCAACCAAGCCGATACGGCTTCAGGAAACACCTCATGCTTTTGATGCTGTCGATATGCAACCGCTAAATTTGGCCAGATATCATCCCATTGAGCCACGCTGGCTATACCGAAGAACTTAAGTACGCGGTCTAGTACCTCCATCTTATCTTTCGGCTTTTCTATCCAACCACGCTTTGCCATTTCATTCACAGGAACACGCTTAAGCCATTCCAAGTCGCGTTCTAGCTGTTTTTGCTCAGACTTTCGGGCTAATATTTCTCGATATTGAGATTCTAGGTTCAGCCAATAATCAACAGGCATACCCAACACTCGCTCAAGCTTAATCGCTGTTTGCGGTGTTATCGCTGAATCCCCCTTGATAATTGAGATTAAATGCTTAGAGGTAATGCCTGTCCGATCAGAGAGTTCTTTTTGGCTCATCGCACGAAGCTCTAACTCATATTCCAGAATCTCGCCCGGAGGCACCGCATAATCAGGGTGAAACTCATTTTTTACTTTAACCATGAGTATCCTCCACTCCCAGTATTTTAATTGCTGTAACGCCACCCCAATCTAGTCCGCCATCAGGCAAAGTTGATAGTGGATCGTTGATAGGTTCAAATAACAATCGATATGGACCATCGAGATCTATCGAAATAGTTCCTTTTCTATTGCCAGTTAGCTCATGACATCGATTAGGCGGGCTATATGGCGGAGCAAATATACCTAAGGTAGGCGCAGCCGATAGCGACACCATCACCCGTCGAAGATGTTTGCTCCGATTGCTTCCGTAGGCCTTCTGCATCTCTTTATCTTTGCTGAGCTGCTTCTCGAGTTTTCTCGATTTGAATTGTATATCCATATATTTTTATTAACCTGTCAGGTTAACTATTTTAACAATAATTAGTTTAAAAGCAAGCTTCTTAATCAAACCCCACCCAAGCCAACGGCTCAATCACATCAGCAACCTTCTGGTGCGCCTGCCGCCGTTCTTCATAGTAATCGTAACGGTCATAAATACCTTCCACGCCTTTCAAACTATGGTTTATGGCCCGCTCACCAACGGCACCACTGAAACCTAAAGCAGATACCTGGCTTCGAAATGTACGACGCAGATCGTGCACGGTAAAATGCGCGATATCACCCATATAATTCGGTCCAGGTTTCTTGCGGCCCTGTTCAATACCAAACATTTTATTGATGGCACGGTTTATCGTATCAGAACCGATATATGGCTTCGTTGAACCTCTTCGTGCAGGCAGTACATACTCTGAACCGAAAGAACGCGCTTTAAGCATGTGCAACCATTCAACGGCCTGAGTTGGTAGCGGTATGATAATACCTTTACCCTTTTTCACGCGGTGGTCTGGAATCTCCCATTCACCCTTAACGAGGTCAAATTCAGACCATGCGGCTTCGGCAAGCTCTCCTTTACGCACTCCAAGAACCAGAAATAAGCATACAGAAAGATAATTATCCATACCGAAGCGGTCCATATGCTTTCGGAAAATCGCAGTCGCACTTTTAACTTCATCAAGCGATAGTGCCCGGTCCCGTGATTTCTCCACACCACCGGCATCATTAGTACCAAAAGCAGCGGCAGGATTATTCAGCGTTAAATCAAGCTTCACGGCGTGACGAAAAAGCTGCTTCATATACATTAGAACGTCATTCGCAATACTCGGCCGCTTGCTGAGCTTAATCCGTTGCAACACCTCTCGCACGTCACGAGCGTTCACTTGCTCAATGCGCATGTCACCAATTACTGGTTTTATTTCTTTTCGATACAAACGAGCTGGAATGTTCGGGTGCTTCAATCTTGGTTGAATGTCATTCGTAAACCAGTCCTCGAACAAATGGTCCATGGTTTCGATACCCGACCAGGCTTCCTTCTTGCGCGCAACCAATGGGTCTAACCCATTCAGCAGCTCACGCTTCTTCAGCATTAGTTCACCGCGAGCATCGGCCAATCCCATAAATGGGTACTTGCCTAGGGTCATTTCACGGCGCTTGCCATGGACAGTATAACGATACGACCAGTAAGAATGGCCCTTTTTGGGCACCACGAAGTAAAGCCCAAGACCATCGGCGTATTTGCCGTTTTGCTTTGAACGATCCAGTGCAGCTATTTTTGTTGCAGTAAGCGCTGCCATGGTGTGTACCTCTTTTTAATCTATGGCTAGAAAAGTACTCACCATTCTGGTTTTTCACAACTGTTTCATACTCACCGCCGCACTCACCACAAAATTGCTACGTAACGGAAAAATCAGGAAGCTCAATAAACAACAAAGCCCTTTATTTAAAAGGGTTTTGGAAGCATCAGGAAAATATCGGATACGGTAGAGAAAATTACTCGATGTTTTGGATCTGCTCTCTCATTTGCTCTATCAAAACCTTAAGCTCCACCGCAGCGGCAGTAATTTCAGAGTTAATAGACTTAGAGGCTAGGGTGTTTGCTTCGCGGTTGAACTCTTGCATCATAAAGTCCAGGCGGCGTCCGCATGGTCCACCTTTTTTCAGTATTTTGCGGGCTTCTTCCACGTGCGCATCTAAACGGTCGAGCTCTTCGGCTACGTCGGTTTTCTGCGCCAGCATAACCATTTCCTGCTCTATGCGCTGCGGCTCCAACTCAACTTTGGCTTCTTCAAAGCGGGTTAGTAGGCGCTCACGTTGCCAGGCCATAACTTCCGGCATGCGTTCACGCACAAAAGCTACCTGTGTAGTCACACCGTCTAAACGTTCCTGCAGCATTTTATCAATAGCTGCGCCTTCACTTTTGCGGTTTTCAATAAAGTCGTTGGTGGTCTTTTCCAGAGCAGCCAGAACGTCTTTTTGCAGCTCGTCCATGTCCTGGTCCTGAGCGGCAACCACGCCAGGCCATTTTAGAACATCAATAGGGTTTAACTGCCCGGCAGCGGAGTGCTGGCTCACCCATTTAGCACTGGCAATCACGCTTTTTGCCAAGTCTTCGTTAATCGACAATGCACTTTGCTGGGCTTCATCGACCTGCAGGCTCAGTTTGCATTCAACTTTGCCGCGTTGAAGTTTCTTACGAAACTGCTCGCGTAGTGAGTTTTCCAGTGAACGGAAGGTTTCCGGTAAACGAAAGTAAGTTTCCAGATAACGTTGGTTAACTGAACGAATTTCCCAAACTGCGGTGCCCCAGTCGGCTTTTTGCTCGTAACGAGCGTAGCCGGTCATACTTTGAATCATGTCGGTTCCTTTAAAACGAATCGTTTCTGTTACCGCTTAGCGTGCTTTTCACGGTTCTTTTGTTTCTGTTCGGCGTTCTTTTTCATCATTATGTAGGCTGCGCCGCGGCCACCATGGGGTCGCTGTGCGCTATGAAACGCCAGTACCGGTTCCAGCTCGCGCAGCCACTTATTCACGTAACTTTTTATCAGTGCCGGATGCGGTTTTGTATGCTTGCCCATGCCGTGGATGATTAAAGCCGTACGTACACCCGCGGCATGGCAGTCTTTCACAAAGTTAAACAGTGCCGTGCGCGCCTCTGCCAATGTATGGTGGTGCAAATTCAAGCTGGCTTCCATGCTGTAACGCCCCTGCTTCAGGCGCTTGAATACACCCGCCTGGACACCGTCACGATGAAACTCAATAACGTCATCCGGCTCAACTAAGTCCACGTACTCGGTCGATAAAAAGTTTTCATTTTCAGCCTCTTCCGCCTCGGCAGCGCGGCGACGCTCTTTTTGCGCCAGCGTTGGTTCAAAAGCCTGCTTAATATCGGCAACTTCTTCACCCGCCAAGGGCGTTACGTCAGTCATTTCCTGACGGAACAGCTCAAATTCTTCATCATCTGAACGCGACATACTGCCTCCCGCTCATATTTTTTTGCTCGGTCTAGTGTAATACGTTGCTGCGCGAATCGCGATCCATTAATCGTGCAATTCTGCTACAATTGCGCTCAATTTATACATCGCGACATTCACTCAGTAAGGAGATGACATGCGTCCAAGTGGCCGTACGGCACAACAAATTCGACCGGTAACCATTACCCGTAACTTTACCAGACACGCAGAAGGCTCGGTTTTAATAGAGTTTGGCGAAACCAAGGTGCTTTGTAATGCGTCGGTAGAACGCGGCGTTCCTCGCTTTTTAAAAGGTAAAGGACAGGGCTGGGTTACCGCTGAATACAGCATGTTACCACGCGCAACTCATACCCGTTCTGCCCGCGAAGCGTCCCGCGGTAAGCAAGGTGGTCGGACTTTAGAAATTCAGCGTTTGATTGGCCGTTCACTGCGTACCTGCATCGACATGAGCGCTTTAGGTGAACACACCATTACTATCGACTGTGACGTGATTCAGGCCGACGGCGGCACACGTACCGCGTCTATTACCGGTGCTTGTGTCGCTTTAGTTGACGCGCTGAACTGGATGCGCGGCCAGGGCATGGTCAAAGTGAACCCGTTAAAAGAAATGGTCGCGGCAATTTCAGTCGGTATTTTAGACGGCGAACCGGTCAGCGATCTGGAATACATTGAAGACTCAAAAGCCGATACCGACATGAACATAGTCATGACAGAAGCCGGTAAGTTTATCGAAATTCAGGGCACAGCCGAGGGCGAAGCCTTCAGTTTTGACGAAATGAACAGCCTGGTTGAAATGGCGCGTCACAGCATTCGTGAGTTAATTGATATTCAGAAACAAGCGTTAGCGTAAGCTTCAGTATAAATGTAAGCGAGGAATAAGCAGGCAATGAAAGCGTATCAAAAAGAGTTTATTGAGTTTGCCATAGAGCGTGGCGTATTAAAGTTTGGTGAATTTACCTTAAAGTCCGGCCGCACCAGCCCGTACTTTTTTAATGCAGGGCTGTTTAATAAAGGTTCTGACTTAGCACGCTTAGGCCGCTTTTATGCCGCCGCGCTGGTCGACTCCGGTATCAGTTTTGATGTGCTTTTTGGCCCGGCTTACAAAGGCATTCCAATTGCCACCGCCACAGCCGTTGCCTTATACGACCACCATCAGCAGGACACACCCTATTGCTTTAACCGTAAAGAAAAGAAAGACCACGGCGAAGGCGGAAACCTGGTGGGGTCTGCGCTGGAAGGCAAAGTTATGCTGGTGGATGACGTGATCACCGCAGGCACAGCTATTCGCGAAGCCATGGACATAGTTCAGGCTAACGGCGCCGAATTATCCGGTGTTCTGATTGCTCTCGACCGTCAGGAAAAAGGCAAAGGTGAGTTATCTGCTATTCAGGAAGTTGAGCGTGATTTTGGCGCTCAGGTTGTCAGCATTGTCAGCTTAAATGATGTAATCACCTTCTTGAAAGATGACGACACCTTTAAAGAATATCTTCCCAAAGTTGAAGCTTATCGCGCCGAGTTTGGTGTCGCCTGATACGTATTTGCGTAGCCTGTCAGGCTACCAGGAAAACGGCAATAAGTGATTATTCCCTCACCTGAAAGTGTGTGGCGCCAAGGATGGCGCCACCCAAGCCCCCAGGGATGGGTTCACGGCGTCTTTCAGGTGAGGGGGTAATCACCACAGCCGTTTTCATTCGCAGTCACCCGTTACAGCTGTTCCTGTGGCTGCCAGGCAATACCAATGCTGCCGTTTATAACCTGACATTCACCACCTGAAGACTTAACCCGGCTTGATTCACCACGCTGCGCAATTAAACGGTAGTCCTTATTCAACAAGCTCACCTGCTTACGCTCACCACACAAAATTCGCATAGAATCAATTAAACCACGGTCAGACAAGAAGTTTGTGGTTGGCTCTGTCTGCACTACGTCATCACCTTCAGCGAATTCTGCGGTTTGCAGGCCATAAGGGGAAATCACACCTGAAGCGCCGGCAACCAGGTAATGGAAAGTACCGGCTACCGCGTTATCGGTGCCCTGTGCATCTTCTACAAAGAAAGCACCACGCTCGCCAATAATATCAAACGCCCCAGTTTCAAGATTCACTTCCATCGCGGTGTTTTCATCAATACCAATCGACAAAGGTGTTGAGCTTGCCGCTGCTAAGCGCATTAAGCGACCTTGCCGGCCTCGCTCAGAAAAGTGCGTATCTAAGGTTGCGTAATGGAACAGGCTCAAGCCACCTAACGGATGGTAAGTCAGGCTGTCCGGCCCGACATTCGGCGGACAAGTGGTGTCTAAATCACACCCAAACGGCGGTGGATCAGAGGCAATCGCCCCTTCTTTTATCGCCTGAGCGGTTGTACCGTTAGAGATCATCGGCTTAGAGGTCATGACCGCCGTACCTGCGCTGGTTCCACCAACAACCACTTCTTTTTGCTGAACAGCGGCAATAATCGTTTTCAGCACATCGCCAGGCTGATTATTCGCCTTAACAAAGGTCGAACGAGTTAAATTCTGGTCGCCACCATTAAAAAACAGTCCGTCGGCCTTCGCAATCATTTCTGCGGCGGCATCAGAGTCTTTGCAAAACGCGACCTGTTCTTTATAACGGTCTCTGTGAACACGGTCACGTTCGTAAGCCCCCAGTTCTTCCTGCTGAATTTTTGCCAGCTCATCGCAACGGCCCTCACGCTGAGCTTTGACTAACGCCGAATCCAAAGGCAGCCAACGCGCTTCAGCTCCCAATTGCTCAAATACACTGCTGTAAAAATCAATAGCGTCATAAGGGTTACGTGATGCAGAGGTCAGAAAATAAATGGTCGGCTTCTGATCATCTCCGGCAACAGACTGAGCCATTTCAACAAAACGCTGAAAAATTGCTTTCGATTCACCTTTCAGGTTTTCATCCAAATTAACAACTTCACGGGCAGAGTTGGGAACAGGAAGCTCAATTAAATCGATAATCCGGTTCCATTCAGCGTCTGACAATGCGTTATAAAGCTGCTGTGTCGCACGACGGGTAAATTCACGCAGAAAAACACGTTCAGGAACAATGTCTTCTTTTAAACGTTCATGAATCAATTCCAGCGCATCGGCCACCTTCTTGCGAGTTTCTTCACGGTAGGTTGGCCAAACCGACTCCGCCGTTGCTTTGGAGCGAAACTTTTTTGACAGATTGAGATATCTGTCAGTGCGCATGGTGTCCTTATCTATCCAGTCAACGTTGTCGCAATTGTCCGAAGCGAAACTGGAACAAGCCTTCAATCCGCCGCCGGCAAGTAATAGATGTCGATAGCTACCATCTTCCTCCGCATTTGAAGGCGCTGTAAAGAGAGACGCAAGCACCGCCAAAGAGAGCAAGGAAAACAACGACTTAACCATAAATAGAACCCCTTTTTACCGACGGCGTGCGCCGCTTAAGTATTTCAATTGACATAGTATCAGACTGCAACGCTAGAGTGTCTGCTACCCAGCTGTCAAATTTAAGACAGCAAATTAATGTATTTATTATAGATGTGTCTTGAATTCTCGTTGCACTAACTTATGTAATAGCCACTAGTGACACCGTTGTTAATGACAGTAACCTTTTGAAAATAAATAGTTTTCAGGGCTCGTGATAGCCATTCTAACACTGCTATACTAACCCCTGATTCACGAAATAAGACCACACTTATAAGCTATGAATTCATCGCTACGTTTTTGCGTCCTGATACTGTTTCTGGGGAGTCTCCTAACAACCAGTCTCGCGCTCGCTCAGGAGAAACTGGTCTTTCGTGCGCCTGACGAAGGCCCTTTTACGCAATACGTAACAGCAGTTCTTGAAGAAGCTTATGCCAAACTGGATATCAAGCTTGAATATATTGAACTACCTCGCGCTCGTGGTGAGCAGCTAGCGACTGAAGGTACCATTGCTGGTGAGCTTGGAAGAACAGCCATGCTTGAGAACAAGCGTCGCGACCTTCGCCGTATCCCATTTCCATTATTCACTTTCGACATCATAGCTATCGCTGACAGGCGCGACTGCGGTTACTGCCCATTGTCGAAAATAGAAAGTCTGGCATACGTCGATGGTATGGATTCCATTACTGACGTCGTTGAAAGTCTTCCTCACCAGCCGTCCATAGTAACGCCTATTGATCTCGAACAAGTACTAAAGCTGCTTGAATCGGGACGCATTCAGTTTGCTTTTATGGGGGACTTCCAGTTTCAAAGTTCGGAATTAAGCGATAACCCACACTTTATTACCCACAAACTGTCCACCGAAACTGGCTTCCATTATCTAAACGAAGAACACGCCCGACTTATTCCTCAGCTCACTTATCAGCTGCAAGAAATGCATGAGAATGGTCGTATGAAAGTGCTTCGTGAAAAGTATGGAATAAAGCCCGAGCCTGCGGTGGAACCTATTAAACGTCCGGAGCAGCTGACGGTTATTGGCGCCATACACCCAGGCTTACTTAATGCCGACGGCACCGGTAAACTTTGGCAAATAGCAAAATCAACATTCCCAATGTTTACTTCTCAACTCAATACCGTTGTCAGTAGCTGGCAACGCAGTATTCAGCTGATCCAGGAAGGCCGGGCTGATGCCCTCATTGGTGTTCGTCCTGATCAAAGAATAGAAAATATTATTCTGTCAAAATACCATGTCGCTTATGACGACAGTGTTTTTCTCTTTACTCTGGAAAAGCCCAACGAAGGCCCTATTTGCGTTTCAGGCCCTCGTTTTATGGAGAACTTGGTTGATACTGAGCGCCCTTTTTATCGCGCATCAAACTCTCTTGATTGTTTTGCGCTGCTCGATATGGAAAGGGTGAGTGCGGTTGTGGACTACAAGGATAACCTGCCAGACTGGACAGAGCAGCCTTACAAAAAACAAAAATTATCGGATCCTTTGCCACTGTTTGTTGCGTTTTCAGACACACCACGAGGCCGCTCACTAAGAAGCTTATTCGATACGGTTCTGACTCAGCAAAGCCCGGTAGCCATCGACAAATAAGTTAACAGGCCCCTTTAAAACCATTTTGGCGCCACGCTTCATAGGCAAAGATAGCAACAGAATTTGACAGGTTAAGACTGCGGCTGCTGTCCGCCATAGGCAACCTCAACCAGTTCTCTTCTGGAAAGGTTCTCAGCACTTCCATAGGCAATCCACGGGTTTCAGGGCCAAAAAGCAGAACATCGCCCGCTTCATAAGCTACCTCAGCGTAGTTAGTCTTACCTTTTGTCGTGCAGGCAAATATACGATTAACCTTCGTGTCATCTAAAAAGCTTTGCCAGTCTTTGTGAATTTTCACAGAAGCCAGATCATGATAGTCCAAACCGGCACGCCGAACCTTTTTCTCATCCAGCTCAAAACCCAGGGGCTCTATCAAATGCAGCGACATTCCGGTATTCGCCGCCAGACGAATCACATTGCCCGTATTAGGGGGTATTTCAGGCTCAAACAGTACGAGGTGTAACATGGTCGTTTTCATCGCTTCAGTAAAAGCGGTAGAATAGCAGAATATTTTTTAGAAATGTGTACCGGCGCTGTGGCAAATCAGAAAAATTACCAACAAAATTACGCTTTTTGGGTGCGTCTGGCCAGCACGGCATCCGTTGTTGTTGCAATAACCCTCATAAGCATTAAGCTTTTTGCCTGGTTTCAGACTGAATCAGCCAGTATGCTTGCCTCTCTCACAGACTCCATTCTGGACAGTGGCGCCTCGATTTTTAGTTTCTTTGCCATTCGCTATGCGTTACAACCCGCAGATGAAGAGCACCGCTTTGGTCATGGTAAAGCGGAGTCACTGGCCGCTCTGGCGCAAAGCGCGTTTATTGCCGGTTCCAGCATGCTGCTTATTTTTCACAGTGTGCAGCAATTTATGCAGGGTGGTAGCGTTCCGAAAGTGGGTTACGGCATCGCTGTTTCTGGCATCGCAATTGTCATTACCTTTGTTCTGATTGTTATTCAGCGCATGGCCATTCAGCATACCAATTCTAAAGCCGTACAAGCCGACAACCTTCATTATCAGTCGGACATACTGCTGAACTTAGCGGTTATTGTTGCCTTAATTCTCAGCAGTTACGGTTGGCTCTGGGCCGACAGTATTTTTGCCATTGGTATTGCCGTTTACTTAATTATTGGTGCTGTTCGCATTGGCTGGGATGCCTTTCAGGCACTAATGGACAGAGAGCTTTCAGAGGATCTGCAGGAGCAAATTGGTCGCATTACTATGGCGGTGGATGGTGTCAGAGGCTTTCACGGTTTGCGCACGCGCGAAGCCGGCCCGGTACGCTTTATTCAATTACACATTGAACTGGCTAATGAGTTGTCGTTATTGCGCGCACACGCCATAGCTGACGATGTTGAGGCGCAGCTTATGAAAGCCTTCCCGGGAGCAGACATCATTGTGCATATGGATCCTGAAATTGTCGCCGTGGTGGAAGGTTCACTTAAGCGTTAACGAGCTCTCGAGTCTCTTCAATGATGGCATCCAACACTGGCTGGCGGAATCTGTCCGTTTCCATCATCAGCTCATGCGATGCGCCCTCAATGGTTTCAAACCGAAAATACTCTCGGGTGACTGCCGCGGCGACTTTTTTCTGCCCGGCAGCAGAAACAACCTGATCATTACCAGCCTGAAATAAAATGACCTGAATGTGAACATCACTCGCCAGTTGCTGCGCCTTCATGGCTGCACTAACCGCTTCGTAAAGCCAGTTAAAAGTTGGCCCGCCCAGCTGCACCTCAGCGACATTATCGTATACCCTGCGAAAGGTCTGGTAACGCTGTTTGCTGTGAGTGAGAACGTTTTCTTCAAAGGGTACCGCCTGGTAGTCACCCATACCAAAAAAATACCAGGGCTTAGCCAAGTACCGGTTAATACATGCGCCTGCGGCAACTACCCAGCGCGCCAGCCAATAAGGGACTTTACCGGTTTCGATAGAGAACATGGGAGCGGATAAAATCAGCTTATTGTATGGGTGGCTACAAGTCGCACAGTAAATTGTCGCAATGGTGCCACCCATTGAATGAGCAAATAAGGTTTTAGGGACATTACCAAATAGACTTGTTAATTGTTCGGTAAAATCTGAGAAATCGCGGACAAAATCGTCAAAGTTGTCGACATGTCCCTGATGATGATTGGCCGTCAACCGAGCCGATAAACCCTGGCCCCGATGGTCCAGCGCCGCCACGGAAAAGCCTTGCTGAGCCAACTCCCAAAACAGCTCCTGATATTTAAGAGCCGACTCTATCCGACCCGGAGCAATGACCACCAATGGTGCATCAGCGCTATGTTTATAGTATGCGAAATGCAACTGAATACCGTCAAACGCCGTGAAATACTCAGAAAGAACCTGTTGTTCCCAGAAGGGTTCTACCTGCGTTTTGAAAAACTCCGGCCACTCAGGGGTATCATCTGCAGGCCGCTGATGTTGTCTATCGGGTTGCTTCATGTATTTGGTTCAGGCTGACTTTTAGGTAAGTCTAACACGACTTCCAGTCCTCCTTCAGAGTGATTACTGGCTTTTAATTCGCCCCCTAACACAGCCGCAGCGCGATGACTTAAGGCCAGTCCCAGACCAACTCCAGCCTTATGATGGCGTGCCGGGTCGCCGCGGTAGAACGGCTCGAACAACTTGTCTAACGTACTTTCATCCACACCCGGACCATGGTCACGAATGCGAATGCGGCACCCTTTGCCATAGTCATCATAAGATAGCTCGACTTTATCGTCAGTATAATGCAGCGCATTACGAACAATATTTTCCAATACCAATCTGAACAATTCAGGATCAGTATCAATAACAGGCCAGTCACCATCTTGTTGCACCAGGCGCCCACTAACCTCGGAGCTCTGATAGCACATATCACCAATAAGTTGTTGCACTAACTCACCGCTGTCCAGATTCTCATGATTAAGCTCTACCAAGCCGTTCTCTAACCGCGATAATGACAAAATTCGTTCAATGATTACGCTGAGGCGTTCGGTATCGCGACTCAGTTGCTGCCAATTTGGGTCATCCTCATTACAGTCAGCTAAATCAAGGGCAACCTGCATACGTGCCATCGGTGAGCGTAGCTCATGCGATACATCACTCAGTAAACGCCGTTGGGCATCGCGCGATGTCGCTAAATCGACAGCACCCTGGGACAACGCTCGCGCCAGTTCGCCAATTTCATCACCACGTTTGGGTAGCCGCTTTAATTCAGGAGTTGCACTACCGTCAGCTACCTCTCGCATAGCCAGGATCATTCGTCGTATTGGGCGGATAAGCCAAATGCCCAGTAAAACGGCAAGTAAACCACTACCCACCAACAAGGTAAGTAAGCGCGCCCGGGTTGACTCTCTTTCTAACTGCTCCCTGTTAACTTGCTCATCAATACCCAAAGGTTTAGTCACCAATATTTTATTGCCGTCCAGTTCAAACGGGCCCATCAGCAAACGTTCGTCCAGAGGAATTTGTTGAGGTGAGCTTTGGCCCAGCATACGCAGCAAGGTTGAGCCGTGACTGACTCTCAGCATTTCGTCCATCAACAGCTTTTCACTGCCTTCCACGGATAGTTGAGCAGCCACGCGGTAGTCGCCAGCGATTAAACGCCCAGGTTGCAAAGATTGAAAAGTTAAAGCATCGCTGAGTAGCGGTTGTAGAGTTTGATAAATATCCGGCTCCAGCGGCTTTAACTCTGCTTTCGGTTTATTCCAAACCGCTAACAGGTAACCGCTGGCCGCTGTGACCGACAGCAACGCCCAGAAAATAAAAAGTAACCTTAGGGCTAGCGATCGATACCACCGCGTACGCCGGTTTCTCATAAGCTGGCGATCAGTCGATAGCCACGGCCGCGAATGGTTTGGATACGATCAGGTTTCGTCGGAAACTTTTTACGAATGTTACTGATATGGACATCCAGACTGCGATCAAAAGGCTCCATTTTACGCCCCAGTGCCGCAACCGATAATTGATCTTTACTCACCATTTGGCCCGCTTGCTGCATTAAACAGCGCAGAATATCGAATTCAGTGGGGGTCAATATCAGTTCAGCATCGTCGCATTTCACTTCCGTTGTGGCCGGATCTAATACAATACCGCACACGTTCAGGCTTTCGTTTTGCATGGTGGTGTTAGGTGTACGACGCAGTAAAGCTCTCACCCTGGCAACCAGTTCACGCGGGTTAAACGGTTTTGGAAGGTAGTCATCTGCACCCAGCTCCAGACCCATAACACGGTCGTCGTCATCACCACGGGCCGTCAGCATGAGCACAGCTGTATCGCGGTGTTGTTGGCGCAAACGCTGTAACAGCTGCATACCATCAATACCGGGTAACATGACATCCAGCAAAATAAGCTCGTAGTCGCCGTTAAGTGCTTTGTCGAGGCCGGTCACGCCATCTTCGGCAACGCTTAAATCTACGGATTCACGTTTAAACAATTCTGTCAGCATGACAGACATTTCAGTATCGTCATCAATGAGTAGTACGGAATGTCTCATAACTTACTGTTCTCTCCAGAAATAAATCCATGATCCAAAATGCCGGGCATGGATACGACCCCCTTTACATAACTTTTACTTTAGCAGAGTTTTCAGCTTTCGGGTTAAGGTGTTTCGTCCCCAGCCCAGCCATGTCGCTGCTTTTTGCTTGTGGCCGGAAAAACGTTGTAAAGCAGTTTGCAAAGCAATTTTTTCCAACTGATGCTGATAACTTTGCAAAACATCCTGAGCCTCTAACGGGTGTTTTTCCAGTTCTCTTTCGAGCCAATGCAGCCAGGTAAGTTCCCCGGTAAAATTTTCAGGTTCTGAATCAGCTGGCACCAGAATGTCTTCAGGCAAGTCATTAACACCAATATTCTGCCCTGGTGCCATAACGGTTAACCAGCGACAGGTATTTTCCAGCTGTCTTACATTACCGGGCCAAGAGTAACTCATTAACTTGCTAAGTGTCTCATTTAACAACGTTTTTGGTGTAACATTCAACTCTTCAGCCGACTTTTTCAGAAAATGCTTTGCCAAAGTCGCTATATCTTCTGTTCGCTCGCGCAAAGGGGGTAAACGCAACCGGATAACATTAAGCCGATGATACAAGTCATCACGAAATTGTCCTTTATCGACTAACTGCTCCAGTTCTCTGTGTGTCGCTGCAATAACGCGAACATCAACTTTAACTGGCTGATGCGCCCCTACTGGATAAAACTGCCCTTCGGCCAAAACTCGTAACAAACGTGTCTGAACCGGTAATGGCATGTCGCCAATTTCATCCAGAAACAAGGTTCCGCCATCGGCTTGCTGAAAGCGGCCCACACGTTTTCTGTCAGCTCCGGTAAAAGCGCCGCGTTCATGCCCGAACAACTCCGACTCAATCAAGTCAGCCGGTATGGCCGCCATGTTAAGTGCAATAAAAGGCTTTTCCGCGCGCGGACTGTGTTTATGCAAAGCTCGTGCAACCACTTCTTTACCGGTTCCGGTTTCACCGGTCAGCAAGACACTGACACTGGAACTCGACAGCCGGCCAATGGCGCGGAAAACATCCTGCATGGGAGCTGCCTCACCGATAAGCTCCGGAACGTTATTATCAATAGACTCATTCGCCGTGGTTTCACTTTGCCTTGCATGTTGCAGCGCACGGTCCACTGCTGTTATCGCTTCATCAATATCGAAAGGCTTTGCCAAATACTCAAAAGCCCCACCCTGAAAAGCCTTTACCGTGGTTTCAAGGTCTGAATGTGCGGTCATCACCACCACTGGTAATTGCGGCTGCTCACGGCCTAATTTTTCAAGCACGGCCAAACCGTTTTCCCCGGGCATCCGAATATCCGTCAACACCACAGTCGGAGCATCGGTCTTTAATGCGGAAAAAAAGTCCTCTCCGTTAGCAAAACTGCGAACATGATAGCGACTGTCAGCAAAAGCTTTTTCCAAAACCCAACGAATTGAGTCATCGTCATCAATGATCCATAACTGAGCATTAGTGGTCATCCATCACCTCGTTACCATTGTCTGCAGTAAGGTACGGCAAATAAACTGAGAACCGGGTTTTGCCCGGGCTTGAGTCAAATTCAATTTTCCCCTTATGCTGGTGCACAAGGTTTTGCGCCAATGAAAGACCCAGGCCGGTTCCCTCTGCACGTCCGCTAATTAAAGGGTAAAATAATGTATCGCGTAATTCCGCCGGTATGCCGGGTCCGTTATCGGTAACTGTCACAACCGCACACTGCCGATAACGCAGACCAAACAACGTCAATTGGTGCTCGACCCGAGTCTTAATGACAATAGTGCCAGCACCCGACATAGCTTGCGCCGCATTCTGGGCAATATTCAGGAACACTTGCTCACAAGCTTCAGGCACCACCCGAATGTCCGGTAAAGAAGGGTCATAGTCCCTGGTCAGCTTCAGTGACTCGCCGTACTCATAAGTTAGTGTCCGAACCACACGCTCCAGTACTTCATGAATATTGGTCAGCTTTGATTCACCACGCTTAGTTGGCCCTAACAGTCTGTCCACCAGGTACCGTAAACGATCAGACTGACTGATAATCAAGTCGGTATACTCGGTCAGTTTTTCATCGGGAAGCTGCCTTGCCAGTAGCTGCGCAGCGCCCCGCAAACCACCTAACGGATTCTTTATTTCGTGAGCCATACCGCGCAATAAATGCTGTGTCGCAAATAACTGATTACGTTGCTGATCTTCCTGGTTGATGCGTCGCAATTGATCAACTTGTTTGAGTTCCAGCAACAATGCCCGGCCAAATTCTTGATCAACTGTCTGAATACTGGTTTCCACACGAATATCGTGACCGGAATGCAGTGCAAAATGAACTTCCGCATTCAGCACAGTTTGCTCACTATTCAGGCATTCTATTAATGTTTCCGACGCCAGAGAACAATGATAAAACGCGGCGCTAAACGGTTCACCTAATAGTCGCTTGGCGCTGTGATCCAGCAACGATTCCGCGGATGAATTGACATAACGAATGGTCAGGCGGTCATCAAGGATGAGTATGCCTGTGAGTAATTGGTTAAGTAGCGCGTTGTTATTCACGAAGGCAGGAAAGGGTTATGCACCGTATTGGTGCAATCGGGCAAGGCTAAAAGCCTCACCCGATAATTCGCCATTAAACGCTGTAGTACATATCGAATTCTACCGGGTGGGTAGTCTTCTTCAATGTCTCTACTTCGTTATATTTCAGATCAATGTAAGCATCAATCATGTCGTCATCCATAACGCCGCCCTGTTTCAGGAAGTCACGGTCTTTATCCAGAGCTTCCAGAGCCATTTCCAGGGAGTGACAAACCGTCGGGATGTCTTTCGCTTCTTCAGGAGGCAGATTGTATAAATCTTTGTCCATTGCATCGCCCGGGTGGATCTTGTTACGGATACCGTCAAGACCCGCCATGAGCAATGCAGTAAAGGCCAGGTAAGGGTTGGCACTTGGGTCTGGGAAACGCACTTCAATACGGCGACCTTTGGCGCTGGAAACCAATGGAATACGAATAGAAGCCGAGCGGTTACGCGCTGAATAAGCCAACATTACCGGAGCTTCAAAACCAGGAACCAGACGCTTGTACGAGTTAGTTGAAGCATTCGCAAAGGCGTTAATAGCACGAGCGTGCTTGATAATACCGCCAATGTAATACAATGCCGTTTCGCTAAGCCCTGCATATTGGTCACCGGCAAATAAGTTCTCGCCACCTTTATTCAGAGACATATGCACGTGCATACCAGAACCGTTATCACCAACCAGTGGCTTCGGCATAAAGGTTGCTGTCATGCCATAAGAGTGCGCTACGTTATGCACAACGTATTTGTAAACCTGCATCTCATCAGCTTTAGATGTCAGAGTATTAAAGCGAGTTGCTACTTCGTTTTGACCAGCAGTGGCTACTTCATGATGATGCGCTTCAACAACAAGGCCCATGTCTTCCATAACCAGGCTCATAGTGCCGCGAATGTCATGTGCAGAGTCAACCGGAGGTACCGGGAAATAACCGCCTTTTACGCCAGGACGGTGAGCCAGGTTACCTTCTGAATATTCACGACCAGAGTTCCATTTCGCTTCTTCTGCATCAATTTTGTAGAACGAACCACTCATATCGGTGTGGAAACGAACGTCATTGAACAGGAAAAATTCTGGCTCAGGGCCAAAGTAAGCTTCGTCGGCGATACCTGACGAGCGCAGGAATTCTTCTGCACGCTTAGCAATTGAACGAGGGTCACGGCTGTAACCTTGCATGGTTTCAGGCTCAAGAATGTCACAGCGGACATTCAGGGTGATTTCATCAGTAAACGGGTCCAGAACGGCAGACTCATTATCGGGCATTAGCACCATGTCCGATTCGTTAATCCCTTTCCAGCCGGAAATAGATGAACCATCAAACATTTTGCCTTCTTCAAAGAAGTCTTCATCGATTTGCGACACCGGAATAGTGACGTGCTGCTCTTTACCTTTGGTGTCGGTAAAGCGTAAGTCGACGAATTTTACGTCGTGTTCTTTAATGGTATCGAAAATCTTATTAGCTGACATGTTGTCCTCCGTAGACAGCGTCTAAAAATACAGCCTAAGTATAGCAAAGCCTGTGCCAACTGAACTTTCCCTTTATATTCATACTATTAAGTTAAATTCAGTCTTCTTTTAAAAGTTTATATGCACCAGTATAGCGCATATCGCACATTTTTGGTGCAAAACAAAGAGAAAGGAAAAGAAAATATAATGGACAAAAAACAATCAGCCCTTTCTTAATCCAACTCAAAAAGGTAGAATACGCCGCTATTTTTCACAAAACCCCTTGGACGGGTTTCGCTCCCGGACAACTACAGGCAGTTCTTAATGACAATTCAGGTATTTGATATAGAAAAATTACGCAACATCGCGATCATCGCGCACGTTGACCATGGTAAAACCACCCTAGTCGACAAGTTGTTGCAACAATCCGGCACGTTAGAAAGCCGTGGCGAAATAGAAGACCGTATTATGGATTCCAACGATCTTGAAAAAGAACGTGGTATTACTATCCTCGCCAAAAACACCGCGGTTAACTGGCAAGATTACCGCATTAACATTCTGGATACTCCAGGACACGCCGACTTTGGCGGCGAGGTTGAGCGCGTACTTTCTATGGCGGATTCTGTATTGTTAGTGGTTGACGCCGTTGACGGCCCTATGCCTCAAACTCGATTTGTCACGCAGAAAGCCTTCTCTCACGGTCTTAACCCAATTTTGGTTATCAACAAAGTTGACCGTC
Source organism: Idiomarina sp. ST10R2A5 (assembly GCF_051842325.1). Lineage (NCBI taxonomy): Bacteria > Pseudomonadati > Pseudomonadota > Gammaproteobacteria > Alteromonadales > Idiomarinaceae > Idiomarina > Idiomarina sp. ST10R2A5. The sequence goes on along the minus strand of NZ_JBNIEX010000006.1, from coordinate 132,843 downwards.
CTGGAGCTCGCCCAGACTGGGTTATGGATCAGGTCTTCGACTTGTTTGACAACCTCGGCGCTACCGACGAGCAGCTGGACTTCCCGGTTGTTTATGCATCAGCACTTAATGGCTGGGCATCATTAGACGCAGACGATCAGGATGGCGACATGACGCCATTGTTCGAAACTATCGTTAATAAGGTAAGTCACCCGGACGCAGACCCCGAAAGTGACCTGCAGATGCAGGTGTCACAGCTGGATTACTCAAGCTACTTAGGCGTTATCGGTATCGGCCGTGTTACCCGTGGTAGCGTTAAAGTTAACCAGCCAGTTACTATTGTTGGTGCTGACGGCAAAGAACGCAGCGGCAAAATTGGTAAAGTCTTTAGTTACTTAGGTCTGGACCGAATTGAAGCCGACAAAGCAGCAGCAGGCGACATTTGCGCTATTACCGGTCTGGGCGAATTAAAAATCTCCGACACCGTTTGTGCGGTTGGTAAAGCGGAGGCAATGAAGCCGCTAACCGTCGATGAACCTACTGTAACCATGACCTTCCAGGTCAACACCTCACCTTTCGCGGGTAAAGAAGGTAAGTTTGTTACCTCTCGTCAAATTCTTGAGCGTTTGCAGCAAGAGTTGGTTCACAACGTCGCACTGCGCGTTGAAGAAACTGATAACCCGGACCGTTTCCGTGTATCAGGCCGTGGTGAGCTGCACTTAGGTGTTCTTATCGAAAACATGCGCCGTGAAGGCTTCGAGTTAGCCGTTTCTCGTCCGGAAGTTATTATCAAGCACGAAGATGGTAAAAAACTGGAACCTTACGAAACCATGACGGTTGATATTGAAGAGCAGCATCAGGGTGCCGTTATGGAAAAATTAGGCTTACGTAAAGCCGAAATGACCAACATGACACCAGACGGTAAAGGTCGCGTTCGCGTCGACTTTGAAGTACCAAGCCGTGGTTTGATTGGCTTCCAGACAGAGTTTATGACATTAACTTCTGGTACTGGCCTGATGTACCATACGTTTGACCACTACGGCCCGCACAAAGGCGGCACCATTGGTCAGCGTAGTAACGGTGTACTGATTTCAAATGCCCAGGGTAAAGCTCTGACTTACTCACTGTTTAATCTGCAGGAACGCGGTAAGTTATTTGCATCGCACGGTGATGAAGTTTATGAAGGCCAGATCATTGGTATTCATAACCGTTCAAACGACCTGACAGTAAACTGTCTGAAGGGTAAGCAGCTAACCAACGTTCGTGCCTCTGGTACGGATGAAGCGCAAACGCTGAGTACGCCTATTCGTTTAACACTGGAACAGGCGCTTGAGTTCATTAACGATGACGAACTGGTTGAGGTAACACCACAATCTATTCGTATCCGTAAGCGTGCTCTGACAGAAAACGATCGTAAACGTTTAGGTCGTGAACCGAAGAACGGCTAATTCATTTTAGTTAGATAGCAAAAAGCCCACTTCATAGTGGGCTTTTTTATTGTCTATTATCCGGCTCATGCTCATCCGTTCACTGACAATAAGTCCGGTTGAGGCAACACAAAGTAGAAAATAGAAAAGAAGTGAAAAACACTGCCGGCTAATACAAATAAATGCCAAACAGCATGATGGTACGGCAACGTTTTCCAGACATAAAAAATAACACCAAAGGTGTATGCCAGACCTCCGGCAACCAGTAACATCAAGCCACCAGCATCCACATTATCAATCATGGGCTTAATCGCTATAAGCGCCATCCAGCCCATACCAAGATACAAGCTCAGCGACAGCCACTTTATTCGCTTTTTCATGCCAAGTTCAAGAACGACACCCAAGAGCGCAATACCCCAGGCTACGCCTAACAGCGTCCAGCCCCAGGCTCCCCTCAGGTTAATTAATGCAAACGGCGTATAAGTACCGGCTATCAGTACATAAATAGCGGCATGATCTAACTGCTGAAACACCGCTTTAATTTTTGGCCAGGGAAATGCGTGATATAGCGTCGAGGCAGTATAAAGCAGAATAAGGCTCGCACCGTATATACTCACCGCCACAACATGAAAAGCATCGCCATGAGTTGAAGTCCACACCAACATGACAATCAAAGCAACGACACTTAGAACGGCCCCCACGCCATGAGTTAGCGCGTGAGCAACTTCTTCCATTGCCGTATAGGCTTTATGTTGGCTCATCCTCTCTCCAGCCCAGGAGTTTCATACCCCTTACTGATATTTTTAAGGGCTCGTATAAACTGGTCGTATTGTCTTTCGTTGTCGTAGTCTAAGTGATACGAGTTATGGAATTGTAATGTCAGCTTAACGCCATGTCCTTCCAGAAAAACCGTATACCCATCATGGTCGGTATAAGCTTCAATTCCTTCTAAATAGTGACGCCCCTGACGAGCTTCACCATGAGTGTGTATTTTTTCGTACGCATCCAACATCAGTTTGTTATCGAGTTCGTTTTTCATCACACACCTCAGCGTTTTACTAAATGTATACCTTTATTATTAGGGCGGAAATCCCATTCCACAACCGCTTTTACCGAATTGTTTTGAAAACCTTGTATTAGAATATACATACATTGATGCATGATTAAACAAAAACCGTTATAATAATGAACGAATGTTAAGAAACTGGAGCCCCAAATGGTTCGACGCACAAAAGAAGACGCAATGGAGACCCGCGCCAAATTATTAGATGCTGCTGAAGCTCTATTCAGTGAAAACGGTGTAACCCATACGTCTATGATGCAAGTGGCTGAAAAAGCAGGTGTCACTCGCGGTGCTATCTATCACCACTTTGAGAACAAGATGGATCTCATTGAATCCCTGATGGGACGCGTCAAACTCCCCATTGATGAAATGCGTGAGCAAATCGCTGAAGGCTCCGAGTTTGATCCTCTGGAGGAAATTAAAGGGCGCTCGAAAGAATTTATAAGCCGCGTTCAGGAAGACCCGCAAGTACGCTCACTGGCCAGTATTTTACTTCATAAATGCGAATACATTGACGAAGTAAACCCAATTAAACTACGACATGTAAGTGGGCGTAATGAGTGTATCTGCGATATCGAAAAGCTTTTTGAATCAGCTATTGAAAGGGGCGAATTAGCAACAACAGTGAATGCCCGAATTGCTGTTATTGGTCTTTTTTCTTTGGCAGACGGGCTCATTTACAACTGGTTGCTCGCGCCTGACTATTTTCCTTTAGTCGAGTACGGGAACCAGGCCATCGACAGTTACATCAATGGCTTAACTCGTTAAGGCTCGTTGCTGTCTCCACGACGGCGGCGCCAGCCGCTGTATTTTCGGTGTACGCCACGGGTTAGTGATTGAAAAGTGTCTTCAAGCAGGTCAACGCCAAGCAACACGCCAACAATAACCAACGACAACACAATACCCACACCGTACATTCCCAGGCCTACTGCAATACCAATGGCCGCCAAAGCCCAGATGGTCGCAGCGGATGTTACGCCGACCACCACGCCATCGCGCGCCAGCATAACACCGGCGCCAAGAAAGCCGATACCGGTAATAATTTGGCCTATCACTCGCGATGGATCGCCGCCCTGACTGACAACGGATGAACCACCCACCAAAAACAGGTAGGTGCCCAGAATAATCAGTGCAGAGGTTCTTATACCAACCGGTTTACCACGAATTTGTCGTTCCAGACCCACAATAGCACCACACAAAAGTGCGGTGCCTATTCCCCTCCAGGAGTATGGACCCAGCTCCTGGACAATTTGCCAGTCAATCACTAATCAGTCCTTTCCTTGTTCTAAAAAGCTCTTTAAAAAGCTCTCGTCCATTGCGGCAATAGCCTCATCAGTGGCATTAGGACAGCTTGCACACATAGGAGCCGTCCAGGCTTTTACATTCGCAAGTATATCGCGCAAATGGCTGACAGCACGCAAACCACCTAAACCACCAGGGGAAGCCGCAGCTAATAAAACCGTTTTACCAGACCATGCCCCCATATCAAGCCGTGACACCCAGTCGATGGCATTTTTCACTAACGGCGACACCGACGAGTTATACTCAGGGCTTACCAAAACCACTTTCGATGCGGATTGGATTTTTTCACCCAGCCTTTTCATCGGCTCGGGAACGCCATCAGCAGCTTCTAAGTCACCGTGGTAAATTGGAGCATCCAGCGCGTCAGCATCAACCAGCTCATAGCGAATACCGTGTTTATCCGCCACTTCTGCTAAACGGTGCTTGAGCTTGGTATTGAGCGAATCTTTACGGCGACTGCCACCAATAAATAAAACTGTCATATCATCTCCTGATCGTTAAGATTGGGAATCTTTCATAGCTTCGATAAAGCGGTTCGATTCAGCTACTGCCGCTTCCATGTCTTTTATTAGTACGGAAATATCGTTTTGCAGATTACTGAACTCACCGCGAATGGCATCAATCGCCTTGGCGTTCAGGTTATGCTTCAGATAAAGCACATTGTCCTGCATTTTATCCAGAACCGGCTGCATCTTATCCGCCGCGCGTTCCATAACTCTCAGTAACTCAGCGTAACGCCGTTCAGTTTCGCGCAACTGACGCTCGCTTTCGCGACGCATATTGTCATTGCTGTACTCGCCTAACTCCTCACTCCATTCGTCGAACAAGTCATTCGCAACTTCATCAACTTCATCGATACGACTGCGAACTTTTTCCGCTGCGTCTTTACTGTCTTCATAGTCGTCCCGTAGCGCATTGTATTGCTGTTCCAACTCGCCACCATCAATGTTCAGCATGGTATCCAGACGCTCAAGCGCTGAACGGAACTCCTCCTGCGCATCGGACTGCGAGTCGCGAGCGTCATCCACTCTGTCGACTAAAATGTCGCGCTTTTCTACACCAAACTTTTCCATGGTGCCGTAGTAGGCACTTTGGCAGGCTGACAGTATGAATACCGCAACAATTGGTAAAGTCCATTTCATCATTTGTCACCTCGTGCCGCTTTAATTAAGCGTTCGTCGCGTTTGGTCTGACGGTAATCATGCACGGCGATAATAGCGTGAATAATAGCGACCAGATAAATAACACCTAACGCACCGAAAGATACAATAAAAAGAACCACACCAATAATGGCGATGATCGCATTAAATATTGCCTGAAATATTTTCCCGGTGAAGAGAATTGCAATCGGCGGGAATAAAATCGCTAAAATATATAACATCGTGTTCTCCTTGCACTGCATTGTGCCTCATACCAATTAAGAGACATTCCTTAACGAAAAGCAAATTAAATCAATAAGGTAACGCTGAGCCGTCCCAGTGCCATAACCCACCGGACTGCTCGGGTTTTAAGTTTTTCACGACTTCGACTATTCGTTCTGCGGACAATTCCGGCGAATACAACTTGTCGGCTGAAATACGCTGCTGAAAAGGTTTCGATAAGTCAGTATCTGTTGTCCCCGGATGCACCGCTGCTATCGATAATTTTTTATGGGTTCGTTTTAATTCTACAGACGCCGTTTTCAATAGCATATTTAACGCCGCCTTGCTCGACCGGTATGCATACCAGCCACCCAGATAATTATCTTCAATGCTGCCCACTTTTGCCGACAACTGCACCCAAAACCGGGTGTTTTTACGGTCAAGAATGGGTAAAAAAGCCTTCAGCGCTAATAGCGGCTTTATCGCGTTAACAGAAAACAACTTAGTCAGATTGTCCGCAGTAATGTCTGACAATTTCTTTTCTGGAAACGTCTTTTCATCATGCAGCATACCAATAGTTGAAATGACTCCCGTCAGCTGCTTGCCGCCACTTTTAAAGTCACTCACCCACGCACTCAACGAGTCTTCACTGTAGTCATCAATTTGGCAATAGGTTATTTTACCCGAGTCAAATAACCCAGTTTGAGGCTGACGAGACAACGCAATAATTTCTTCATCAGGAAACTGATTTTGTAATTCCCGTGTTAAGGCCTGGCCTAATCCACCACCGGCACCCAATACCACCATTGCCATTTGCACTACTCTCTATCATGATAGTTTATACTTCCCTACGTTATTTAAACTGGATTAGCTCAGTACATCATGATGCAACTTGACTGGAAATCGTATTTCGAACATACCTTAGGCTTTCTCAAGTACTTTGGTAAGAGGTTTAACAGTGACAATACGAACATTACCGCTGGTCATTTAACATACGTCAGCATGCTGTCGTTAGTGCCTCTGTTAGTGGTCATGTTTACGGTTTTTTCCGCTTTTCCCATGTTTGAGGAGTTACAGGAAAACCTTGAACAGGCCTTGTTCGCCAACTTACTTCCCACTTCGGGCGAGCAGCTTGAGCAATACCTGAATGAGTTTGTAACCAACGCCTCGAAAATGACAGCCATTGGCGTTGGCTTTCTGTTCATTGTGGCCATTATGCTCATGTCAGCCATTGATAAAGCACTGAATAATATCTGGCGCGACTCCAGCAGCAGGCATTGGCTAGTCTCTTTTGCGGTTTACTGGATGCTGCTTACACTCGGCCCGGTACTTATCGGTTCCGGTCTGGCAGCCACGTCTTATTTGATTTCGCTCAGCCAGTTTGCTGATGAATATGTTTCCGGTGTACAAAATTTTGTCTTATGGTTCGTACCCATTGTCACCTCTTTTGTATTCTTTGTGCTCATGTATCAGCTGGTACCTAACCGTCAGGTTAAGTTCCGCTATGCCGCCTTTGGTGCGGTTATCGCGGCACTTTTATTCGAGCTGAGTAAACAGCTATTTTCACTGTACATCACCTTCTTCCCAACCTATCAGGCCATTTACGGCGCGCTGGCCACTATTCCTATTCTTATTGTATGGATTTACCTTTCCTGGTTGATTGTACTCATTGGCGCGGTTTTAACCGTTAGCTTAGAGGAATATCAGTTACAGATGCCTGAGCCGAAGTCTGATTGACCTGCTTTGAATTTTCACCGACCATAGCGGTTCTCTTTTTTAAAGGTAAGTACTCATGATCGGACTGATTCAGCGCGTTAGCCGTGCAAAGGTCACCGTTGCCGATGAAGTTGTCGGTGCCATTGACCACGGGCTGCTAGTTTTGCTGGGAGTGGAACACCAGGACGACGAAACCAGTGCCGAAAAGCTGGCAAAACGCATTGCTCATTATCGGATTTTTAGTGACGCCGAAGACAAAATGAATAACAGTGTCGTTGATCAACAAGGCAAAGCCCTGGTTGTTTCTCAATTCACCCTGGCAGCAGATACCCGTAAAGGCCGTCGCCCCAGTTTTTCATCTGCAGCAACACCCGACCAGGCTCAGCACTTATATCAGGTGTTTTGTGAAAAACTAAAAGCTCAGGGCGTTCCGGTAGAAACCGGTCTTTTTGCGGCCGATATGCAGGTTGAACTGGTCAATGACGGCCCGGTCACTTTTGAATTGAAGGTATAACTGTCATGTATCGCGTTATTACTCCTGAAACCGACGAGCAACTCGAACGTTATTATTACCTTCGCTGGCGGGTTCTGCGTGAACCCTTTCAACGGCCACTGGGCTCTGAACAAGACGAATACGATCAAGTGGGTCATCACCGAATGGTCGTGAATGAAGCTGACGAAGCCGTTGCCGTTGGCAGGCTGCATTTTAATAGCCCGGAAGAAGCTCAAATACGCTTTATGGCCGTTGCACCTGAATACCGTGGCGAAGGCCATGGGGTTGCTATTATCTACGCGCTGGAGCTTGCTGCGCGCAAAGAAGGCGCAACCCATGTCGTGATCAACTCACGCGACAATACCATCGGCTTTTACAAGAAGTGTGGTTACGAAGTCGCGGAAGAAGCCGATACCGTGAATAACCCGATGGCAGAACATCACTTACGTAAGTCCTTTACTGAATATAACCGCATAATTTATCGACCCGAGTGGTGTACTGAGCTACAGAAAACCTGGCAGGAAGACATTCCGATTTCCGATGCCATGGGCATTAAGATTCATCAATACACAGGGCGTGTTTTCGAAACCCGCGCGGTACTGTCGCGAAACATTAATGTACACGGCACCATGTTTGCCGGCAGCATTTACTCACTGGGTACTTTAACCTGCTGGGGGTTGTTGCATTTGCAATTGTTGGAGCGGGAACTTGAAGGGTCAGTCGTACTGGGCGATGGCAACATTCATTACCATAAGCCGGTGACTCAGGAGCCTCGGGCAGTAGCACGGTTAAGTGATGTTACCGGTGACTTTTCTGCGTTAAAACAAGGCAAAAATGCCCGGTTAACACTAAAAGCTCAAATACTTGACGAAGAGCAGCCGGTAGCAGAATTTACCGGCCGCTTCGTGGTTCTTGCTAAACGGGATTAACCCTTACACTTCAGACAAAATATGCGGTAGTTGCACCACTGCCGCTAACTCGCCATTTTGAATCAGGTCACTCGCCGCTTTAATGTCCGGTGCAAAGAAGCGGTCTTCCGCATAATACGCCACTTGCTCACGCAGACAGTTAAAGGCCGTTTCAACCGCAGCCGCACCTTTTAAAGGACGACGGAAATCCAGACCCTGCGCCGCTTCTAACCACTCAATAGCAATAATGTCGCTGACGTTCTTAGCAATGTCCGTTAACCGGCGTGCTGCAAAGGTTGCCATCGACACATGGTCTTCCTGGTTAGCAGAGGTTGGCAGGCTATCCACCGACGCCGGGTGCGCCAATGTTTTATTTTCTGAAGCCAATGCCGCAGCGGTAACCTGCGCCAGCATAAAGCCCGAGTTAACCCCACCGTCATTGACCAAAAACGCCGGCAATTTACTCAAATGACTGTCTATGAGTAAGGCACTACGACGCTCTGACAAAGCACCGATTTCGCTGGCCGCAATAGCCAGAATATCCGCCGCCATAGCAACTGGTTCGGCGTGGAAGTTACCACCGGAAATAATGTCCTGCTCTTCGCTAAATACCAGTGGGTTGTCAGTAACACCGTTAGCTTCGCGTACCAGAATGCCCGAGGCATGCTCAATTTGGTCCAATACTGCACCCATTACCTGAGGCTGACAACGCAGAGAATACGGATCCTGCACTTTCTCGCAGTCTTCGTGGTCTTTGGCAATTTCAGAACTGTCAGTCAGCACGTGACGCAGCATTTCCGCCGCTTTAATTTGCCCCGGCTGTCCGCGCACAGCGTGTACACGTTCGTCAAATGGTGCCCGAGAGCCCATAGCGGCTTCCACAGAAGTCGCACCCACCACAATGGCGGCATGGAAATTACGCTCAATGCGGAACAGTCCGGCTAGAGCTAACGCAGTCGATGCTTGAGTGCCGTTCAGTAAAGCCAGACCTTCTTTCGGTGCCAGTTCAAAGGGCTCAATACCCGCTATTTTCAGACCTTCCTCAGCGTTTAGCACCTTTCCGTTGTGACGAACCGTACCTTCGCCTACTAACGGCAATACCATGTGCGCTAACGGCGCTAAATCACCAGATGCGCCTACGGAACCTTTTTCCGGTATGCAGGGGTACACTTCGGCATTCAGTAGCTTGATCAGCGCATCAACTAACACTTGCCGCACACCAGAAAAGCCGCGCGACAGAGAGTTAATTTTCAGTAGCAGCATTAGACGCACAACGGCGTCTTCCATTAAGTCACCGGTGCCGGCGGCGTGCGACAAAACAATGCGGCGCTGTAAATCAGTCAAACGTTCTGGTGGAATACGTGTATTCGCCAGTAGTCCAAAACCGGTATTAATACCGTAAACCACTCGCCCTTGCTCCAGTACATCTGCAACGGTTTTCGCCGAAGTCGCAATGTTGTCCTTAGCTTCATCAGACAGCTTCAGTGTCTGATGCTGATAAAACCAGTTGCGCAGTTCACTTAACTGCAATTGTCCTGGCTGTAATTCAAAATGACTCATGCAACCTCCTTACTTCGTATCCAGCATCGGTAAATCAAGCCCTTGTTCTCGGGCGCAGTTTTTCGCAATATCGTATCCGGCATCAGCATGACGCATAACGCCTGTGCCCGGGTCGTTCCACAGTACCCGGCTTAAGCGTTTATCCGCTGCTTCTGTACCGTCAGCCACAATCACCACACCAGCGTGCTGTGAATAACCCATACCTACGCCACCGCCATGGTGCAGGCTGACCCAGGTCGCGCCGCCGGCTGTATTCAGCAAAGCATTCAGCAGCGGCCAGTCGGATACTGCATCAGAGCCGTCCTGCATCGCTTCGGTTTCGCGGTTAGGGCTGGCAACTGAGCCGGAATCCAAATGGTCACGACCAATAACCACAGGAGCTTTTAACTCACCGCTTTTAACCATGTCGTTAAACGCACGAGCAATGCGGGCGCGGTCTTTCAGGCCAATCCAGCAAATACGTGACGGCAAGCCCTGGAAGCTAATGCGTTCTTTGGCCATATCCAGCCAGTTGTGTAAGTGCTCGTTGTCCGGAATCAGCTCTTTCACTTTCTGGTCGGTTTTGTAAATGTCTTCCGGGTCACCCGAAAGCGCCACCCAGCGGAATGGACCAATACCTTCGCAGAACAGCGGACGGATATAAGCGGGGACAAAGCCCGGGAAGTCAAAGGCGTTATCAACGCCAACGTCTTTGGCCATCTGGCGAATGTTGTTGCCGTAATCCAGTACCGCTGCGCCTTCTTTCTGGAAGTGCAGCATAGCGCGAACCTGCACAGCCATAGATTCTTTCGCGGCGGTTACCGTGCCACTGGGGTCGCTTTCCTGCTGCTCTTTGTACTCGTCCAGTGTCCAGCCTTGTGGCAAGTAACCGTGCAGAGGGTCGTGGGCAGACGTTTGGTCAGTCACCACATCTGGCGTCACACCGCGGCGCTGCAATTCAGAATAAACGTCAGCGGCGTTACCCAGTAAGCCCACTGAAATGGCTTCGCCTTTTGCCATGGCATCGTTAATCAGCTTTAACGCATCGTCCAGGTTGGTGGCTTTATGATCCACATAGCCAGTGCGCGAACGGAAATCGATGCGCGACTCATCACACTCCACCGCTAACATGCAAAAGCCGGCCATGGTGGCCGCCAACGGCTGAGCTCCGCCCATCCCACCAAGACCACCAGTAAGTACCCACTTACCTTTAGCGTCGCCGTCGAAGTGCTGACGCGAAACCGCGCCAAAGGTTTCATAGGTGCCCTGAACAATGCCTTGCGAGCCAATGTAAATCCATGAACCCGCGGTCATCTGCCCGTACATCATCAGGCCTTTTTTATCGAGCTCGTTAAAGTGCTCCCATGTTGCCCATTCGGGCACCAGGTTAGAGTTCGCGATCAATACACGCGGCGCGTCTTCATGAGTCGGAAATACACCCACCGGTTTACCCGACTGAATCAACAGAGATTCGTTTGGCTTCAGGCGTTCTAAAGTTTCAATAATTTTGTCATAGCATTCCCAGCTGCGCGCAGCACGCCCAATACCACCATAAACGACCAGTGCCTGTGGGTGTTCGGCAACTTCGTCATCCAGGTTGTTCATTAGCATCCGCTTTGCAGCTTCTACCTGCCAGTTACAGGTGGTTAGCTCGGTTCCATGAGGTGCGCTTATTTTGCGACTTTTATCCAAACGGGTGAATGACATGACTTACTCCTTAAAGGTTAAATGGCCGCCTAACTTAAACCGGGAGCCAGGGTGAGTCAGTGTGGCAAAGGTGACCACACCGCCTGAGCTCCAGGTACGGCGCAAAATTCTGAGACAAGGTTCGTGACGGTCGATATTTAAGTATTGGCATATCGTGCTGACCGGCAGAATGGCTTCAATTTGATGACTGGCTTCGGTTAGCGGACTGACTACGCATAAATATTCATGCGGAGTGACCTTACTGTAGTCCTGCTTAAGATAATCGGGTACCAGCTTCGGATTCACAAAACGCTCTTCAAGCTGCACTGGCTGGTCATTTTCATAGTGGGTGATCAACGAATGAAAAACCGGGTTTCCTTCTTCCAGCTCCAGTGCTTCGGCAATTTGAGCACTTGCCGGCTGTTCTTTTAGCAAATGCACCTTGGCGCGGTAATCGTGTCCGCGCGAACGCACTTCGTCGGCTATATTGCGAATGGCCATAAACGAAGTTTGTGACTTAATGGGGGCAACGTAAGTGCCGGACCCCTGCGTTCTTATCACCAGACCTTCATCCGCAAGCTCCTGCAAGGCTCTGCGAGCCGTCATACGACTGACCGAGAACTGCGTCGATAATGCGTTTTCCGAACTGACAGGGTGGTTTTCAGGCCACTCACCGGATTCTATCTTCAGATAAATGTGCTGTTTTATCTTTGAGAATTTATTCATCCCGACCCCAACAATGAATGATATGACACGGTACTTTTGAGGGTAAAAGTCTAGTCCAGAATAATTGTCTATACAAGTTGCTTTTGCTATTCTTTTATCAGAACTCACCTTTAAGGACTGCTATGCAACGTATAGAAAACATCAACGCAGCAACAATGAACGATGATCAGGGCTATGGTCTGATCCACGACGCTACAGTCATTATCAATAAAGGAAAAATTGAATTTGTAGGTGCAGCCTTTGACGCTCCCGCCACTCCGACGGCGAAAGTCATTGACGGTAACGGCGGTTTGCTGACCCCTGGATTAATCGACTGCCATACCCATCTGGTATGGGCAGGTTCGCGGGCTAACGAATTTGCTCAACGTTTGCATGGCGCCAGCTATCAGGAAATTGCCGAGCAGGGCGGTGGCATTAAAAGCACCGTTAAGTCCACTCGCGAAGCTTCACAGGAAGAGCTGCTTAAATTAGCTTTAGAGCGCGCAGAAACGCTCATGTCACAAGGCGTTACCAGCATTGAAGTGAAATCCGGTTACGGGCTGGACTTAGAAAACGAGCGCAAACAGTTAACCGTAGCGCGTCAGTTAGCCGAACAGTTGCCGGTGAACATAAAGACCACGCTACTGGCAGCGCATGCCGTGCCGCCAGAGTTCAAGGATAACGCCGACGGCTATATTGATGAAATTATCCAAAACATTCTGCCGACTCTGGCGAACGAAGGGCTGGTCGATGCCGTTGACGCTTTTTGTGAAAGCATTGGGTTCAGCCCGGCACAAACTGAAAAAGTGTTTGAAGCAGCTAAAAAGTTAAGACTTCCTATTAAGCTTCATGCCGAACAAATTACTAATCAGCAAGGCGCGAAGCTGGCCGCGGAATATCAGGCGTTATCTGCTGATCATCTTGAACAGCTAGACGAAGAAGGCGTTAAAGCCATGGCCGAAAATGGCACAGTAGCGGTGTTATTGCCGGGCGCATTCTATTTTCTGCGCGATACCCAAAAGCCGCCGGTTGAATTACTGCGAAAGCACGGCGTTCCAATGGCCATCGCTACCGATGCAAACCCGGGCTCTTCGCCTATTCACAACCTACCGTTAATGCTGCAAATGGCCGCTACCTTCTTCCACATGACACCTGAAGAATGCTTGCGCGGGGTAACAGTTAATGCTGCCAAAGCCTTAGGTGAACAGAAGCGGGGCGTTATTGCCGAAGGCTGTTACGCAGATTTAGCGCTATGGAATTGTCAGGACGCCGCTGAGCTCACTTACCAATTTGGCGTAAACCCGCTAAAAACCTTGTGGTTTAACGGCGTCGCTCACGACCGTGTAAGTAAGCCGTGGTCAGCTCGCTAAGCAGCTGTCCGCAAATTTTCATGCCTTCATCGAAGCCCGCACTGCATAATGACGGTGCGGCTTCGGCAAGGTGCAGGTAACGTGCCTCGCTAACCTCTGCCAGTCGCTTAACGTACTGAAAGCCTTGTCCAAGACTCAAGCCAACATAATTCACCGCACTGGCAGGCACAGCGTTTAAGGCATCCACGTCAACCTCAATGCCCAGTGGACGCTGCCAGGACACTGCTTTTGCCACCACTTCGTCCATCACTTCAGTAAATGGGCGCTCGTATAAGCGGTGCAGCGTATGGTAACGCATTCCTGCGTCCTGCAACTGGCGAAGACTGCTGGCGGAGTTTTTCCCCTGATGCAGACCAACAATATGATAAAACTCCAGCGCGCCTTCCATATAGGCATAGCTAAAGCCATTACCAGAGTGGCGACCCTCGCGCGGGCGAAAGTCTGCATGCGGGTCTAAATTCACGGCTCCACAGGCTTCACCGGTCACTTTATGCAGGCTCTTCAATAGCGGATACGCGTTATTGTGACCACCACCAATAACAATGACTTCAAAGCCTTGTTCAAACAGAGGCGTCAGCACCTTTTCCACCCGCGCATCGACTTGTGCGCAAAGTTCGCGTAACGTCGCTAGTTCATGCGGGTTCGAAGTATCCAGCTCCTCAGCTTTTTCATTCAAATCATCACAATTAACAGCACCAATCAGCAACAATTCATGGGTAGAAAGCAGGCCGGTTTTCTGCAGGTTCAAAAAGCTCTTGAGAAAGGACTGCCAGCCATCGTCAGCACCTGCGCGGCCAAGATTCGCGCGCACACCAATACTTTCCGGAACTCCCACTAAAGCTACGCGTTGACCATCTTCCCAGGCTGCCGCCAGGCTTTCTTCATAAGTTCCCTGCTCAGAAAGAACCCGAATAGCCTGACCAATTTTTGTTTCCTGCTCGCGCACCGTTACCCATTTAGCCGGATCGGTTAATTCTAAAAACGAAATCTCACTCATAGTTATTCAATATCTAGTGGTTCCGGAGACAAGATGACACCCGTGGTATCAATGTAGAGATGATCATCGGGTAAAAAGGTGACGCCACCAAAGTTAACCGGCACATTCACTTCACCCACACCTTCACTAATTGCCCCCACAGGAATAGAAGCTACGCCAAGAATACCAATGTCCAGTTCTTCCAGCGCATCAACTTCACGCACAGCCCCATAACAGACAATGCCTTCCCAGTCGTTATCCATAGCTTGTTCAGCTATAGCAGCATCAAGCAGAGCACGACGTGCCGAGCCACCACCATCTATCAGCAATACTTTGCCGCCACCGTCTGCCGCCACCGTTTCTTCAATGAGCCCTTTGTCTTCGTGGCATTTAATGATAACCAGACGACCGCCGAAAGAGCTACGGCCTCCATAAGACTCAAACATGGGCTCAACCACATCGACCATATCGGGGTATAAATCGCAAAGTTCTGAAGTGTTGTATTCCATGATTGTGTTCCTGACGTTGCTATAGCAGTGACTGGCAGTATACCTGCTATCCGGCAAGGACAAAAGTAAGCCCGACAGAGGTAACGAAACCCTTGAATTATAGAATAAAAACCCGTTTAATCTAACTAACTATAATAATAATAAAGTGAATCGCTATTTTCATGCCGCAGCTTGACCTAATGACAAGTCTGGCAATAGAGACCTTTGCGCACGCCATACAAGCCGTTTTTCTTATCGGTTTCGCGTCGCTGCTTATGTATTATCACCGTTATTATCGACGTGACTACTTAAGTTACTGGTCTTTTGCCTGCTTTGCCTTTGGCCCCAGTGAGTTAATTCGCGCCTTTCTTGCAGGCAGCGCAATGGTTGCACCCGAGTCTGCACTTAACTGGTCCGGCGGCTTACAAGGCATTGCCTTAACCTTCCAGTACCTGGCAATTTGCTTTATTGCTTTGGGGGCGTCCTGTGCCGCCTTTAACAGCAAACCACAAAAATACTGGCAGTATATTGCTTACGCCGTTTCACTCATTGGTGGGGTTATCTCCTACTTCTGGCTGGAGCCAACTATCAGCTCTGTCGGCAGCACCCCCAATGCCGGGTTTATGCGCTTTTTAGTCACAGGCTTAGCGCTTATTGCTATCGGCTTTTTCATGTGGCGTAGGCTAGGCGCAGGTATCGGCCCCAAGTTAGTATCAGGTGGTTTTCTGAGTATTGGCATTAAAAACTTTCTGGTGCTGGCCGGAATGTTCTCGTTATCAGCCAACGCCATCGACTGGGTTTTAAGTTTCCAGGCTCTGTTAACGGTTATTATCATTGCCGTTGTTATTGTTGGCGTCATTATTTGGCTGTTGGAGTCAGAGCGCAATACCGCAGTGCGCGCTATTCAACGCGCCGAATATCTTCACACTCATGACGCTCTGACAGGGGTTTCTAACCGCGATCAACTGGTCAGTAAAATTCCGTTGTTTATTGAATATTGCCGTAGCAACAATCGCCACTTAACAATGATGCTAATTGGTGTCAGCCGTTTTAAAGTGGTGAACGAAAATATCGGTATTCGCGGCGGTGACCAGGTTCTAAAGGAAATTGCCCGCCGCCTGCAAAATTTTACTAAGCAGCCCCTCACTGTTTCACGTATCAGCGGTGACGTTTTTGCTATTGCTTTTGACCATTTAAAGAACCGAAGCCTGATACAAGACTTAGCCACAGAACTTCAGGAAGCATTGACCCTGCCCATTGATATTGGCGAGAAAACCGTAAATATTGCAGTAGGCATTGGTATTTCGCGCTACCCTCAGCACGGCAGCCGATCGGAAGTCTTGCTCAATAAGGCAACCATAGGTTTAACTCAGGCCAAGCAGTCGCACCAGCCCACCATAACCTTTTATGAGCGCGGCATGGACGAAATGTACTCCTATCTGGTTGATATGGAGCCAGTGCTTCGTAAGGCAATGCAAGAAAATGAATTCACTTTGTACCTTCAGCCTCAGTTCGACTTCGACCATCAGCAGCTTTGTGGGTTTGAAGCCCTCATACGCTGGCAACACCCCGAACGGGGCTTGCTGAGTCCGGCAGAGTTTCTGCCTTACATAGAACAACTCGGCCTTTCTACCGATTTAGATGACTGGGTGCTGAATCAGGCCGCGGCGATTCTCAGCTCCTGGCAACAAAAGTTTGGCGTATGCTGGCCAATTGCGGTAAACCTCTCTGCACCTCAGTTTCAGCATTTCCAGTTGATTGAAAAAATGCAGCGGCTGCAGGAAGACTACGGTATATCGCCGGAATGGCTGGAATTAGAAATTACTGAAAATGTCGCTATGTCTGACTTGCATAATGGCATGAGTGTCATTCAACGTTTGCGGGAGATGGGCTTTGGTATATCCATCGACGACTTTGGTACAGGACATTCTTCTCTGGCTTATTTACGGTCCTTGCCTATTAACAAAATTAAAATTGACCGAAGTTTCATCAGCGAACTTCAGCAAAATAATAACGACGCGACCATTTTAAAAGCCATGATCCGCTTGTCTCATGGTTTAGGAAAACGAGTGATTGCTGAAGGAATTGAGACCGAAGAACAGCAGGATATGTTGCAGAAACTGGGTTGTGACATGATGCAGGGCTATTTCTATTCGCCGCCAATGCGCCTGCAATTCGCCGAACAATTTATTGAACGTCAAATTCAGAGCAATAAAAAGCCGCTGCCTCCCGGGGAGTTTGCAACGGCTTTTTAACGGTAATGTATTACAGGATGAAGCGACTTAAGTCTTCGTCCTGCGACAACTCACCGACATGTTCGTTGACGTAATCTGCGTCTACGGTCAACTTCTCACCGTTGTGGTCTGTTGCATGGAAGGAAATTTCTTCCATCAAGCGCTCAAGCACGGTGTGCAGCCGGCGGGCTCCGATATTCTCGGTCGTCTCATTCACATGGAATGCAACTTCAGCTATGCGCTGAATGCCCTCTTCGGTAAAGTTAACCTCCACGCCTTCCGTGTTCAGTAACGCATGGTATTGCGTCGTCAGTGAAGCACTCGGCTCTGTCAGAATGCGGACAAAGTCGCCGCTGGTCAGCGCTTCCAGTTCTACCCGAATCGGCAAACGACCCTGAAGCTCCGGAATAAGATCCGATGGCTTACTCATCTGGAATGCACCAGAGGCAATGAACAGAATATGGTCGGTCTTTATCATGCCATGCTTGGTGTTCACCGTTGTACCTTCAACCAAAGGCAGCAGGTCACGCTGCACACCCTCGCGTGAAACATCCGGTCCGCTGGTATCACCGCGCTTACAAATCTTGTCAATTTCATCTAAAAAGACAATGCCGTTTTGCTCAACCGATTCAATCGCTGCTTCTTTGACTTCATCTGGGTTCAGCAATTTCGCCGCTTCTTCTTCGACCAGTTGTTTGTAGGCGTCTTTGATACGCATCTTACGGGCTTTGGTTTTATCGTTGCCCATGTTCTGGAACATATTCTGCAGTTGCGACGTCATCTCTTCCATGCCCGGTGGTGCCATGATTTCAACACCCATTTGTGGCATAGCTAAATCAATTTCAATTTCTTTGTCGTCTAACTGGCCTTCGCGCAGCTTCTTACGGAATACCTGACGTGTGCCGCGCTGATCATCGTTTTCAGGTGTTTCTTCCTGTTGTTGAGCCCAACCGGAGGACGACTTCTTCGCCGGAGGCAACAGTACATCCAGAATACGTTCTTCCGCCGCTTCTTCAGCGCGGTAACGTACCTTTTGCATCATCTCTTCACGAGTTTGCTTCACTGCTACATCGGTCAAGTCCTTAACAATAGACTCTATTTCTTTACCCACATAGCCAACTTCGGTGAACTTAGTGGCTTCTACTTTAATGAACGGTGCCTTTGCCAATTTTGCCAGGCGACGGGCTATTTCCGTTTTACCAACACCCGTTGGGCCAATCATTAAGATATTCTTTGGCGTCACTTCCTGACGCAGTTCATCGTCCAGCTGCATGCGGCGCCAGCGATTACGCAAAGCAACGGCAACAGCGCGTTTGGCTTTATCCTGGCCAATAATGTGTCGGTTTAATTCGTCAACAATTTCTCTTGGGGTCATCTCAGACATCTTATTCTTTCCCCTGCTTTGTTTTGTCTTCAGCAATAGACTCTTCTTCTTCAATGGTCTGATTGCCGTTCGTATATACGCAAATATCACCCGCTATAGTTAATGCTTTTTGCACAATGTCGCGGGCATTCAAGTCGGTGTTTTCCAGCAACGCTCTTGCCGCTGACTGAGCAAAAGGACCACCCGAGCCAATAGCTATAAGATCATTCTCAGGCTGCACAACGTCGCCGTTACCCGTGATAATCAGTGAGGTTTCCTTATCAGCCACTGCCAACAGAGCTTCTAACCGACGCAGCGCCCGGTCAGTACGCCAGTCTTTTGCCAGTTCCACAGCAGCACGCATCAGGTTGCCCTGATGTTGCTCTAGTTTGGATTCAAAGCGTTCGAACAGTGTGAAAGCGTCAGCGGTTCCGCCGGCAAAACCTGCCAGCACTTTGTCGTGGTAAAGGCGGCGCACTTTACGTGCATTGCCTTTCATTACGGTATTACCTAAGGAAACCTGGCCGTCTCCGCCAATTACAACTTTATCGCCGCGGCGAACAGATACGATAGTAGTCAAATCAAGACCCTCTTTTTTGTCTTTGTGACATCAATGACAAGTATTTGAGGGTCTATATTGTGTTTTTCAATGGTGGGTATGGATTAATCGATGTTCCAGTTCCAAATTGCGCAACCAAACACCTGATTCCGCTGCAGTTTATGGCGATCACGTTCGGCGTCACGTTTTGTTTCATAAGGCCCTAAAATAACCCGGTACCAAAGACCATTACTGCCGTCCGTTGCTCTAACCTGAGATTCCAGACCCGCCATAGCAATTTGCGCACGCAGCCTTTCTGCGTCAGCCTGCTGACGAAAAGAGCCACACTGCATAAGCTTAGGTGGACCCACTTCGCGTTCGGGTACATCCACTTCCACTTCTTTGCTTTCCAGCTCTTCAATATAACGCCAGCGTTCGGCCGACTTTTCCGGCAACAGATCGGCCGGTGGTTGCTGCACATGCGGTTGCTCAACTTCCTCTGACTTACCGCTAATTTGAACCAGAATATAAGTAAATAAGGCGATTAAGCCAATGGCAATAATAACCACGAACCAAGGGACAGCTTTACGTTCACCAACGGGTTTTGCGCCACGTTGCTGCTTTTTATTGCTTCCCTTTTTCTTAGCCGGCTTACGTTTCGGCGATTTTGGCTTACGATTCGCGTAATCCATAATGCGTTACATCTTCTCCAGGGTTGGAATGCCCAGTAAATCCAGACCTTGCTTGAGCACGTTAGCCGTTAACATCGATAACTTCAGGCGGCTGTTACGAAGGGCTTCATCTTCCTGATTCAAAATAGGGCAGGCTTCATAAAAACTGGAAAAACGCCCGGCCAGATCAAACAGATAGCCGCATAAGAAGTGCGGCATGGCTTTATCCTGAACCTGATGCAGCACTTCATTAAAACGCACCAGCTGGTTCGCAAGTGCCAGCTCACGTTCGTCGTTCAGAATAATCTCTGCATCACGGTCAAAAGCGGTATCGCCGAGTCGGTCAAAAATGCTGTTCACACGGGTGTAAGCATAAAGCAGGTAAGGCGCTGTATTACCTTCAAAGGTCAGCATGTGGTTCCAGTCAAAAATGTAGTCACTGGTGCGGTTTTTCGACAAGTCGGCATACTTCACCGAGCTAATACCCACCACTTCAGCAACGCGTTTCTGCTGCTCGTCTGTTAAGTCGGTCGTTTTCTGCTGAAGCAATTCGAGTGCGCGGCGTTCGGCTTCATCTAATAAATCAGCCAGTTTAGTCACACCCCCGTCACGGCTTTTGTAAGGTTTTCCGTCTTTACCCATCACCGTACCAAAACCGTAATGGTCCAGCTGTATCTCACCCTCAACAAAGCCTGCTTTACGCGCCAGGGTAAAAATTTGGTCAAAATGCAGTGCCTGACGGGCGTCTACAAAATACATTAAGTGGTCACCGCCTAATACTTTCTGGCGGTATTCAATGGCGGCTAAATCGGTTGTGGCATACAGATAACCACCGCCCTTTTTCTGCACAATAATTGGCAGTGGTTCGCCTTCTTTACCTTTGTACTCTTCCAGGAACACACATTGCGCGCCCTGATCTTCGGTCAGCAACCCTTTTTCACGCAGGTGTTCAATAACGCCCGGTAACTTGTCGTTGTAGGCACTTTCTGCCATCACGTCATCACGGGTCAGCTTAACGCCCAAACGATCATAAACTTCCTGGCAATGGCTGAGTGATACATCAATAAATTGGTTCCACAGCTTCAGGCAGTATTCGTCGCCCGACTGCAGTTTTACCACCAGCTGTCGTGCACGGTCAGCGAACTCTTCGCTGTCGTCAAAACGCTGCTTGGCCGCTTTATAAAAAGTTTCCAGGTTGCTCAGCTCATATTCTGCCGACTGGTTATCCAACGCTTCCATGTAAGCCAAAAGCATACCGAACTGTGTACCCCAGTCCCCCACGTGGTTTTGGCGAACCACTTTATGACCTAAAAACTCGCACACGCGGGACACGGCATCACCAATAATGGCAGAGCGTAAATGGCCTACGTGCATTTCTTTCGCCAGGTTAGGCGACGAGTAATCAATGACAATGGTTTTGCTTTGGTCAGCAACATCGATATTCAGGCGGTCACTGTTCAGCATTGCCGTTAACTGATCTTTCAGCTGGTCCTGCGAAATGGTGAAATTAATAAAGCCCGGTCCGGCAATATCCATTTTCGACAGCAGAGAGTTCTCCGGAACCGCATCAACAATGGCTTCAGCCAACTGACGCGGGTTCGACTTTGCCGGCTTTGCCAACATAAGTGCCAGGTTCGTCGCAAAGTCACCGTGCGATTTGTCGCGAGGGCGATCCAACTGAATCTTTACTGGGTGATCCGCAGGGATTTTCCCCTGTGCTTTAAGTTGACCAATGGCTTCGGCCAGTAACTGTTCAAGTTGTTCTTTCATTAATGCGACTACCTGTATGAAAAATCGAAGAGGAAATTCAAAGCGCTTAGTTTAATCGCTACGCCCGATAAAAAAAACCGCTTAGTTGTTAATCAGCTGAAGTCTTGCGGATCGATATCCAGCGACCAGCGTACTTTTTTCAATAACGGCAAGGCGTTAATCTGCGGCAGCAAGTGCTCAATTAACTGAAAACGTAATTTCCGTGACTGACAATGTAACAGCAATTGATAGCGGTAACGACCGGCTTTACGCTCCATTAAGGCAGGCATTGGCCCCAGTAAAAACGCACCTTCTACTTGCGGCATCAACTGCTGAATTTGGGTCATGGCCTGCACCACAGAGTCTCTGTCTGTTGCCTCAGCCCTGAACAGAGCCAAATAAGAAAACGGCGGCAGCTCACTTTGCTGGCGTTCGGCTAAAGCCGTCAACGCGAAATGCGAATAGCCGTTGTTGAGCAAATCCTGAATTAAATCATGCTCCGGATGATGGGTTTGCAGCACCACTTTACCAGCTTTGTGCTCACGCCCGGCGCGCCCGGCCACCTGAGTATAAAGCTGCCCTAAACGCTCTGCCGCCCGAAAATCGGCGCTGTAGAGCGCGCCGTCAACATCCAGCAGTGCCACTAAAGTCACGTTAGGAAAGTGGTGGCCTTTTGCCAGCATCTGCGTGCCGACCAGCAAGGGATATTCATTATTTGTGGCTTTTTGCAGGTAGTCATCTAACTGACCTTTGCGGCGGGTTGAATCCCGGTCAATGCGCAGCACCCCGCGGCCGGGAAACATCTCTTTCAGACTATGCTCGAGCTGCTCAGTCCCCACACCATGAGAAATCATCTGCGGCGAACCGCAGGAACCACATTGACGCGGTATCCGCTGCTGACTACCGCAATGGTGGCACTGCAGTTGCTGATGGGTTTTATGTACTGTGTAATAAGCGTCACAACGATGGCATTGCGCCAGCCAGCCACACTCATGACACATTAATGCCGGCGCAAACCCACGGCGATTGAGAAACAGCAGCACCTGGTTGCCCCGCTCAATTTCTACCTGAATTTGTTCCTGCAGTATTTTAGAGATACCGGCTTTTATCGGCTGCTGCTTCAGGTCAATAAGCTCGTGTTTAACCATTTGCGCGCCACCGGCACGCTGGCCCAGTTTAAGCCAGTGAAAACGCTTGCTGACCGCGTTGTTCAGCGTTTCCAGCGAGGCAGTTGCACTACCTAATACCAGCGGTATGTTCAACAATGCTGCCCGTTTTATAGCAATGTCCCGGGCATGGTAGCGAAAGCCGTCCTGTTGTTTGTAGGACAAATCATGTTCTTCATCGACCACAATAAGCCCCAGCTTCTGGCAGGGCGTAAACACTGCCGACCGGGTGCCGATAATAATCGCTGCATGCCCGTGCTTAGCATCCAGCCAGGTATTAAGCCGCTCTCTGTCGCTCATACCGGAGTGCAGCATCACCACAGGCGCGTCAAAGCGTTCTTTAAAGCGCTGCAGGGTTTGCGGGGTGAGGCCAATTTCAGGCACCAGCACTAAAACCTGTTCACCGCGTTCCAACACCGGTTGCATAGCCTGTAAGTAGACTTCGGTTTTACCACTGCCGGTAACGCCTTCCAGCAATAGCGTATTGTGCTTCTGTTGCTGGTTAATGGTTGAAACCGCTACTGCCTGCTCGGTATTTAACTCGTGACCCTGTTCTCTTAATACCGATGGCTTCTGCTGCCAGCTTTGTGGCTTTGCCGGTGCCTGCTCACGCACCTCAATCCAGCCTTTATCCTGCAGGGTACGAAGCACGGCCGAGGTCACACCTATGTCGGTTAAGTCGCTGCGCCTGAGCGGCTTATGTTTCAGCGCCGCCAGCACTTGCTGTTGTCGCGCCGCCCCTTTCAAGTCGTTAATAGACTGAGCAAGGCCTAAGTCAGTCAACGCATAAAAAGTTTCAGTCAGGTATTCCGGCGCATCGCCTTTACGCAACAAAACCGGCAGGCTATTGGCAGCAACATCCCCCAACGAGTGGTGGTAATAATCGGAAGACCAGCGAACCAGCTGCCAAATATCATCCGGCCACAGTCGTTGCTCATCCAATACCGACGAAACCGACTTCAGCTCAAACGTTGGCGGCTCGTCATTGGCTTCAGTAACCACATAACCGACTAACTGGCGCTGACCAAATGGCACGCGCACGCGCACTCCCTGCGGCAGCGGCTCAGCACTTTTGCACAGATAATCATAGGTTTGTCGAAGAGGTAACGGCAGGGCGACTTTATAACGTCGTTCGCTGCCCGTGTTGGCTTGCTTCATGGCTCTATTCTGGAACGCTACCGCACAGAATACAAGGCAGCAGATTCTGCTTGATCACAAGCTCAGGATCACATAAAATGCGCGGCTCTTAATTCATTGATGTTTTTTTGCGCATGGTGTTCGGCTTTGGATCGAATGGCGATGCGGCCCATAACTGAGGTAACCCCATGAAACAAGGTATTCATCCTAAGTACGAGACTTTAAAAGTCAGCTGTTCTTGCGGTCACACGTTCGAAACGCGTTCAACCCGCTCAGAAGATCTTCACCTGGACGTATGTTCAGAGTGCCACCCGTTCTACACTGGTAAGCAGCGTGTAATGGACACTGGTGGTCGTGTTGACAAATTTAAGAAGCGTTTTGGTGCTCTGGGCAAGAAATAAGCCTAAGAAAACTTATAGAAAACGCTGCTTAACAGCAGATTTTAAGAAAAAGGCGCTAAACAGCGCCTTTTTTTGTGCCTGTTTCGCTAAGCGGCCTATTGTTAAAGAAAAGTTAACTGGTGTACTTTTGAACACATTGGAAATTTCATTCACCTCATTACCCTCAAAGGTGGAGGTAAGATTTGTTTATTAGCACAAAAGCGATAGACTGATCGGCATTCTGATCACCAGACTCAGGTATCACCGCATGACAGACTTTCGCCAACAGGCACTGGATTACCATCAATACCCGACCCCGGGTAAAATTTCCGTTGAACTCACCACCCCTGCTGAAACCAGTAAAGACTTAGCGCTGGCCTACAGCCCGGGCGTAGCAGAGCCGGTTCGGGAAATCGCGCAGGACCCGGACAATGCCTACAAGTACACAGCTAAAGGCAACATGGTTGCTGTTATTACCAACGGAACGGCTATTCTCGGTCTGGGCAATTTGGGACCATTAGCGTCAAAACCGGTCATGGAAGGTAAAGCACTTTTGTTCAAACGCTTCGCCGGGCTGGATTCCATTGATATTGAAGTCAGTCACCGTACCACACAGGACTTTATCAATACGGTTGCCAACATTGCTGACACCTTTGGCGGTATTAACTTAGAAGACATTAAAGCACCTGAGTGTTTTGAAATTGAGCAGGCGCTAATAGAACGCTGCAATGTACCGGTATTCCATGACGACCAACACGGTACTGCCATTGTTACCGCAGCCGGTATGCTTAACGCGCTGGAAATTCAGGGCAAAAAACTGGCCGAGTCACGCATTGTTTGTCTCGGTGCCGGCGCAGCAGCAATTGCCTGTATGGAGCTTTTGATTAAATGCGGTGCACAGCGCGAACACATTTATATGCTCGATTCTAAAGGCGTTATTCACACTCGCCGTGACGACTTAAACGAATACAAGCAACTGTTCGCTAACAATACCGATAAGCGCACGCTAAAAGATGTTATTGAGGGTGCTGATATCTTTGTTGGCGTTTCAGGCCCAGACCTGCTCAGCCCGGAAGAGCTGCAGCTAATGGCACCTAACCCGGTTATTTTTGCCTGCTCAAACCCTGATCCGGAAATTAAACCGGAAGTTGCTATGGCAGCACGGAACGACTTAATTATGGGAACTGGCCGCTCCGACTATCCGAACCAGGTGAACAATGTACTCTGTTTTCCCTTTATGTTCCGCGGAGCATTAGATGTGCGGGCAACAGCCATTAACGATGAAATGAAGGTGGCAGCGGTAGAGGCCATTCGTCAGCTGGCGAAAGAGCCCGTGCCCGATTCCGTGCTAAAAGCAGCCGATGTCAAAGAATTAAACTTCGGCCGCAACTACATTATTCCTAAGCCTATCGATCCACGCTTGTGCCGGCGTGTGGCTCGCGCCGTTGCTGAAGCCGCAGTGAAATCCGGCGCGGCTAAAATCGATTTACCAGAAAATTATATGCAGGATTAATCGTCCAATTCGTCATCCGTCGGGATGGGCAAGCCCCTGGCTTCCAGCTCTTCCCGCACGGCTTTGGGTATTTTATTCGGATTCGATTTTTGCAAGTCTTCATCTTCGGGCAGCGGCTGACCGGTAAAAGCGTGTAAAAACGCCTCACACAGCAGTTCGCTGTTGGTAGCATGACGCAAATTATTGATTTGGCGACGGGTCCGCTCATCAGTCAGTACTTTTAATACCCGAGTAGGAATTGAGACCGTAACTTTCTTAACCTGCTGACTCTTACGACCGTGTTCAGCATACGGATAAATGTATTCGCCGTTCCATTTCATATTCATTGCTCTGATGTCAGACAAAACCCTGTAAGTTGTAATGAATTGTACCCGACTGAGCGACCCCGTCAAATTTTATCCGTCTAGATGGCTAAAAGTTGCTGACATTTGTCTGACAATATTTTAGCCTTAGTAGCAGTAACCCAATCCATGCGAGTAGTTAAGGAAGGCGGAATGACAACAATACAGCTCACAGAGGAGCAAAAGCAGGCCGTTGCCGACAGTGTTCAGGTACACAAGTTTGGCGGAAGCAGTCTTGCCGACGCCTTTTGCTATCGACGTGTGGCCCGCATTGTAACGGAATACGCCGGCGCGAGCGATCTTGTCGTGGTTTCCGCCGCTGGTGATACGACCAATCGTATTCTGGCTATTATAAACGCCAAACCGCAGCCGGGCGATACCGCCAGTATTCTGCTCGATCAGCTGGAGAATTTTCAGCAAGGACTTATCACTGAGTTATTAAGTGGCGATTTACAACAGCAATTGCTGCAACAGTCACAACAGGACTTCACTCGCTGGCGTCGTTGGTTGGCCGGTGACGAAGACATTGCCCATAACGCCGAGCTACTGTCCTACGGTGAACTTTGGTCGGCGCGCTTATTATCTGCGCTGCTGCAAAAACAGGGCACCCGGGCCGACCACATTGATGCCCGCGACTTCTTACTGGCAGCGGATGCTCCAGAGCCTGTGATTCAGGTTGAGCATTCCCGTGAAAAGCTACTACTGCGGGTAGCCCCTCATTCCGGCACCCGCTTTATTGTCACCGGCTTTATTGCCCGTGGCTTAAACGGCGAAAGCTTGACTCTGGGTCGCAACGGCAGTGACTACTCAGCTACGCTGGTGGGTAGCTTGCTCGATGCTCGCCAGGTCACCATATGGAAGGACGTTGCCGGTGTTTACTCGGCGGATCCTCGTAAAGTTGAACGTGTCGTCAGTTTGCCCACACTGGACTGGACCGAAGCCGAGGAACTGGCAAGACTTGGCAGCCCGGTTCTGCACCCAAGAACCTTTCAGCCAGTCGACCGTCAACGCATGGTCATATCGGTACGTTCCAGCTTAAAAGTAGAAAACCAGCAAACCCGCATTGGTCAGTTCCAGAATACGCAGCCCCGCGGCAAAGTTTTCACGTCTTTGTCCGAAGTGGTTCTGTTTAAAGTTGAGTTGCAGGACAAGGCTTTAGTAAAGCGCCTGGATGAACTGGAGTTAGAGCCGCTGGTCAGTTGGACCGAGCCGGAAAATCATCAGCAATATCTGGTCTTTCACCAAAACCACTTAGACTATCTGACCGGCTGGCTGGACAGTCTGGGCGCGGGTGATGCCATCACTCAAATTCGCGGTTACTCCATGGTCGCTATTGTCGGTAACCGCATTCAGGAAACCGATCAGTTTTCGACCTTTAAGCTCCAGCTTTCAGAACAAAAAGTACGCCGCTTTGCCTTAACTCAGAACGGCGACTCCGCTGTGGCTATTTTAGAGCAGAAGCTTGATAACCGTTTACTGAACCGTTTACACAGTCAATTATTTAACTACCGCCGCAGTCTGGGTGTGCTGGTTATTGGCCGTGGCAATATTGGTACAGCCTGGTTGGAGCTGTTCAGACAACAACGAGACCGCATTAATCAGGTGATGGACGTTCGCGTTATTGGCATAGCCAACTCCCGCCGTTTATGGCTGGATTACAACGGCGTTGAACTGACCCAGTGGGCAGATGACTTCGACCGCCTGGCGCGCCCTTACGTATTGACCGAACTGTTGCGCGAGCTGCCCAATGCGCCATACGACGAGCTGGTTGTGATTGATTTAACCGATGCGAAACAAGTCGCGCAATTATACCCGAGTCTGTTCGCAAACGGTCTTCATATCATCAGCGCCAACAAGCGCGCGGGCTCGGCTGACGAAGCGCTGTACCGCGAAATTCGTACCATCCAGCACGAATACGAACGTGAGTGGCTCTATAACACCACAGTTGGCGCCGGACTGCCTCTGAATTACGCCATTAATGACTTACGCAATTCCGGCGACGAAATCCGTAGTATTTCCGGTATTTTCTCCGGCACTATGTCCTGGCTGTTTGAAAATTTCACCAAAGGTGTGGCTTTCAGTTCGCTGGTACAAGAAGCCAAAGAGAGGGGTTACAGCGAACCCGACCCACGAGAGGATCTGTCCTGCCAGGACCTTGTCCGTAAACTGCTGATTCTTGCACGCGAAATTGGCTTGAATCTGGACTGGCAGGACATTCAGGTACAAAGCCTTGTGCCGGAGAACTTACGCGACATACCGCTTAACGACTTTATGCAACGCATATCTGAGCTTGATGAGCCCATGGCAGCTATGCTCGACGAAGCCGCCAAAGACGGTAAGGTCCCTCGACTACTGGCCAGCTTCACGGTCAGTGATGAGCAGCGGGTTACCGCCCAGGTTGGTATTGAGTACATTCCGGAAGGGGATATGCTGGCAAACCTAATACCCGGCGAAAACATCTTTGTTATCTACACCGACTGGTATTCTGAAATGCCGCTCGTAATAAGTGGTCCCGGTGCAGGTAAACACGTTACCGCAGGTGGTGTTCAGTCCGATTTGAATCAGTTACTGGGTAAACTGGCAGTGGGAGCTTAACGCTCCCACTCATTTAGTCCTAATGCCTGACTAGAATAAATCGTCGTCATTGTCTTCAAAAATATCGCGGTCTGAGTTGCCATTATTACGGCTGTACTCTGTCGGCTCAGTTCCCCGAATGAAGTATTCAAAGCGTGTTGTGTAATCGCTCTTATGCGACAACTTACCAGTTTCTAAGTCGATTCGAACATTCACCACGCCCGGTGGAATACCAAACTCGCGTGAGGGGAACAGGGGTAACGCCTTTTCCATAAATAGGATCCAGCCAGGCAACGCTGTTTTAGCACCAGCCTCACCGCCTGTTATTGCCTGCTGACTGGAGTCCACTTCAGGATGCTTTGACGTACGCCCCAGCTTTCTGGAAACATCATCAAAACCTACCCAGACCGTGGTGGACAGACTAGAAGTAAAGCCCGAAAACCAGGTGTCTCGCACATCGTTTGTCGTACCGGTTTTACCGGCAATGTTACGACCTACCGCTTCGGTAATGGGTTTAGAACGTTGAATACGCCAGGAGGTACCATTCCAGCCGGTGCCATTAGGCCAGCTTCCACCACCCCAGACAGCAGAGTTCATTGCCTGTTCAACCAAAAATGCATTTTGCTCACTGATGACCTGCGGTGCCGGTTTATCGCAGTCGAAACAAGCGCGCGTCGGCTCGGTTTCGTCTAAAACATTACCGTCTGCATCTTCAATTCGTTCAATGAAATAAGGTTCGACCAAAAAGCCACCATTTGCGAAAACAGCAAATGCTCTGGCTACCTGCATCGGTGTCATTGAAAGAGAACCCAGCGAGAGCGATTCATTTTCAGGAATTTCAGAACGGTCCAGCCCAAACTTCGCTAAATGATCCGCCACTTTTTTCACACCCACTTCGCGAATTAGCCTCACTGAAACCACGTTTTTCGACTTAGCCAGCGCTTTACGCAGGCGAATAGGCCCTTCGTAAACTTCAGGCGAGTTCTTGGGCCGCCAGGCAATACCGGAGCCCGGATTCCACTGGTTAATCGGAGCATCATTAACCAGAGTCGCCAGCGTCAATCCTTCTTCAAAGGCTGCTGAATATATTAACGGTTTAATATTAGAACCAACCTGACGTTCCGCTTGTAATGCGCGGTTGTACTGACTCAGTTGGAAACTGTAACCACCAACCACAGCAGCTACAGCGCCGTCATCGGGCCTTAACGACACAATGGCGGAACTTGGTTCAGGAATTTGAGCCAGACGCCATTCACTGCCGTCATTCACCCGGCGCAACCAAATAACGTGCCCGGGCTGCATGATTTCTCCGGCTGTCTCCGGAGGCGGTCCCTGACGTTCTTCGTTCAGGTATTCGCGGGCCCAGTGCATGGCTTCCCAGGGTAAAGTGATTTTCCCCTCGTCTTTAACCATCACTTCCGCAGACTGCTCACCAATGGCTGTCACCACAGCCGGTGTAACCGCACCAATAACGCGTAATTGTTCAAGGTATTGCCGAATAGCCGGTTCTTCCACCGGCTCCTCTTCTTTCTCTGCCGACCACAACAAGCTAACCGGACCGCGGTAACCATGGCGTTCATCGTAACTGTGCAGGTTATCCCAGACGGCCTGACGCGCAGCCAGCTGCACATCACTTCTTATCGTTGTGTAAACCTTGTAGCCTTCATTGTAAGCTTGGTCGTCTCCGTAGCGGTCTACCATTTCCTGGCGCACCATCTCGGCCAGGTAAGGCGCATTGACCGTTACCTCCGCTCCATGACGACGAGCGGTGACCGGAGCATTAGCCGCTTCTTCAAACTCCGCCTGGCTGATTTTATTTTCATCCAGCATACGCAACAAAACCACACGTCGGCGCGCTTTCGAAGCAATCGGGTTTGAAATTGGGTTTAGATTCGATGGCGCTTTAGGCAGACCTGCGATGGTTGCCATCTGTGCTAAAGTCAGGTCTTTTAGTGGCTTACCGTAATAAACCTGTGCTGCAGCCCCGACGCCATGAGCGCGATGCCCGAAGGTAATTTTATTGAGGTAAAGTTCCAGAATTTCATCTTTGCTTAAGAGCTGTTCAATGTGAACGGCAATAAAGGCTTCTTTTATCTTGCGCATCCACGCGCGTTCAAAGTTCAAAAAGAAGTTACGTGCCAGCTGCATGGTAATGGTACTGGCACCTTCCTGAATCTCACCGGTGGTCAGCAACACACTAAAGGCACGCAAAACACCAATAGGATCAACGCCAAAATGCTGATAAAAACGACTGTCTTCAGTTGCCAGAAAAGCATCAATAAGCGGTTGCGGTACGTCTTGCAGCTCCACTGGTATACGCCGCTTTTCACCAAACTGTGAGATCAGTTCCCCGTCTGCTGTGAACACCTGCATTGGTGTCTGCAAACGCACATCGCGCAAAGCTTCCACGCTGGGTAATTCGGGCTTTACATACAAGTAAAGGCTGCCAACCGCTACCCCGCCAATAATAGTACACACCAGCAAGGTGTAAATTAGCCGCTTAAACCACTTCAATTATCTGCTCCATAACCCTTTTTCACTACACCAGTCTGCTTAAACCGCAAAAACCGACATAAATTAGCTCTAAATTCTTACTGACTATTATGGCGGATTTTTGTTCACAACACTACGCTTGCATCTGGCTTTTCTACAATAAGGATATTGTCTAATGTCATTACTTCGCCAGCAACCACTTGCTGTGCAAATGAATCGTGAAAGTTGTCTGGTTTTACAACTATCACGACAGGGCCGGCACTTTGTGGTCGATCACTTTTCACAGCAACACAAAAACAGCCTCAGCGATAAAGGACTCAATAAAGATGGCATTGTCTCAGCGCTTGATTACACCGCAACTCACTATCAGAAAATTGCACTGGACAACCGCAATCAGGTTGAAGAGCAGTTACTGGAAAAATTACCGCCACAATTAAAGACCAGTACCGGTATCAGTTACGACTATTTTACCCGAAACAACGAAGCTGAAGCGGTCATTGGTCAACGCTCAGCTCTGGAGGAGTTACTAACATTATTAGCCCCCCTGAAAATGCCGGTACATGTGGTTGAACCGGCCTATCAGTCTGTTGTACGTGCAACCAACGCAGTACTTCCTTACCTTTGGCCCGACAACGCAGTATTTGAAAGCCCAATGCAATGGGTCATTGTCGAGCTGAGACAGCCTCAGTCTATTGTTCTGTATTGCAAAGGCGGTGTTTTTCAGCGCTTAGAATACGTCGATACTTTCAATTTACTGCCTTATCTTTTGTCGGCTCAAATGTCCGGCAAATTCAGTTGGGTTATGAGCTTTGGCGATAAGGCGGTTCAGTCGTCGCTTGACCGGCAGCTTGAAGGGCAAACGCAACTCACGCACTTAGTGCTATCAACAACACCCTTTTTCAAAAACAATCCAGCACCCATTGTTGCGGCATTAGATAATGAGCTGGTGTTATTAGGCTTAGTCTTGCGGGGGTTTAACCAATGGCATCGTTAAACCTTCTGCAATGGCGACAGCAAAGCTTATGGCAACGCCACCGCACGTTGCATAAAGCAGGTATTGCACTGTTAATAACTGTTACCTTTTTCTCGTCACAGTGGGTTATTTCATACAGTGACTATCTGACTCAGTTGCAGCAGCAAATCAGTGTGCAAAAACAAC
Source organism: Idiomarina sp. ST10R2A5 (assembly GCF_051842325.1). Lineage (NCBI taxonomy): Bacteria > Pseudomonadati > Pseudomonadota > Gammaproteobacteria > Alteromonadales > Idiomarinaceae > Idiomarina > Idiomarina sp. ST10R2A5. The sequence continues at coordinate 100,512 of NZ_JBNIEX010000006.1, read as the reverse complement.
AACTGACTGAGCGTAAAGTTCACCAACAACGCTGGCAAGCCTACAAGCAACAGCAAGAAAATCAGCGTATTTTTACCCAGCTTAAACGCTTACATAAGCTGAGGCTTAACGCATTTTCGGCATTACTCGACAACACCCCAAAAAGCTTTCATCACCGCCGGCTTGCTTTTAGCCATGAACAATTCAAGCTTGAGGCTAACTATCGCCATATTCAGGAAGTTAACGATCACTATTTATGGCTAAACAAACAACTTGTTCATGCCGGGCTAAAACAGCAGTTGTTGCCGCAAAAACGCGTTTCATTCCATTACTTAAATAGCCAGCGTGAGGCCAGCCGTGGCTAAATCATCACACAAAACACTTTTAATCTGGGTCATGGCCCTGCTTATCTTTACCCTGCTTGCTGTGCTCATTAGCTATTACTTAACCGGGTATCAGGCCGCGCAGCTTAGCAACACCTTGCGGAATCAGTATCAGCAGCTACAGGCACCTCTTCCTCCAGTTCCGGCAGAGGACAGTATCGACGTGCCCGAACCCTCCTTCGTGGGTGTTTCGTCTTTACTGACCCAGGCGGCAAAGCAACAAAAGGTAGACTTGCACTACCAACAGGATCCAGAGCGTTCTGAGCAATGGTTGGTTGGGGTTAATGGTAGCTATCAGCGCGCTGTCCGTTTTGTTGCCTCTGTAATGCTGGCACAACACGGCGCGACTCAGGCTTTTCCTTTTACTCAAACATTAAAGTGGCAAGACACAGACTTAACCAGCGGTAAACTCAGTTGGCAGTTTCTGTGGTTAAACGCCAATGATGCCGCTTCGGCAAGCATTGACGCCAACACGCTGTTTAAAACAAGCTTTCCGTCCATTACTGTCGAGCCTCCTAAATGCTTAGAGCGGCCTGCAATAAAGAGCAATATTCAAATCAGTGACTGGTCTTTAGTTAAGTTACTGGCCACACAAACCTCACCACAAAGAAAAGCTCTGCTGCAACTGCCGGACCGCGTAATAACCCTTGCTAACAACAGCTGGATAGAAAACCCACTCATGCAACTGCGTGAAATTAACCCCGGGTACGCACTGTTCGAACGCTGGCAGCAGTATGCTGGCTGTTGGTCGGCCGAGACCGTCAAACTTCGTTTAACTAAGGACAAGAAAACGTAATGAAGCCAATTAAATTCTCTTTTTGTGTGCTCAGTCTGCTGCTGGTGCTTTGCTCTACATCTGGTTACGCAATGGAAACTTCCTGGAAAAGCCTGCTGAGCGAAGAGCAAAGGCAACAACCTGTCTCGCTCAATACCGATAAAATGCCGCTAAGCCAACTCATACAATTACTGGCCGATCAGCATCAGTTAAATATATTGATTACCGACCAGGTCAGTGGTGAATCCAGTTTGAAACTCAACAAGGTTGCCTGGCAGGATGCCTTCGACACGCTACTAACCAGTCATGGCTTAACGGTTCACGCACAAGGTTCCATGCTCCGCATTGATGTCGCCGATGATGCTGTCGTAGACAATAGCCAGCACCGCTCTATTTTGCTTAGCGTAAACTTTGCGAAAGCCAGTGACTTAGCGTCGTTATTAAAAAATGAGCAGCAAAGCTTTTTGTCACCCAACGGAGCGGTCAGTGTTGATGAGCGCACTAATACGCTCATTGTTCGGGACACGCCGGAGCAACTGGCCACCATTCGTCAGTTAGTCATTGATTTGGATGTACCGGTCAAACAAGTTCTCATTGAAGCCCGTATGGTGACGGTAAAGGCCAACGTCAGTAAAGAACTGGGTATTCGTTGGGGCGCGTCGGAGTACGGACTGGCAATACCTGAGGACGCAGGGAGCTTTGTTAAAGGTATGCAAGTGGACTTACCGGCAACAAACCCCGCCGGAACATTTTCCGCTAACCTGGCCAGGCTGAGCGATGACATTCTGCTGGATCTTGAATTAACGGCGCTGGAGCAGGAAAACAAAGCCGAAATTATTACCAGCCCCAAAATTTTCACGTCGAACCAGCAACCCGCCTACATAGAACAAGGTACAGAGATACCTTACGTCGAAACAGCTGCGCACGGGGCTACTGCGGTGCAATTTAAAAAAGCGGTTATGGGCTTAAGTGTGACTCCGCAAATTACGCCAAATAACCATGTGTTAATGGAGCTCACCATTACCCAGAACACCCGCGGCGACACCGTTGCAACACCTACCGGACCAGCCGTTGCCATCGACACTCAGGAAATGTCGACGCGGGTACTGGCGAAAAATGGCGAAACTATCGTCTTAGGTGGAATCTTTCAGGAACATAGCTTGAATGATGACAGTCGTGTCCCCATCTTAGGTTCGCTGCCGTTACTCGGGAATTTGTTCTCTCACCAGCAGCAGCGCAATGAAAAGCGGGAGTTAATGATTTTCGTCACACCAACGATATTGCCCCAAACTTAGTCCAAAAGCCGATTACTATTGCTAAAGTGGGCTCAAGTTGCGATAATCGCGCTTCTTTTCGTTGGGTTGGGGGACGTCTCCAGACACTCCGGATTCGTGAGTTACAGCTAATTTTAACCAATGATGTAAGCAGGAATATGGCTGAGAAACGTAATATTTTTCTTGTTGGGCCCATGGGGGCTGGCAAAAGTACGATTGGCCGTCAAATCGCCAGACAATTACATTTAGAGTTCTTCGACTCAGATTCTGAAATCGAGCGCCGCACAGGGGCTGATATCAGTTGGGTTTTTGAACTTGAAGGTGAAGAAGGCTTTCGTGCACGCGAAGAAAAAGTAATCGAAGAGCTTACCGAAAACATGGGTATTGTCTTAGCGACAGGTGGCGGCTCGGTCATGAGCAAAGAAAGCCGTAACCGTCTGTCGGCTCGGGGTGTTGTTGTGTACTTGAAAACACCCATTGAGAAACAACTGGCGCGCACCCAGCGCGACAAACGCCGGCCTTTAATTGCAGAAGCTGACGACCCGCGTAAAGTGCTGGAGCAACTGGCACAAGAACGCGACCCTTTATACGAAGAAATTGCAGACATCACGGTACAAACCGATGATCAAAGCGCAAAATTCGTCGTCAATGACATTATCGATCAACTCGAGTCGATTAACGGCCTCGGGTAAATAAAGGGAGCTGCGTTCATGGCTGAGGTTAACGTCTCTTTAGGTGAACGCAGCTACACCATCTACATTGGTAACGCCCTGTTATCAAACTACGTAGAAAACCTCCCGCGTAAACTCAATCAACAGCTACTGGTCATCACTAACCCGACCATCAGCCAGCACTATTTAAAGCCATTATTAAGTGCACTTGCCGGCCATCAGGTCGAAGTATTTGAAATGCGCGACGGCGAACAGTTTAAAAGCCTGGAAAGCTACAGCGAAGCCATGGATCTTCTTATTAACGCTGGCTTTAACCGCGACTGCGGCATTATTGCTTTAGGCGGAGGTGTGGTTGGTGACCTAGCGGGCTTTGTGGCGTCAACATTTCAACGGGGGGTCGATTTTTATCAAATTCCGACCACCCTACTGTCGCAAGTCGATTCTTCCGTGGGCGGAAAAACAGCGGTTAACCATCCGCAGGGTAAAAACCTTATTGGCGCTTTTTATCAGCCCAAATCGGTGGTTATCGACATAGACTGCTTGCGAACACTGACTGAGCGAGACTACCGCAGCGGCTTAGCCGAGGTCGTTAAATACGGTGTTATCTACGACGCTGAGTTTTTCCAGTGGCTGGAAGAGCATACGACAGAGTTAAATCAGCAAGACCCGGCAGCACTGACTTATGCTATTCAACGCAGCTGCGAAATCAAAGCGGAAGTTGTCGCACTGGATGAACGCGAAAAAGGCCTAAGGGCATTACTCAATTTAGGCCACACTTTTGGACACGCCATTGAAGCCGCCACCGAATACGGCGCATGGACACACGGCGAAGCCGTAGCTGCTGGCATTATAATTGCATCTAAGCTGTCAGAAGTGACACAGCGGCTCAATTCGTCAGATTTTCGACGCATTAAAGATTTACTGCTGGCACTTGGCTTGCCGACGAAGGGCCCGCAAATGCCCTGGCAGGACTGGTTAGACTACATGCAGCGCGACAAAAAAGTAAAAGACGGTCAGCTGCACTTTGTTCTTCCAGTCGCTATTGGTAAAGCTGAAGTCGTCAGTACTGTAGAACACAATACCGTTGCTGCTGTGATCACTGAATGTTGCTAACGCCAACGCGTTATCTCTATTCGGCTGACAGACAGGAACAGACAGATGCAAGCACTTGCAACCACACAACACATTGTTGCCGCGCCGGTAAAAACCAAACCAAGCCAGCAACAGGTTATTGACCAGCTCCACCAAAATTGCCAGCAAAGCGTTTCGCTTATTATGCTGCACGGCAAAGAGGGCAGCGGTAAAACCACCATTGCAGAAGTGTTTCTGGAGCAGGCATCAGAATACGCGGAAGTGGCTTTTATCAGCGCCAATGAACGCTCCACCAACGACCGACTTCGCGCACAAATACTCAACCAGTTGTTCGGCACCATCAGCATTAACGACGAGTCACTAAGTCGCCAGATGCAACGCCAGCGTCCGCTTAACCACGCCATTATTGTTATCGATAACGGTGAGCTATTGTCAGAAAGCTTTTTAGCCGAGTGCATTTCCACCGTTACTCAGCTTAGCGCCATTGGTCAGCGCACCAGCATTATCATTACCGGCGACAGCCGCTGGGCACAGCAACAACGCCCGGCGCCGCACTTGCGTGTACAAGGGCCCACCATGATTGAGGTTCAGCCACTTAATCATGACGAACAGATTCGCTTTGTGCAGGCCTTACTGCCGGAGAAGCAGCGTAGCTTCTGGAACCTGGAACGCATTCAACAATTTTTAAACTCCATTCATGGGTTTCCCGGTGAAATTCAGCAGCGCCTGCAGTTAACCTTAACCACTCAGGCAGCCCGCTACCGCGATACCAATGCCGAAGAGAATTCTGACAATAGCGACGGCAGTGAACAAAGCAAAGGGAACCGTAAAGCAGAGCAGAACAGCCGCCGCAAAATGCGTCTGTGGCCTATTCTTTTAATTGCAGCCATTATAAGTCTGGCCTTTGCTGGTTTTCTGAATAAAGAACAGCTGACCGCCTACTGGCAACAAGTGAATCCGGAATCAGCGGCACCGGCAGAAACCACGACCGAACAAGGCGATGCAAACAGTGCCACGACAGCCGAAGATAAAACAGCAACAGAAGCTACCGAACAGACGACCAGTTTGCCCAGCTTTGAACCGCTCAATGAACGTTCTTTAGAACTGGTTCCTGCGGAACTGGCCGCCTCTTACCGCAACGCTTTAGGTACATTAAACACCGTAGCCGCCTCTGAAATTACAGAAGGTGAAATTTCACTGGGCTTCATTAAGCAACAGCCGAAACAACAAGAGCCGCAGGAAGCCAAGCCTGTCGGGCAGTCTAACGAGCAGTCGGCAGCCGAGGCAGGCATTGATACCGTTGTAGCCAAACCAGAACCAGAAGTTAAAGCAGACCAACCTGAACCACAACCACAACAGTCTCAGCCTCAAGCGCGGCCGTTCCAGACCCAGTGGGCACTGGATCAGAACTCAGGCAATTACACACTGCAAATCAGCATTATTAGTGACCCGCAGCTACTGCGCAGTTTCCGTAATGACTACGGTATTGCCGCTAATACTCAGGTGTATCAGCGCGCTGATCAACGTTATGTGGTTATTTTTGGCAGCTATCCCAGCATTGAGCAAGCACGTGCAGCCGCCACTCAGCTGCCGACCGATGTGCAGCAAATGGAGCCCTGGGCTAAGTCGTTTGCCAGTGTGCAAAACGACATTACTAGCCAGTAGCCGGACGAATCACGCAGTCAGCAATTTTCATCCCCCGGCCTTTGGGTTACAATCCCTTGAGGATCCACCAACGGCCGGCGCATGAAGAAGAATCGGGCATTTTTAAAATGGGCAGGCGGTAAGTACTCACTTATCGAGCCGATAACAGCACGCTTGCCGCAAGGTAAAAAGCTCATCGAACCTTTTGTGGGTGCCGGTTCAGTCTTTCTGAATACCGACTACGACAGCTACCTGCTTAACGACATTAATCAGGACCTCATTACCCTGTATCAGTTTGTGAAGCGCCGTCCGAAGACTTTTATTCAGGACGCCCGCAAGCTCTTCGTTAACCGTAACAACCAGGCCGACGCTTACTACGCACTGCGTGCCGCCTTTAATGCCAGCAGCGACCCTTACTTTCGTTCATTGCTTTTTTTATATATGAACCGCCACGGCTACAACGGCTTGTGTCGTTATAACAGCAAAGGCATTTTTAACGTGCCCTTTGGTGATTACCGTAAACCTTACTTCCCGGAAAAAGAGCTCGAGCATTTTGCCGAGAAAGCGCGCAAAGCCAAATTTATTTGCCGTCCATTTGAGCAAGTTTTCCGGCGCGCCCGACAAGGCGACGTGATTTATTGCGATCCGCCCTACGCACCGTTGGATCAGACCTCTAACTTTACCAGCTACGCGACCGGTGGCTTTGGCCTGACTGACCAGGACGAGCTAGCCCGCCGGGCAGTGCAGGTTGCGAAAAAGCGCCACATTCCGGTACTGATAAGCAACCACGACACCGACCTCACCCGGGCTTTATACAAACACGCCGACATCAGTAGCTTGTCGGTCTCGCGCAGCATCAGTCAAAAAGGCGACGGCCGCAAACCCGTAGCCGAGCTGCTCGCTTTATATGATAGCGAAGTCAATAAAAGCAACGTGGTTTCTCTTAGCAACTCATTGAAGAAAGTAGGCACATGAACTGGCACTTAAAAGCATTTAACGATCTTTCACTGCACGATCTCTACGACTTGCTGAAACTTAGACAAGAAGTTTTCGTGGTGGAGCAAACTTGTCCCTACCTGGACGCCGACGGCGCAGACGAGCAGGCTTTACATTTGTACGCCCGCAAAGACACCGGCGAAATGGTCGCCTACGCCCGGCTTTACCTGGCCACCGCCGATACCGGCTATTCCCGTATTGGTCGGGTAATAACCCATGAAAAAGTGCGCCGCCAGAAGCTAGGCAGAGAAGTCATGCAACGCAGTATCGACTACCTTGAAGAATATGCTCCCAAAGCCCCAGTTCGGGTAGGCGCACAGGTTTATCTGCTGAAGTTCTACCAAAGCTTCGGCTTTGAAGCCATTAGCGACGAGTATCTGGAAGACGACATTCCACACATTGATATGCAACGCAAGGCTGCGCAGTGACAACTACGCCCCGGGTTCCCATTTTTGCAGGCAGCGACGCTGAAACCGTTGCGGCAAAAGCCATTGCCGAGCGCTGGGGACTCCCGTCTGAAACCACGGATAGTGACGTTTTTCAGCTTTGGTTGACCGACGGGGTACTGGCACTGCACTGGCTGCAAAGCCCGCAAAAAATGTCGCCTTTAGTGGTCGATTTTCATCAGGGCAAAGCCGCCTACCGTGCTCAGAACACACAGTTAAAGAACGAAGCTATTGCCAAAGCCGTTGGTGTTAGTGGGCAGTTTAAGCCATCGGTTGTCGATGGAACCGCCGGCCTTGGGCGAGACGCCTTTGTACTAGCCGGGCTAGCTTGTGACGTTCAGTTAATTGAACGGCATCCGGTTGTCGCTGCACTGCTCGACAATGGCCTGCACAGAGCCCAGCAGGAAGCCGACTTCATTGGCGAAACCTGCCAGCGCATGCATTTAATCGGAACCGACAATTTATATACGGGTAAAGGCTTCACCCACGAGCCCGACGTGGTTTATTTAGACCCCATGTACCCAAAAACCGGCAAGCAAAAGGCACAAGTGAAAAAAGACATGCAAATGTTCCAGCAGTTAGTCGGCAGCGACGAAGACGCCGATTCATTGCTAGAGCCTGCGCTTAATAACGCTAAATTCCGAGTAGTGGTTAAGCGCCCCAACAGCGCGCCTTTTCTGTCCGGGCGTGAACCAAACAGTCAAATTAAGAGTAAAAAACATCGCTTTGATGTTTATATAAAACGAGGTTTTCATGAGTCAGCAAATTAAAGAAGGCGATAAAATTCCATCAGGTTCACTGACCAGCAAAGGTGATGTTGGCATTCAGAACTACGACCCGGCAGAGATATTCGCCAAAGGCACACACGTATTGTTTTCAGTGCCTGGCGCGTTTACTCCGACCTGTTCGGAGAAACACCTGCCCGGCTACGTAGAGCACGCCGAAGCGTTAAAAGAAGCGGGTGTTCTGAGTATTAATTGTGTCGCTGTAAATGACGCCTTTGTTATGAAGGCCTGGGGCGACGCATTGGGGATCGGAGAAAAGGTTCGGTTATTGTCCGACGGCAACGGCGCATACAACCAGACAATGGGCCTTAGCATGGACACCGGTAACTTCGGTGGTATCCGTTCTAAGCGTTACGCCATGATCATCACCGACGGCCAGGTAAAAGGTGTGTTTGTGGAAGAGGACAAGTCCTTTGAAGTGAGCAAAGCCGAATACATACTGGAGCAACTGCAAAAATAATGTCGAACTGGGATGTGATTATTATTGGTGCCGGCGCGGCGGGGCTGCATTGCGCCGCTCATGCCGCACAGCGCGGTAAGTCGGTGCTGGTATTGGATCACGCCAAGCAGGCAGGTAAGAAAATTCTGATTTCCGGCGGCGGCCGCTGCAATTTCACCAATATGTACGCCGGCCCGGAGAACTTTCTGTCTTCCAACCCGCATTTTTGCAAGTCGGCACTCAGCCGCTACACCCAATGGGACTTTATTGGCCTGGTGGCTGAGTACGGTATTGCCTACCACGAAAAAACCTTAGGCCAGTTGTTTTGCGACGACTCCGCCAAAGACATTGTGCGCATGTTAATGAGCGAATGCGACCGACACGGCGCCAAAGTTCAGTTACGCACCGAGATTGTGTCGGTAGACTACGAAGGCAACTACCGCATTGAAACCAGCCGCGGCGACTATAGCTGCGACAAACTGGTTATTGCCTGTGGCGGGTTATCTATGCCCAAGTTAGGCGCCACTCCGCTGGGGTATCAAATTGCCGAGCAGTTTGGGCATTCCATTGTACCGGTACGCGCTGGTTTAGTGCCTTTTACCCTGCAAGAAGATGAAAAAGTCCGTTTTGCCGAGCTTTCAGGTGTGGCTGTACCCGTCAGTGCAGAAGCCCATGGCGGATACTTCCGTGAAGCCATGCTGTTTACCCACCGTGGCGTCAGCGGACCGGCCATTTTGCAGGTATCCTCCTACTGGCAGCCCGGCGAAGCCGTGACCATTAACCTGCTACCAGATTTAGACGCTTTTGAGTGGCTGAAAACGCAACAGCAGCAACAGCCCAAAACCCAGCTCAATACCGTATTGCAGCAACACTTCCCTAAGCGCGTAGTGACCGCGCTAGCAGAGCACCACCAATGGCCGCTGAACAACAAACTGGCCGACACCTCTAACGCGCAGTTTCAGGCTATAGCCGACAACCTCAACCGCTGGCAGCTAAAACCCAACGGCACCGAAGGCTACCGCACCGCTGAAGTTACCTTGGGTGGTGTTAACGTCGACGAAATCAGCTCCAAAACCATGGAAAGCCAGAAGCAACCAGGTCTGTACTTTATTGGCGAAGTGCTGGATGTAACCGGTTGGTTGGGGGGCTTTAATTTCCAATGGGCGTGGAGCAGTGGTTTTGCTTGTGGGTCGGAGTTGTGAGTGGCTCTTAATATTCAGATAGAAAACCCGAACTGTGTTACACTTCCGGCCTGGCTTTAGGTTCACAAGCTCCAGTCTTTTTGCATTTACAATCAAAACCTATTCTCCAAATCAAAGTACCTGCACACTTCATTCTCGCTTGCAGTAAGAATTGCCAACCACTGTTGGTTCAAACGCTCAAGCACAAGGCAATACCATGAATATGACTTCACTAGGCGTTATTGGCAGCTCTAAAAAGGAAGATGAACGGCGCGTGCCGATACATCCGGATCATTTATCCAGGATCCCCGAAAAAATACGTAAGCAACTCATTTTTGAAACGGGCTATGGCGAACGCTTTGGTATTAATGATGCTGAACTCGCCTCTCAGGTGGGAGGACTGGCATCAAGAGACGAGTTGTTAGAAACCATGAACACCGTTGTTATCGCCAAACCAGTACTTGCCGATTTTGAGCAATTGCGGACCGGCGGCGTACTCTGGGGTTATCCTCATTGCACACAACAACGGGAAGTCACCCAGATTGCCATTGATAGAAAACAGACTTTAATCGCTTTTGAAGATATGTATGTCTGGGGTCCCCAAGGCCAGGTTGGGCGCCATACATTCTATAAAAATAATGAAATGGCGGGATATTGCGGGGTGATCCATGCGCTCCAGCTTAAGGGCATAGACGGCCATTATGGTAATCAGCGTAAAGCGCTTATCTTCAGTTTTGGTGCTGTTAGTCGTGGAGCTATTTATGCACTCAAAGCCCATGGCTTTCGCGATATTACTATCTGCATTCAGCGACCTGATCATGAGGTCCGTGAAGAAGTCCTAGATTGTCATTATGTTTGGTTAAGAGCTGGCACTGCCGATCAAGCAAGGATGATGGTGGTTGAACATGACGGTACAGAAAGGCCACTGTGTGATTTGATCAGCGAATCGGGACTCATTATCAATGGCATCTATCAAGACACCAACCACCCTATCGACTTTGTCATCGAACAAGAAAAAGCTTGTCTCAAACCGGGCTGTTTGATTATTGATGTCAGTTGTGACGAAGGTATGGGTTTTTATTTTGCTAAACCAACCACCTTTAAAAATCCCATGTTTCAAGTTGAAAAAGTGGATTACTACGCCGTTGACCATACGCCCAGCTATTTTTGGGAAAGTGCCTCACGCTCAATTTCCGCCGCATTGGTTTTCCATTTACCGGCCATAGCCGCAGGACCGGATGGCTGGCAACAAAATGAAACCATACGTCGGGCCATCAATATTGATAAAGGCGTCATTCAAAAACCAGATATTCTGGCTTATCAAAACCGCCAGCAGGCTTACCCTCACCTGCCAATTTAGTGTTCGCTTAGTCTTAAAGCGGACACACGTAGTCCAGCTTTTACTCGGTCATAAAAAGCTGGACAGACGAAGCTCAATAGACCCATTACCGAACAAAGAAGCACCAAGCAAAATGCGCCATTATTCTTATCGTTTGGGTGCAAGGTAGAGAGGTTCACTCATACCGATGACAGTGTTTCTGCTTTTAGTCTTTTTTTGATGAATAGCTACTTGGTATTTGAGTGGCAACTGCATTTTTTTCAATACTTTATTTGAATAACCCGCACTCGTCGATAAAGGAGTAGTCCATTTCATTGATACTGAGCCGCTCTTCGAGTCAATTTGGCAAGGAGCGCTTTCTTTGGTTTGGGTCACCCACTCATCTTTTCCCGTTGCAAACAAGACTGAGCATGTATATAAACCATCAAGTGCTTTATAGTTCTTGATACTATAATCAAACTTTACATGTAACTGGTGCTTTTCGGTTCTAGGCAGTCCCACTTCGGAAACTTTAAGATTATCAATGACCGCTTGGCTGTCACTCACATCCGAATAATTTTGTGATGTGCACCCGGTTAAAAAAGCAACGACCGCGATCCCTAGAGTCTTCTTCATCGTCATCCTCCTTGAATACATGAAATTTCATATTGGGGTGTTGCATAGCGAGAACATTAAACCAACAAATATAGTAACACAACCACATACTACACAATAAAGCCGCTTACGGGATCCCGAACGCCATAGCGTAATCTCAGTTACTAATAACACCACCGCAAGTTGAAGCACATTAAAAACATTAAGAAAAATTCAAGTTCCACTTCTCGCTCGAAGCGGACCTAACCCTCCCCAATAATTCCCAACCATTCATCAAACTCTTTTCCTACGTAAATCCCAACGACTTCCTCATTGTCGTCTAGAACAAAATAAGTCGGAAAACCGAGCTGACCTAGCGCTTGTAATAGCGCAGACTCAACGAACTCGCCTTCATAAGCAACGAAAGGGTAAGAAATATTGCTAGCGGTCATGTGGTCTTTAAAACCGGCAGTATTATTCGTCCCTACCAGGCCAATAACAGTAATATCGTGGCCAGAGTCGTTATTTAGTGTATTCATTTTAGGGATAGCTTTACGACAAAAGCCGCAACTTTCGCTGTAGATCTGCACGACGGTCCACTTGGCTGAACGGTCCCTTGCTCCAAGGGTTAACCCTTGTCGGGTTTGTTCATCGACGTCCCATACTTCACCTAATTTAGGGACGCTAATGGCTAAATTTGCAAGTGCCTGTTGAATGCCTTTATTATTCTTGGCCTTCGCGTGTAAATACTGCTCTAACGCCGAACGATTGGTCTCATTGTTGGCCTTATATAACCGCACAACGACATCACCGTCAGTAAAGGATGTGGACTCAAACAACGACATCGCTATGCCCTGCTCTTTGGCAAAGCCGACACTATTAAGTTTAGGCTGCAAAAAATGCGATTTACCCGAGGCATCGATAACAACAACTAAAAACTCGGAAATCAAACGACTGTTGTCATCGCTCATTGAATAAGGCACAGCTATCGATCCGGTCAATCGGTTGTCTTGCGCCCGAATACTAACCGGAGGATATATCGTTAAAGCCGAATGAAAAGGCAGCTGTGTTTTGTACTCTTTCCAGAGTAGCCAATCTTTGGCGTCTATCCTGTCAGCCACCGCCGAAAAAGTGCTGACAAGTAACACGATTAACACAATAAACCGCATGAAATTCCCTTTTTAACTCATCTCTTACCTTTTCATCATGCTTAATAATGAAACATTAAGCAAACCACCCCAGTTCAACCGCACGTTGGCGAATGCGACGGAGCCTCCACTTTTATTGCAGTGTTTCAGTCTATAACAAGATCAAAAACTGTAGCTATCATATTCGCCTTGGGTTGAGTCGCTGGCTTTAGCTTCATACATTTGCTCATGGCGGGTCTAGAACTCTGCTAAAAAACAATAAAACTCTGACAAGCTAATACTTGATTCTTGTAAAATCTAAAATATTTACGTGTCTGCTTTGAACGAGGAACGGACATTTATTAGAAACCGTAGTAATGTTAGAAAAAATACAATCAAATCGTAAAGGACTATAATTTGAAACTCCTCACATTATTCGCAAGTTTATTTTTCAGCACTTTTAGCCTCGCAGGCGACAAGATTTACGACGAATCCAGGGACAGGCATATTCCGATAGAAGTTTCGCATCCAATTGAAAATGAACATTGCAATGAGACCCAAAAGTGTTCAGTAGCAATGCTTAGCGCGGGTTACGGCGTATCACATACTAAGTACGCATTTTTGTCCAAACAGCTGAACCAGCTGGGTTACATGGTTATAGCTATTGGGCACGAACTAGAGAACGATCCTCCGTTGTCGGTATCGGGTAATTTGTATGAAACTCGAAGCGAAAACTGGATCAGAGGCGCCGAAACACTGGACTTTATTAAACATAGTCTCGCATCTACTTACCAAAACTATAACTTCAATGATTTGCTACTTATTGGTCATTCAAACGGTGGGGATATTTCCTCCTGGCTTGCGAATGCGGGCAAGGATTACATTGATACTGTTATTACACTTGACCATCGTCGCGTTCCGCTTCCCAGAAGAAAGGATATTAATGTCCTCTCGATTCGAGGTAGTGATTACCCAGCTGACGATGGCGTACTGCCTTTAAAGAAAGAAGCAAAAGAGTACAGTATGTGCGTTAAAGAAATACCAGAGTCCCGGCACAACGACATGACTGATTACGGCCCCAAATGGCTTAAAGATGAAATTAATAGAGTTATAGATAATTTTCTAAATGGCTCGAGCTGTCTAGTTAATTCATGATGAATACTAAAACGACAACTATTGCAGTCTATGCGGGGTTAATCTCTGTAATTATTGGAGCAGCAACATTCGCGTTGAGTTGGAATTTATACGACATTCTTGGCGGTCCTATGCCCGGCACCAAGGTGTTACTTTTCCCGGGGAGCTTAACGTTGATATATGTTTGGCATCCACTCTTCACTGAAGAAATTAACTTTTGGCCTAAGTTCGCACTTCAAATGTTTGGGCAGTTTTTCGTTGTTACGGCCATGACGATGCTGTGCGTTGGTCTTGCTAAAAAGCTACTTCGCATCACCCAGAAACGGTAAACACGAAAGGAATCCCAAATGCTTAAATTTGTTGCAGCGTTGCTGCTTGTTTTATTAAGTGCCCCCAGTAATGGGAGCGAACGTTCTGATAACGCGAAAACACCAATCGACTATCTTCCGGCTCTTGCCGGTGACTATTTTAAGCATGACTCCAAAAGCGTAGGACGTTCTTACCATATATTTGTTCGGTTACCTCATGGCTACGAGGACAACCCATCAAAAAACTATCCCGTTATCTATTTATTAGACGGTGATAGCTTATTTCCGATGTTGGCACCGACCCATTTATTTCTAACGTACGACGAGCAAATACCTGAAGCCATTGTCGTTGGTATTGCCTATGGCGGCTTTGGTGATGTGAATAAACGCGACATTGATTTTCACGAGTTTGCTAGCCAAGAGAGCGGTGAGCCACATGGCCCTGGTAAGTTCTTAAAGTTTTTAAAGCATGAACTGCTGCCAACAGTCTCAGATCGGTATAGAACAGATGAAAGTAAACGCGTGTTGGTAGGCCAGTCTTATGGTGGCTTCTTTGTTCTCTGGTCAGCTCTTCAAGATCCTGATTTATTTTGGGCGAGAATAGCGAGTAATACGAGCTTTGGTGATGAGCGTTCGAGGCTATTTTCTGAAGCTTCAGAAAGTACAAACAAAGAAGGGCTAGTTGCAATTACTATAGGGACAAAAGACACACAGTCACGCCAAGACTTTGTCAAAGAGTGGTCTGATACCTGGATGGACTCTGATAGTGCGCCCTGGACAGTAAAAAAGTTTGTCATGGAAGGTGGAACGCACGCAGCTACAATTGCTGAAACTTACCGCCAGACATTGAAGTGGATATTTCAACGCAAAGAGCCTGAGTCAGATTCTCAAGGGTAAGGAGTAAAGTGATCACCCCAAGGATACAAACTATATTGTCAGTTTACATGATATGACTGTCAGGTAAGAGTGAGGAGAGCAGTAAATGCAAAAGTTATCCAATTTTTTCCTAAAAGACCAGTCAATCATAAAGGCTTCGTGCAAGTTAAGTATAGCCTCATTCTTATCAACGATAGTTGTTGCGTTAATGCTGGTTTTTGTATTCTCTGATGAGGCACCTGAGAAGTTTGGCGCTTTTAATTTCCCATTGATAACCATAGTGTTAATGCCGCTGATCGAAACAATGATAATGTTTGTTATTGTTCTTCTGATACGTTCCCTAACAACGAATCCGACCATTCAAGTTTTTGTATGCGCCCTCACATTGTCTGCACTTCATTTTTCCTCTGCACCAGGACACGCTTTCATGGTTTTCATACCCTTCATATTACTTTCTCTGCCGCTGGTCCACTTTTGGGAAAGTCATTGCCTGAGAGGCTTCTCAATTGCATTTTTATCCCACTCTTTAAGTAACACTTTTGCATTTGGTATATCAGAGCTGATGTAGCTGATTATTGGCTGGAACTAGCAGCTGGTTCCGCTTTGTGTCAGGGGCAGATTGATTAGCCGACAACTATATTTTACTCAATGGGTAAATAAATATCGGTTATCATTTCGTTCTCCGGCACATCCGGGAAGAAACTGACTCGCTCGAAGTAAATAGGAAAGTCCCGCACTTCAACCTCAGACTTCGGCAGCCATTGGGTATAAAGAAAGCTTACTATCACACCGATAGAGTCATCGCTACCAATATGCCTAACTACGGCGCATCGTCCCGCAGGAATAACTTTGTTGACTATGCCGTAGTCATTCGCGGCGACTGGCTTATCGACAGAGCAGCCTATATCGAGTCGATAGTCGTCTGGTGCGGTAACATTCGGGTCATCGTAAACCAAGTTAAATGTCTTACTTTTGCTTGGCGAGAGATGATTAAGCTTTCTCCACTCAATAAATTTTTGTAGCGAGCTTCCCAGTAAGCTCGGTGACCCACGATGCTCCATTACCGCGATTAGAGTTTCAGGAAACGCTTTAACATCAACGTTAAACTTTGTGCCATTATTCATAATATTTTTCCTCAGCTTCAATATCGGTTCATATTTCAAGTGCCAAGGGTTCCAATTAGCCGCTTTTCTAAATTCGGATGGACTTTGATTAAAGTGCTTTTTAAACACCCGAGAAAAGGCTTCATGACTTTCGTAGCCATTTGCCAGCGCAATATCCAGAACTCTTTCATGATCTCTGTAGGCCAACTGATAAGCAGCCCTTTTGAGCCTAAGCAACCGTACCAGTTTTATTACCGACATTCCCATGAATGCCGAACACTGCCTGTGAAAGTGATACTTGGACAAATGCGCAAGCTTGCACAGCGTATCAATATCAAGATCAGCGTCCAGATTCGCCTCAATGTGACTAATAACTTTCTCAAACCGACCTTGATAGTTCGACATATAAGTAATTCTCCCCTTAGCGGTTTAATACTAAAACTTAATAGAGGGTTAATCTTGACTAAGGTTGCTCAATATCGAGGAAAATTTGTTCTACGCAGCAGCTTTTTAGCAATACCAACACACAGCATCGCCACAGCCGTAACAACAAATAATTGTCCGAACATTTGAAGAGCGAACTTAGGCCAAATGTTAATTTCTTCGATAAAAAGTGAGTGCCATACGTAGATCAACGTTAAGCTCCCGATATCCACATTACGGTGTTACATGTGCAAAATACTGCTCATAGATACAACCTAAAAACTAATTCAACTCTACCCTGTCTTCCCAAATCAGCTCACCGTCGAGACTATGCAAGGTCACTCGGTAATTACCGGAAGGAAGATAAAGTGGTAATTGCTCACCGGCATCGGACTGAATACGGTCGGCAACATAGCCTTTATCAGTATTGTAAGCCTGAAGTATGACGGGTGTATTCTCAGGCCAGTCCGCTTCATTTGGAATATAGGCGTCTCCCAGAGCCTTCCTAAAATAGCCGATGGTTGTTGGTGGTGCTTTAGGTACCCGTATTTGGATATCAACGTTTTGCACGCTTCCGACATTGATGATATCGCCATCCTGCATGTACGCATAACTGGCTAGTGGATTATTTTCGTCGCCGCTGTACGGGCAGGCTGTTGTATCGATAGTCAGCGGATTAATACCATGGTCGTTTTTCAAGAAGTCACTCATTGTGCGGTACTTACCGCCGGGGTATTTAAGTGGTGCTTCGGCAATGTGCGCCCAACCGGCAAATATCAGGAACCGGGCGTTGTCATCTGCCTGGGCTATTTGTTCTAAGATGTTCTCAGCTTGCTGCTTATCTCTGAATGCAAAGCCTTCAGCAAAGTCCATCTCGTCCGGCGTGCTCTTTTCTGCCTCGTACCCGAACACCTTAAAGCCTAGCGCCTCAGCCTTTTGGATGAGGTTAGACATCATCGACTCCTGAAAGTAAAACTCCCTGGCTGCTTTCTCACCAGGCCCAAAAGCTTCAAAGCCAACGTGTGTAAACCCTTGATCTTTAAACCAAGGCAGCCACTTGGCGACCAGCGCTCTTGAAGCCACATTGAAGTGGTTTTCATTCACCATAACAACCTGGTGATCCGCGACATGCTTTTTCACCAAAGGCGTTGCTGGCATTTTTTTGACCGAGCTATCCAGCTTGCAGTGAATCTTCTCAGTATATTTAGTCAGGAACTCATAGACCTTATCAGAGCGACCCAGCATGGTATAAATTTGCGCTTCGTTTTGCGGGTTTCTGACGTAATCAAGTAACGTATTAATGCGCCCCTGTTCGAGGTAAGGAGCGATATCAGAAAGAGGGTTTTCTTTTGTTTCTGCAGACACCATTAAGGGTACACACAGTAACAACGCTAGAAAAGGACGCATAACACAGACTTTTGTTATTAAGTTGTTACTCAACGATAGCGCACTCAATTATCTTAAACAATGAGTTTGCCGTAAAGTAAAACCAACCCTTTACACTCACTTTCGAATGAGCGAGTGATCTAAAACCCTCTCTTACGCTATAGTACAAGGAGTCTTGGTAAAGGAGTATTGCGCTTATGAGAAAATGGATCTGGATATTTGCGACAGGAGTTTCCGCTGTAGCGGTTAATGTCCAGGCGCAAGAACTCTCAAATATGCAGCAATGCCTGCTGGGTAAAATGAATGACGCCAATGCTGAAGTCACTATTGCGGATGTTCGGGCTCAGTGTGAAGAAGAACTTCGCTCTGCTGAGGACGAAGACATTGTTGAAGTCGATGCCGTTGAGCAACCCGGCGCTTTAACCAACCGCATGAAAAGTGAGCAGGTTACTCAGTTTGACCCTTATGTTTTAACTCCGCACCGTCGCAATTATTTACTGCCGGTAATTACCAGTAACAACATTAACCGCGAGCAGTATGCGAGCGTAGATGGTTATGAGCAAAACCTTGAAGACTACGAAGCAAAGTTTCAGTTCAGCTTTAAAGTGCCTTTCAATAGAGAAAGCTTGTTGTTTGAAGAAGATAAACTTTTCTTCGGTTTAACCGTGCAGTCGTGGTGGCAGGTGTACTCCGATGATATTTCCAAGCCGTTCCGTGAAACCAATTACATGCCTGAAATTTTCTATGCCACACCAACCGGCTGGCATCCTTTTGGCACAAATACGGGGGTCGTTTTTGGTGCCGAACACTTATCAAACGGTCGCAGCCAGCCTTTGTCGCGTAGTTGGAACCGATTTTATGCGCAGTTTTTTGTTGAAAAAGGCCGTTTTGTTTTCTCCCTAAAACCCTGGGTACGCTTACAGGAAAACAGAAAAACCGACCCTATGCAGTCCAGCGGAGATGACAACCCGAACATTACCGACTACGTTGGCGACTACGAATTCACCACGGCTTACAGCGATGGTGACTTTGAATACATTCTTCGCCTTCGCCATGCCATTGATACCGGCAGAGGGTCAGCAGAACTCAACTGGACCTTCCCTATTGGCGGTAAATTTATAGGTTATACCTCAATATTTACCGGTTACGGAGAGAGTCTCATTGATTACAACCATAAACAGACTCGCTTTGCTATCGGCATAGCTTTAAACAACATTCTATAACGCTTAAATGGATAAAAGCGGCTGGAGCAAGAAGATACTCCAGCCGTAACGCCAAGGTACTAAGCCATTCCTTTCATCGACTGTAGCGAACGTTCGACTTCGCTGTCGCCTGCCATTAAATCAAAAGCTTTATGCTCAGTTCCATTTTCGTCAAGGCAGCGGCGCAGAACGCTGGCAACATCTTCACGGGGCACAGAGCCCGGTGCCAGTGAATCACCGACAACCACTTTACCGGTCGCCTCTTCGTCCGTTAATGCCCCCGGGCGAACAATGGTCCAGTTAAGGTTTGTACGCATCAACTCCCGGTCTGCATAATGTTTTGCAGCATAATAGGGAAGTAAAGAATCGGCCCAGTTCTCCCGGTTATTCGACTGCCAGGCACTGACCATGACATAACGCTGAACTCCGGCTGCTTCTGCTGCCTCCATAGTTTTTACCGCACCGTCTAAATCAACCAACAATGTTTTATCGTCACCGGTACTTGCACCTGAACCAGCGGTAAAGACCACGGCATCGACGCCGTCAAAAAGCGCCTGCCACTTTGAAACCGGTCCTTCTAAATCGCCTAATTTGGCAGTAACACCTCGTTCCTGCCATGCCTTTTGCTGCGCTTCTTTACGCACCACCGCAATCACTTCATGTGTCTTCGCGTGCTGCATTTGCTCAACCAAA
This sequence comes from Idiomarina sp. ST10R2A5, assembly GCF_051842325.1. NCBI lineage: Bacteria > Pseudomonadati > Pseudomonadota > Gammaproteobacteria > Alteromonadales > Idiomarinaceae > Idiomarina > Idiomarina sp. ST10R2A5. The sequence goes on along the minus strand of NZ_JBNIEX010000006.1, from coordinate 80,683 downwards.
TGCTGACCTATTTTTCCATTCGCTCCAATAACAGCTACTTTCATCATCCACCTCCATGAGTTTTTCTCTGTCTGATTCTACGTAACTTTTACTGAATTTAGATCGCCATTTTACTGACATTTACAAGTAGCATAAGGCTTGTAGGCATTACGACAGAGCACTGTCATATGACAGGCTCAAAACTGACGTCACGCTATTTTTCTAACACTGGTAGCTTTATTCAGCACACGAAGAGTGTATTCTTTAAAACAAATAAAAAGGTGAATCGCAATGAAACAATCTCTGACTGAAAAGCTGTATTTAGCGTATCGTTTTGAATTTGAGCATAACGGCCATACTATTACGGCAAATGCTTCCAGCCTTACCGGTAAAGAAGAAATTCTGGTCGACGGCGTGTCGGTATCAAAAAAACGTAACCTGGGCTTATCCAGTCGCCATCAGTTTCAGGTTGATGGCACTTCGTACGAACTACGCTTCAATGTGACCGGTTTTCTGTTCTGTCGGGTGGAATGTACTTTGATGGCGGACGGCAACGTCATAAAAACCGAAACTCGTTCCGCTTTTGATAATAAGAAAGTTTTTATCCGTAACCTCATTTTATTTTTTCTGGCCGGTATGGCCTTTGGTTATTTAGCAGCCACCATAGCGCTAAAGGTAATGGGGTAAGCTATGCAAATTGATGCAGCTAAAGCCATAGAGCTAAGGAATAAAAGAGGTTGGACACAGCAGCACCTGGCGGATGCCTGCGCAGTCAGCTTACGGACGATACAACGCGTGGAAAAAGATGGCATAGCGTCACAGGAGACCGTTGCAGCCCTGTGTAGTGTGTACGAAATAGAGCGACAGATTATCGGAGCAGACTCTGTCACAAAACCCAAAGTCAGTAACGCAGTAAATCAGCAACGGTCACCGAGCTGGTTAGATGCACTGCCCATGTTAATCACACTGCTGTTAGGTATGGCTATTGGTATTGGCTTAACACTCTGGCTAACTAACCGCTAATGAAAAGTGGGCATAAAAAAAGGCAACCCGAGGGTTGCCTTTTTAGACTTCGAGGCGCGTAATTACAGCGCTACGATGTTCTCAGCCTGAGGACCTTTAGGGCCTTGAGTTACTGCGAACTCAACGCGCTGGCCTTCAGTTAAGGTTTTGAAACCGTCGCTAGAAATAGCGCTGAAATGTGCGAAAACGTCTGCGCCGTTTTCACGTTCGATGAAACCGAAGCCTTTTGCTTCGTTAAACCATTTTACTGAACCAGTAATTTTATCAGACATAATATATCTTCCTGTAACTTTTAAGTATGTGGCCGTTAAAGGCCGATGATGCGGGTAAAAATAAGAACTTAGAACTACAGGACGATGGTATTAATAATAATAGGTCAACGAAGTGGAGTTTTTTAACTAACTGTCTTTCTATCTATCCGACGCAGTGGAGTCTACGCCTATTGCACTGTGAGTCAAACGATTTATCACTTTATTTTAATAATAAATTTATGCATCAGTGTCATCCGCCCAGACAACACAGTTACGACCTGCCCGCTTAGCCTTATACAGCGCCTGATCAGCCCTTCTGTAAATACTGGAAACGTCATCTTCCGCTCGGCTTTCCGAGGCGCCAATACTGACTGTTGGGTTAATAATTTCCCCTGAATCGAGCGTAATGACTGTCTCTTCTACCGCCTGACGCACTCTTTCCAGTACTTGCGTCGCACTATCATGGTCGGCGTAAGCCAATACCACCATAAACTCTTCACCACCCACCCGGACAACGCTGTCGCTGCTACGAACGGCTTCTGACATGGCTCCGGTGCCTGCAATTAGTACTTTATCACCCACATCGTGCCCAAAAGTGTCATTAATTGCTTTAAAGTGGTCAAAATCGATAACGGCAACAACACATCCGCGCTCATCGTTTTTCCGTATTAAGCTTTGCTCAAGTATTTCCATGCCCGCCGAACGATTCTTAAGTCCGGTTAACGCATCGGTATAGGCAATAACCGCCATATCATCCCGCTGCCGGATTAGGTCCGAACGAACCTGTTGCTCAGCAATAACGGTTTCTACCGCCGTGCCCATCATTCTTACCATTTCGACTTCAAGCTCACTGAAAGGCTCAGCCCGTCTGTTTTTACGGGAAAACCCTAAAATGCCCCAAGTTATATCGTTAATAATAATAGGCGTACCAATGTAGGTCTCCAGGCCGTAAGTCTGGAAACTGGAGTGATCTTTAAAGCGTGGATCTTCTGAAGCGTCATTGGTATGAATTAAATTATTGGCCTTAAGTACCACCGAACAATAGGTTGTCGCCAGAGGTAATTGCGTACCGGCTGGAAAATCCATTTTTGCGGTTTGCGCCCATTCAATGGTGTAAGTCTCGTTTTTAATGGAACTGGCGGTACCAATATCAACACCTAAGTAATCCACACCGACTTTTAGTAACTCATCAATGGAAGCAGGGTCAATCCGGCGTCCACGTTTATGAATCACTTCATGAATGGTGCGCATAACATCAACCGATGCGTAATAATCGCTGACATCTTCAATAAGAGCATAAAGACCAATGACCTTACCTTGCTCATCAAATTCAGGCAGGTAGCGAATATCCAAAAAACACTTACGTCCGTTTCGGAAAGTAATAACGTCTGAAAACTCTAGCTTCTCACCACTAGAAAACACACGGTCATGATTTGGCTTTACCCGCTGGTAAGATTCGTCACTCAACACGTCGGTTACCGGTCTACCCAGCATGTCATCCGGCGTTAAATCAAAAAACGAGGCATAAGCCGTATTCACAAAGCGAAAACGTCTTTCAACATCGACATAAGCCACCATCGTTGGCAGCTGTTCAATAATTCTATGAGTAATACGGTTTGTTGACATAGCGCCTCATCGCTTTAAAACTCAAGGGTACGAGCCAGCATAACTGCTAACGATACTAACTAACAGTGTAGCAAAGTGTCGTAAACTATTCGGATAAGATTGCCTTAAAGAACTCGCTACCCTTACGGCGGGCAAACTCTATATTTCGTTCCGGAATGGATTCTGGGTCATCGTAGCTTTTCAGCGCCTCTTCAATGCTGGCTTCACGCAGCAGGTGTAAGGTCGGGTAAGGAGCCCGGTTGGTGTAATTAGCCGGATCATCTTGTGGTTCACCGTCAAAACAATAGTCGGGATGAAAATGCGCCAGTTGATAAACGCCCTCGTAACCCTCTTCAACAAGCAATGCATCGGCAATATCAACCAGAGTCAGAAAGTCATAAAAGCCTTCAAACCCGGAAGGAAGAATAAGCAATGTGGTTTCAGTTTCAGGCGTCGCGTCCAGGTGGTTAACTTCATCCAGTAATTGTTGCAGCACGGCTTGAGGTTCGCGCTGAGCAGCTGTCACATATCGAATACTCTTACGCTCAACTTCGCGGCGCGCGAAAGGGCAGATGTTGTACTTTACAATCAGCTGTTGCACCCAATGGCGGGTTTGCTCAATAATCTTAGCTGTATCAGTCGTCATTTTTCGTATCTTTTCCGAAAAGGAAGCCACTTTGCCATGAAATCGCTTGAACTCAAAGTACCGCCCGTGCTGGTTGTTGCCGTTGTTGCCGGGCTAATGTGGTTAACCGCCCATTACACGGAAGCCTTTAACCAGTTTTATGTTGGTCAGCGCGCTGCCGCTATTTTCCTATTGGCATTAGGCGTGTTATTACCCTTGCTGGGTGTTATTGGTTTTCGACGTGCACAGACAACAGTAGACCCACGCGACCCTGCCAAAAGTACAGAACTGGTCACCACGGGTATTTATCAGCGAACGCGGAACCCAATGTATTTAGGCTTTTTCTTTTTGTTAATGGCGTGGGGCGTTTTTCTGGGTAGTGTGTTTTCTTTATGGGGCTTAGCGTTGTATGTGGCTTACATGAACCGCTTTCAGATTATTCCGGAAGAACGTATTCTGACAGAAACCTTTGGTGAAACTTATAAAGATTACTGTCAGAAAACTGGCCGTTGGTGGTAGGGCCGCTTAATTTAAAAAAGCTGCCGCCGTTTTAAGCTCCGGCCCAGTAGAATGAGGCCCGACAAGCTAAACCAGAGCGCAGCGGTTGCCGCAACAATGTTCAGAAGGCTGTTAAAGTCCCGTTCACCGCTGTAGTCCATAAAGTGTAAACGGAACATCCAGTCACTTAACCACCAACTGCTGTTACGGTGATCAATCACTTCGCCGGAGGCTGCGTCTATGTAGGCACGCGTTGCAATGTCATCGCTGAAGGTCACTCTAAAGCCCTTGCTCCGCCAACCAATAATCTCATCACTTCCGGTTACGGCATGCACTTGTTCAATACGGCCAGGGCCATTGTAGCTTTGTCGAGCCAGCTCAGCTGCCAGCGGTGCCGAGGTCTTCCAGTCTTTTCCTGTGAGAGCATTCACATAATGCTTTTTACCATCGGTTGTTGTAACCACGTACTGAGCGGTACCCGCAACGGACCGTATTTCCAGACTTTGAACATTCTCAAAACGTTCAATTAACGCGCTTTCCGGGTAATAAACCGGACCTACGGCCTCTTCAGTAACGGGTTGGAAATAGTCATGGGCTGCCAGCTTCTCATGACCCAACCAACTAAAGTACAAGCCGCTAGCTAACCATATAAATACCTGAATAAAAATAACCAGGCTTAACCAGCGATGCAGTTTGCGCATAAACCTCATACTGACCGCCTTCTTTTTTTACGTGGCCGATAATGAAAGTAAAGCAAGGCAATGCCACTTATCAGAAACAAGCCATTAGCAATGCTAAACGCTTTTAACCACCAGGTTTCAATGTCCACCCTGTCCTGATAATCCATAATATGGAGCATCCAGAAGAAGTCGAACATCCGCCAGAAATCATGACGCTTGGTTACAAGCTCACCCGTCGCCGCTGAAAAATATAAAGTAGCACCGGCCATATCATTAAAGTCCACTCGCCAAACGGGTAATAAGGCAGGGTTCAGCTCACCCGGGGCTTTGTCTTCAATAAAACTGACCTGGGCTTTTGTGTTTTCGTCACCGGTATAATGCTGTCGCGCTATGTAGCCGATGTCCATTCGATCAAGCTCTATCGGCTCAAGAGACTCAGCCATAAGCAACTGTGTGCCAGCCTTGCTCTCAACGCTATAAACCGGTTGCAAAGATCCATCTATCCACTGCTGTATTAAGCGAACCGACGTGGCCTCGGGGTTTTGTTCCAACACCCAGCTTATTGGAGAGTTTAAGGTATTTTTAGCAATAGGCTGCTCAAGCTCTTTCACCAGGTGATTACCGTGAATAAAGCTCAGATCAAAATACACCATATAGGCACCGCTAATACTCCATACCACCAGCTGTAAGCCGACAATAAGAGATAACCAGCGATGCCAGACTCGCCATTTTCTTGGATTCATAAGGGTTATCCGTACCCACCTTTTTATTATAAGGCGTTAAAATTATAGGGTCGCCCTGCAAAAGTCAAAGCAGTTCTCTAACTCTCTGCTTTAATTGAGGAATAACTTCGTCTTCAAACCATGGGTTCCGACGTAACCATAAGTTATTTCGTGGGCTAGGGTGCGGCATAGGCAATAAGCCCGGCCAATAACTTTTCCAGTCTTTTACTCGCTCAGTCAAATTGCGCTTTGGTTCATTTAAATGCCATTGCTGAGCATACTGGCCAATAGCCAGCGTCAGTTCTAAATTAGGTAACTGCTCTAACAGCTGATTACGCCAGGTTGGAGCACACTCCGGACGCGGTGGCAGGTCACCGGACTTCCCTGTTCCCGGGTAGCAAAGTCCCATAGGAATAATAGCCAGTTTTTCTGGGTCATAGAAGGTTTCTCTATCGATACCCATCCATTGCCGCAACCTGTCGCCACTTGGGTCATCAAAGGGTTTGCCGGAGGCGTGTACACGTCTGCCAGGGGCCTGACCTGCAACCAGAATACGGGCTTTAGGGGTTAGCTGAACAACCGGTCTGGCACCTAAGGGAAGCTCCGGCTCACATAAAGAACAGGCTCTTACATCACGCAGTAATTGTTGCCAGTGCGGCGGCTCTTCCCATTTCATACCCCTGCTCCAACAGTTTTTTGTCCTGAGTAAAACGCCCCACCGGAAAGTCAGCGGGCGGTGCTAACACCGTCATATTACAATCCGTTGGTGGATTATCAATGAAGTTAATTGCGTCATTATACACAGTGGAGCGTCTGGCAACCGCGTCAAATAAAGCAGGATGATGTTTAAAAAAGCGCTTCATAAAGGTCGGCAGTGGTCGTATTTTTTTCCTGAAGCCACGGGGCTGAGACAAAATAACGGTAATGTCCCGGGCCCCCATTTCATAGGCTTTAATCACCGGAATAGAGTCGGCCAGACCACCGTCTGTCATAGCCGCGCCGCCAACGGTGGGGAAGTCTCGGTAAGCCAAAGGAATAGCGCAGGACGCCGGAAAAAGTTCGTGCAAATTATCGGCTGTCACCCGGGTGTAAACTGGTAAGCCTGTATCGACGTTGGTGGTAACGACATACAAAGGGCGATTTTGCTCAAGGTAATACTGAGTACTCAACGGCACTTGCTCAAACGAAGCATGCCATAGCCAGCTGACATCGCAAAAGTGACCACCTTTTAAAAATCGCCGCCAATTAAGAAACTCGGGCTGCAGTGCATGCTGCAAAAGAATCTTTCGGTTACGTCCGTGGTCGCCGGCAAGAAAGCCAATCAGGTTGGTTGAACCTGCCGACACACCAATCGCAAAATCAAAGTCTGTATGCCCGGCTTCAAGAAAGCCGTCCAATACGCCTGCGGCGAAAATACCGCGCATAGCGCCGCCTTCAACCACCAGTGCTTTGTTACCTTGCTCTTGCGTCATACACTCGCTTATTTCTCAATGCTCTTTATTTCTCAATACTCTTTACTTCTCAATAAAGGCCTGCTCAATCACGTAATCACCCTGGCGACGTGATGTAGCTTTTGTGAAGCCACGCTCATTCAGTATTGCCATTAAGTCTTGCAGCATAGCGTCATTACCACACAACATAAAGCGGTCATGCTCAGGGTTAATGTCGGGCATACCAATGGTTTTAGTCAAGGTACCCGACTCCAGCAAGTCGGTAATGCGTTGTTGATGAGCCTCGTCACGGAATGGCTCCCGGGTAACCGTTGGGTAGTAGATTAGCTTTTCGCGCACCCAGTCACCAAAGTACTCATTGCTTGGCAAGTCTTCGCCAATTTCTTTTTGATAAGCCAACTCTGAAACCCAGCGAACACCGTGCACCAACACAACTTTATCGTACTGTTCATAAATATCAGGATCTTTAATAACGCTCATAAAGGGCGCCAGTCCGGTGCCTGTACTCAGCAAATACAAATTTTTGCCGGGTAGCAGGTGCCCCGGAACCAGAGTGCCTGTTGGACGAGTGGACAGTACTACCTCGTCACCCACCTGAATGTGTTGCAGGCGCGATGTCAGGGCGCCGTCCGGCACCTTGATACTGAAAAACTCAAGTTCTTCTTCATGGTTTGCGCTGGCAATACTGTAGGCCCTGAGCAAGGGCTTCTCTTCCAGCTGCAGACCCATCATCACAAACTGGCCGTTTTCAAAGGTGAAACTTGGCTGACGGGTGGTTCTGAAGCTGAATAAGGTATCGTTCCAGTGGCGTACCTGAGTCACTTTTTCCGCAATGATACTTCTCATAACTATTCCTCATTGGCGATTTTGTGCGCATCATAACATAACGTGATTAAATCTAAATGAGAATTTTTATCATTAAGTATTGCAAATGAGAATAGTTTTTATATAAGATACATTCACTGATGTTTGTAAAGGATTAAAAAGTCATGGCTCGACGCTCGAGTAGACGCAAAGGATGGTCATTAAAAGACTGGCATTGGATAAGTTCTGCCATCTGCCTCATTGGCATGCTGTTGTTTTCAGTTACCGGCATTACGCTTAACCACGCCGGCTGGATAGAGTCTGCGCCCAGCGTCGAAAGCCATGAAAGTTCTCTCCCACAAACGGAATTGGCCCGGTTGGTGAATGCGTCAGGGAATGACGTTCTGCCAACTTTTTTTCACCGCTGGTACGAAGATAAGACACAAAACAGCATCAGTTCAAATGCCGAAATAGAATGGAATGACTACGAATTGTACGTCGCCATGCCCCGACCTGGCGGGGATAGCTGGTTCAGCGTCGATTTAGCCAGCGGTGCCTTTTATTCAGAAACCACCGATCGCGGCTGGATTGCCTACTTCAATGATCTCCACAAAGCGCGTAACACCGGGCTTTTCTGGAGCCTCTTTATTGATGTATTTGCCATTGCCAGCATTCTGTTCACTGTTACAGGGTTATTACTCTTGAAAAAATACAGCAAAGGGCGAAAGTCCACCTGGCCTTTAGTTCTGGCCGGATTCATCATTCCCTTATTTGCCATTATGGGTTCAGCACATGCCGCTGACAATGAACTCACCGTGGAAATTCCTCGCTTATCGGTTGCCGAATACCACGCACCTTACCTGGCGGTATGGCTCGCTAACGATCGTCACCAGCGAGTTGTCGACATTGCCGTCTGGTATGACGTAAACCTGAAAGACAACGAGGGTGAGAAGTGGCTGAAAGACATGCGTCAATGGTGGCGACGCAGTGGTCGCATGGCCGACATGCCTATTGATGGCGTGTCAGGTGCAACGCGCCGCCCTGGCAATAACCGTGTGGACTTAACACCTTTACTGACTCAATTACCGGAGCTTGAAGCCGGCCAGTATTACTTATACGTAGAGGCAGCTCGTGAACTGGGCGGCCGTGAAATGTTGCGGCTGCCATTGTCTTTACCAATTGAAAGCCCAATATCCATCTCAGACACCGGCGAGCATGAGCTTGGTCGCGTGTCATTAAAACTGGAGCCTTAACCATGAAATTATCTTCTGTACTGACCACCAGCCTGGCCGTTCTGACCTTATTCGCCAGCGCCAGCAGTGAAGCTCACCGTATCTGGATAAAACCAAGTGCAACCATTGTATCCGGCGACTCGGAATGGATTACTTTTGACGCCGCTATTGCTAACGGCATTTTCTACCCTGACCACTACCCGCTGGGACTGGACCGCGTAAAAGCCATGGCACCCGATGGTGCAGCCGTGACTTTAGAAAATGGCCACAAGGGCAAGCTTCGCTCTGTATTCGATGTTGAGCTGGAAAAAGAAGGCACATATACCGTTTACTCAGCCAGCTCAGGCTTATCGGCACGTTGGGTAGACGATGAAGGTGAACGCCAATACTGGCCACCTCGTGGCTCGCAAAAAACCAATGAGGATTTCTATAAGGAAGTACCTCAGAACGCCAAAGATCTGGAAGTTAGTGAACGCTCACATCGTGTAGAAACTTTTGTTACCTCCGGTGCACCAACCTATGACACTTTGGGTCCAACTGGTAAAGGTCTGGAACTGGAACCGGTCACTCACCCAAATGACTTATACACCGGCGAAAACATTACCTTTAAGTTCAATATTGATGGCACAGCAGCGGCGGGTACTGAAATTGTTCTGGTAAAAGACGGGGAGCGCTACCGCGACCAGTCACAACCCACCAAACTGAAAACCGACAAGAAAGGTGAGGTGACTTTTACTCTGAATGAGCCGGGCATGTACTGGCTAGAGGCCGAGTACACTGACAACAATGGAAAAGCCCCGGCAAGTAAACGCCAGGGCTCCTATGTTGCGGTACTAGAAGTATTACCGATGTAATTAATCGGCTGTTACAACGGGTGGTTCCTCTAAACGAACCACGCCCAGTGTATTGGCGTCGGTACCGAACCAAATGGAGTCGGTGCTTTCATCATAGAACATATGACGAACGGTACCGCCGCCACTTTCCAGCTCCATCGGCTCTGAAAACTCATGGGTTTCTGTATCAAAGCCCACCAGTCGGTTAGGCTGAACACCGGTTTCCACAAACCAGACATCGTTACGTTTATCCACAGCCATACCGTAAGGGCGCGAATTTTCTTCAGCGGGTGCGCGCCAGTCTTTATTCTCGCCACTGACCGGGTCGTAACTGCCAACATACCCTTTGTTGTAGTCGACATACCAAATCGTACCATCGTCAGTCATACCCAGCCGGCGCGGTCGGTTATCTTTTCTATCCAGCTCTATTTCCTGAAGCTTGCCGTTTTCTATGGTCGCCAGTTTATTGGTGCCAAAAAGCGTTGCCCAGGGTTTGTCATTTTCTACGATTAAGCCATAGGGTCTGGCCGAGTCCGTGGGAACATCCCACAGCATCATCTCACCATCGCCGGTTTCCAGAAAACCAATTTGATTACCACCTTGCACCGTAAACCAAATGTCATCGTTGGAGGTAAAGTCCATGGTATGACTGTCACGAGTGCCATCACCCGGCAGCTCAAACTTCTCGATGTCACCTGTTGCAGGGTCAATTAACCCAATATGATTCATAAGATTACCGGCGTACCAGGCACCGCGGTCATCCACTATAACGGTGTGCGGGCCAGCGCCATCGGGTAAATCGTAGCGTTTAAATTCTTCAGTTTTTGGGTTAAAGGTGGCGGCGTAATGGCTTCCCTGACCCACAAACCAAACCGTTCCGTCGTGTACCCATGGGTCACGCGGACGGGAGTCCTCCCATGGAACCTGCCACTCCTGAATTTCTGCGTTCGCCAGCCTGCTGTCTTTGTGATCATCACTTTTTGCCGGCGCACTGCTTACTCCCGCCAGACCAATGATTACTGCACTCGTTAAACTTAGGTACTTCATCGTTATGGCCTCCCGAAATAGATTCGTATGTAAGTATAGACGCTATTGCGTCAAACCCAACACTGTGCAATCTTCAACCTTTAACTCTAAAACGGCGCGTCTTACATGCTGGATCAATGGCTTATCGGAATCATATTAGTTGCTATGCTGGTGCTCTTCGTCATCGATAAATGGCGTTATGACCTGGTAGCTATGATGGCGCTATTATCCGCAGCTATTCTTGGTTTGGTGCCAACAGCAGAAGTATTCAGTGGTTTTGGCAACCCCGCGGTCATTACCGTGGCCGCCGTACTCATTATAAGCCAGGCACTGTGGCGTTCAGGTGTGGTTGATGCACTGGCTTCCGCCATGAAAAACATTGGCGATAAGCGTTGGGTGCAGATGATAGCCCTAACCTCCGTCACAACTTTCTGCTCTGCGTTTATCAGTAACACCGGTACCATGGCCATAATGATCCCGGTCGCACTTCAGTTAGCCCGCAGCAGCGGCAATAACCCGTCCAAACTGCTTATGCCGATGGCTTTTGGCTCCTTACTGGGTGGCACCATTACAATGGTGGGTACGCCGCCAAATATTATCATTGCCGACATACGCAGAGAGGCAATGGGTGAAACCTTTGGTATCTTCGAATTTACGCCCGTTGGCCTCAGTATTGCTATAGCCGGTTTGCTTTTCATGTGGTTGCTCAGTCATTGGCTGGTACCGGAAAAGGCCGGTAAATCAAAGTCAGAATCGCTTTACGATGTAAGCAGCTATTTGACAGAACTGTACGTGCCCGAAGGGTCCAGCTTTGTAGGCGAAACTCTGTACGAACTTGAAAACCGTACAGAAGACGACTTTGTTATTGTTGCGCTGCAGCGCGGTGACAAGCGTTGGTCAGCACCGGCTCGTTATTTGCGGCTAAAGTCTGAAGACGTATTAATAGTTGAAGCCAACGCGGAAACTATCCAGCAAGTTATAGACGGCACCGGACTTGAGCTTAATGCCGAAGAAGAAATCGATGACCGTTTCTTAAAATCCGATGACATTACCGTAATAGAAGGAATTGTCGGACACGACTCGCGGCTTATTGGGCGCTCTGCCGCCGATATTAAACTGCGCAGCCGCTACGGCATCAATGTGCTTGGCGTCGCCCGCGAAGGCCAGAAACTGGGCACCGCACTGGCCAATATTCGCTTTAAGCCCGGCGACGTTTTATTACTGCAGGGAGACGCTGAGATCCTCGATGACGTATTTCAGCGCTTTGGCTGCTTCCCGCTGGCACAGCGCAGCCTGCGCATTGGTTCGTCAAAACGTTTAATGTTGCCTTTGGGTATTTTTGCCGCAACCATTTTATCGGCTGCGTTTGGTTTAATCTCGGTTCCTGTCGCCTTTTCACTGGCCGCAGGCCTTATGGTTATAACCAATATTCTACCCCTGCGAGAGCTCTATCATTCTATAGACTGGCCTATCATCGTATTGTTAGGCGCAACCATACCACTGGGGTCTGCGCTGGAACGCAGTGGCGCCGCAGACACCATTGCCAATGCCGTACTTTATATCAGCCAGGGGTCACCGGAATTTGTGGCCGTCGGCTTACTACTTATAGTCACCATGTTGCTGTCCAACATTGTCAATAATGCAGCAGCTGCGGTACTTATGGCTCCCATAGGTATCAGCATGGCCAGTAGCTTCAGTGCCAGTATGGATCCGTTTTTAATGGCCGTCGCTATTGGAGCCGCAGTTCCGTTCTTAACGCCAATAGGACACCAGTCGAACATTCTGGTTATGGGTCCGGGCGGCTATAACTTCAGCGATTACTGGCGGCTGGGCTTGCCGCTGTCGCTGGTTGTTGCCGCCGTCGCTCTGGTCATGATATTGCTGGTATGGCCGCTGTATTAAGCGCGGTCTTTATAAGGCAGGTAAGTTCGCAATGTTTTTAGATGTTCGCGTAACGCGGTGCTTTCATCCCGACAATACTGTTCAATGGCGTCGTTAAGAGGAGACGGCATAAACCGGTAAAAACCTTCACGAAGCACAGGCTCAAAGCCTCGATGCAGCTTATGTTCGCCCTGCGCACCAGCGTCAAAGTAGCTAAGGTTATGGTTTATGCAGTATTCAATACCCTGATAATAACAAGCTTCAAAATGCAGAAACTCAAGCTCTTCCTGACAACCCCAGTAACGCCCGTAAAGCGTGTCTTCACTTTTAAAGCATAATGACGCCGCCAGCATTTCGTCATTTCGGTAAGCCGCAAAAACCACAATATGGTCAGCTAAATGTTCACCCCAAAATTTGAAGGTAGTCGGGGTTAAATAACCGCCATGGCCTGAGCGTTTTAAATAGGTGCGCTGGTAAAACACAATGAATTGATGCCAAAAATCTGCGGTTAATTCGGTACCCTGTAAGGTTCGCATTTCGACATTTTGCTCTGACACCTTTTGCCGCTCTTTGCGTATGGACTTGCGCTTGCGTGACACCAAAGCCCCGAGAAAGTCGTCAAAGGAACTATAACCTCGGTTCTGCCAGAGGAACTGGATATCAAAGCGTTGCCACCAACCTTGTTCTGCCAGAGCCTCGCTTACATGCGGCTCAACGTACAAACACTGCAAATTGCTGACATCGTGTTCCTGCATCAAAGCAGATTCAATAATAGGCAGAACATCAGCAGTATTAACGCTCTCGGCAGTCGCCAGGCGAGGCCCCTGACACGGGGTAAAAGGTATAGCATTGATAAGTTTTGGGTAGTACTGAAAACCATAACGCTCGTAGGCTTCGGCAAAAGCCCAGTCGAACAAATACTCACCATAGGAATGGGTCTTTTTAAACCAGGGCATAATGGCAATCAGTTTGTCGCTGTTATCATGCACCGCTACATATTGAGGCAACCAGCCACGCTGCAGTCCTAGACTACCGCCCTGCTCAAGCGCCAACAGAAAATCATAGCAAGTAAAAGGGTAATCACTCTTAAATAACCGGCTCCAGTCAGCCTTAGGTATAGTGGTTATTGTTGAGTGTATAACTGTTTGCATGCGTTAGGTGCTTAAAAGCCCCAACACACTAATGTCTTCATCCAATTGTGGCCAGTGAATTCCCTGGCCATTTCCCAGCAGATGCCAATCTTTACGCTCCTCTTCCGTGGCCGCTTCCAAACGAGGAAACCAGACAATGGGTGCAGAAATTTTACGTCCATCAGCTAGCTCGACCTCAAGCGTTGCTTCGGTAACGGATACATTCACTGCTACAGGATGGCGATCAATCTCTAAAGTATTCATCCCAGGCCTCCAGAAGCTCTTCTTTATGTTGAACGACAATTTTGCTTATACGCCTAAGCTCAAACGATGAAAAGCCTATCGAACTGCTCATCAAAACAGGCTTAAGCCAAAATTTTGCCAGCTTGTTGTCTCGCTGCACATGAATGTGAAGAGGCTCACCGTTTTCATTACTATAAAAGAAAAAGCGATAAGCACCAATTCTTAGTATTGTCGGCATGCTTTAGTTTCCAGGCTTTATAAAGAAACCAAGCTTAGAAAAAACCAAACAATAGAACGTTATGAAATAACCTAAAAGTACGTAATCATTTGCCAGCTCATTTCATCCGGCACTAATTTTCGTAGCTAAAAACCCGCACCCATACATCGGCTGTCAGCTCTAATGAGCTGAGAGCTTCGATGCGCTCACGGCCTTCAGCGCTGCTTCGGTATAGGTGGGGAGTCATAGTAAGTAAATCTTTTATCGCCTGATTTGATGCCAAGGATACCGGAAAAGTTACTTGTTGCTCAGAGGTCAACTCAAAAGCGGAATCGGTTATCGGCAGCATCTCATTTTTACTTTTTAGCTCGGAATAAATAATGGCTTTTAGCTCTTTTAAATGGCTACCGGCAGGATCCACCATAACCAAACGGCCTCCGGGCTTTAAAACCCGTTTAAACTCAGCTTCTACCGGAAACCCGAATACGCAAAAAATGGTATCAACACTATTGTCAGCCAGTGGAATAGCGTTATTAGATGCCACCATCCAGCTCAGACGCTTGTCTTTCTTTGCCGCCGCTTGTACCGCCCATTTGGAGATATCCAAAGCCGCTACACGTAAATCAATGCCTTTTTGCTCAGCTTGTTCAACCAAATAGCGCAAGTAATAACCTTCGCCACAGCCCGCATCGAGCACCGCCTGATCACCTTCCGCCAACACTGTGTTCGCCAAAGCCCGGGCCAGCGGCTGGTAGTGTCCCTGTTCAAGGTACTCCCGACGCGCCTGCACCATGGCCTTGCTGTCGCCAGGATCCTTAGAGCGCTTATTCTGCACCGGCAATAAATTCACGTATCCCTGTTTCGCCACATCGTAGCTGTGGTTATTACCACAGCGCCAGCTTCGCTCATTTAAGCGCAGCGGCTTGCCATCAAGTGGGCAGATCAAATCAGTTAACGACTGAGTCACATTGGGTTCCGGTTCGCATGTTCTGTCATCATTCTACGCGGTTTGTTCTTAAAATTCAGACACAAAAAAAGCAGCCCGTGGGCTGCTCTTCATAATTTTTAGCTTACCTAGAAGCTAGTCCATGCAAATTAAATTGCCTGGATGTTCTCAGCCTGAGGACCTTTAGGACCCTGGGTTACTGAGAAAGAAACGTTTTGACCTTCAGCTAGCGTTTTGAAACCGTCGCTAACAATCGCGCTGAAATGAGCGAATACGTCTGCGCCGCCTTTCTGCTCGATAAAACCAAAACCTTTTGCTTCGTTAAACCACTTAACAACACCGTTTACTGTATTAGACATAATAAATATCCTGAAATTTTATAAAATAAGTAATCGCTCCGGGCGTTCCCAGTTGCGATGATCATGCGGGGTAAAAAATGAAACTTAAAACTGCAGGACGAAGGTATTACTAAGAGTAAAGCGACGTAGAGGAGTGTTTAACTAACTGTTTCTTATCCAACGCCGGCTACTTTACGCACATTCTATATAATGTCAAACAATAGTTTTCATTTATTTTATAAATCACCTTTATAATTCTTTATGGCTTTCTAAACACCTGCGCCAGCATGCAACGAACAGAGCCGCCGCCAAGCTCTATGGTCGGAACCGCTATCGGTAGTAACTCAACCCACTGCTCCAGTTGCCGTATTTGTTCTGTGGTCAATGAGCGATAAGCGGTTTCAGACATAGCCAGGAGTTTGTGGCCATTAACCTCCAGTTCCAGCATATTACCTGCAAAGTTGCTTATCTGCTGCTCTGTTAATGGCACTAAGGTTTTGCCCGAATTCTTCACTGAACCAACAAAAGTCTGTTGCTCTTCCTTATTGCGGATCATATCCACAGACGCTATAACAAAGTCACTGCCAACCGCCATAAGTACATTGGTGTGGTACACCGGTTTACCGTCACTGCTGGTGGCATCAAAGGCAATTGGCTGATAACCCAACTGTTCACACAATAGCTCCAAGGCTTTCTTGTTCATGCGTTTTGAGCGGGCACCATAGGCCAATTGATTATCATGATCGAAAACCACCGATCCTGTACCCTCCAGAAAAACCTCTTCTTGCTCTAGCACGCTAAGGTCGAGCGTTTTTTCGTATCCATAAGTTTCCTGCAGAAACTCAATAATATCGGCTCGACGTTCCTTACGGCGGTTATTGCAATACATGGGGTACAGCACCAGCTCTCCGGTACGGTGCGTGCTAAACCAGTTGTTAGGAAAGACCGAGTCGGGTGTTTCTGTGCCGGTATCTTCAAACAGGTGTACTTTAACGCCTTTACTCTGTAACAGCTCGACCGCCTTTGTAACTTCGTCGTAAGCGGCCTTGGCGACATTGAGTCCCTGCTGCGCTATCGACTGAAAAGCATTATCCGCCATAGTTTCAGGATTTGAAGCAAAGTGATGCGGGCGCACCATAACAACGGTATCGGACGACTGATTCATTGCGTTTATAGACATTGCAGAATTTGCGCGCAGTTATAGCAACTTGGCTGACGCTTAGCAACGGGGCAAAAGAAAAGGGCAGCGTTGTTGCACTGCCCTCCATTAAATAAACGTGCCAATTCCTACCAAGCGTACTTTAGGCTTAGCTCAAAATTGCGATCAGCGCCAAAGAAACCCTGGTCATAAAAATCGATACTCGAGTAATATTTCTCATCGAACAGATTGTTGACGTTCAGGCTTAGATCCAGGTTTTTACCTATCTGGTAGTTAGCCATAGCGTTTACTACGGTATAGCCTTCTTGATAAAACGTCGGCATCCCTATAACTGTTGGGTTCGAGACTTCACTCTGCCAGCTCGCGTTAACACCGAGCTTCAGTGCATCGGTAGCAGTGTAAAGCACGCTCGCCTTGATCATGTCCTCCGGCAAGTAAGGTGCATAATCTGAACCGTCGCGATCCGTCGACTCATTATGCGTATAGCTGAAGAAAATGTTCAAAGCGTCTGTTGGTTTACCATTTAACTCCAATTCATAACCTTCACTTTCTGCCCCATCCACTCCAATAGAAGGGTCAATTTCAGTGCCTGGTATAGGCCCAGTTGCATCAGGGTCACTAATTGCAAGATTATCTTCTTTCACTTTATACACTGCGAAGCTGGCCGAGAGCGCTTCATTAAAGAAGTCACCTTTAACACCAACTTCTGCGTTAGACCCTTCAACTGGGCCAATTAATTCGCCGTTAACATCAAGCGCGTTCTGAGGCTGAAAGATCTCGGTGTAACTCGCATAGGTCGAAATAATGTCAGTTACATCGTAGACAAGACCAACGTATGGTGTATTAACATTTGAGTTTTCATAGTTACTTGTAGCCCATGGGGACTGAGCTTGAGTGTCATACGTTGTAAGGCGGTTACCCAAAATAGCTGTGAGTTCATCGGTGAGACTGAACTGAGCGGCAGCGTATATGCCTTGCTGCTTTATCGCTTCTGTTGAAATACTAGGCGCACCACCAAAAGTCGGTCTATCAATACCATTACCCCAATTGAAAAAGTTGCCTAAGACAATTTGTTTGTACTCGTTAAACTCAAAACGGCCATCATCAATTGCACCGTACTGCTGAGATGACACATCTTGCTTCGAGTATAAAGCGCCCGCAGTTAATTGATGCTCTCGACCAAATAATTCAAACGGACCGGAGGCTAAAGCACGGAAAGATGTTTGTTCACGCTCTGACAAATAGATTGCCGGAGAACCTATCAAGCCAACGCCTGTTTCCTTGTTTGGGAAGCCAGAAACATAAAGTAGCTCACCAGTCATCTCACCTTCACGGCGCTCAACATCCATTTGAAGATCCCAGCCGTTATCAAACGCATGCTCTAGTTGCGCAAACACATTAGTGCTTTCTCTGTCCCATCTGTTCCATGGCGAAGCGGTTGTCGTACTCACAGGTAGATCATCCGCCTGAGTCCCGTCGTCATAAAACAGCGGTAATGCGCCCCACATGCTGCCTTTGGGGGTCCGCTCACTGTAGTCTGCACCTACCGTCAAGCGCGTTTGGGTCGTTAAATCGGCCGTTACTACCGCGTAAATTTGTGCGTTTTCTTTTTCCGACAGGTCAACGTAGCTTTCGCCTTCTTCATAGGCCATGGCCACTCGCGCTTTCACATTACCGTCTTCGGTCAATGTCTGAGAATGGTCAGCCTCGAAGCGATAATTACTCCAGGAGCCAATACCAACACTCGCATAGCCGCCGTCTTCTGTTTTTGGGCGCTTACGAATGAGGTTAATTGCTGCAGAAGGTTCCCCGGCACCCGTTAACAAGCCGGTTGCGCCGCGCACAATTTCCACTCGCTCAAATACTACCGAGTCGGCTAAGGCTTCACTAAAGAAACTGTTATAGGCAATGGGTACGCCGTCGAACTGGAAGTTAGTTACGTCACGCCCGCGAGAGCGGAAGAAAAAGCGGTCCGTTTCAGCCTGCTGCGCCTGAATACCCGGGGCAAATTGCATAACATCTGCAACAGTATCTAATGCGAAACCGTCAATAAAATCGCGATCGATAACTGAAATAGACTGAGGTGTCTGGCGTAGAGTTAACGGTAGTCCTGTTGCCGTTGTCGCACGGTCAAGCGGGCTTCCGGTCACTTTAATGTGTTCAAAAATTTTTTCTTTAGTCTCGGTATTTTGTTCAGCTTGGTCTGAATCTTCTGACTGCACCGCAAACGCAGTAGAAGTTAACAGCACCGATGTTACTGCTGTCGCTAAAAAGCTTTTGGCGAATGCCTTCATGAATTGTCTCCCGACTACAGACTATAAATGCGAATTGTTATCAGTCAACATTGTATTTGATAATTGTTCGTATTTACAATATCATTTCGGAAAATTTTTCAGGGGGCTCAAAATGACGCAACGACAATGGTTTAAATTACACGGATGGTGCTCATTACCTATATGGGTATTGTTCTGCTTTATCTGTATTACTGGCACCATTGCGGTCTTCAGTCACGAGCTCACCTGGCTATTTAACGAGAATGCACGCGCCGTCAACCCAGACAGCTTGCCGGCTCAACCTGTTTCAGAACTTGTTGCGGCGGTTAAAAGCCAGTTCCCGACCGCCAACGTCACTACAGTAATGACTTTTGAGCCTTACCTTATTAATGCGGTTATCTTCTCGGCCGAGAATATTCCGAATGGCATTGCTTACGTAAACCAGTACACCGGCGAAATTCAGGAAGTGAATCAGGGAATTACCTTTATTAACTTTATGCGCTCGTTGCATAGCTGGCTGCTATTCCCCTGGCAAGAAGGCTATAGCGTTGGCTACTATTTAGTTTCAGCCATGTCATTTGTCATGATAGGTGCGTTAGTTACCGGGCTGGTTATTTACAAAAAATTCTGGCGTGCCTATACACAACCTAAAGTTCGCGCTAAGCAGGGCAAGAAAACACTATTAACTGACTTACATAAGCACGGCGGTGCCTGGTCTATCTGGTTCCTTATTGTTATGAGCCTGACCGGTCTCTGGTATTTCACCCAGCAAGTGCTTTGGCATGCCGATATCGATATTGAAGGGCATGCACCGTTAGTAGAAGTATCTGACATTCCCATGGGTGAAAAAGCACAGCCACCGGTTTCCTTTGAACAAGCCCTGACAATTGCCGAGCAGCGTTTCCCGGATATAAGACCCAGCTTTATTATGATGCCGGAGCACAACCGCGACATGTTCAAAATTATGGGTGGCGGCGACTTTATATTTTACGACCAGTACTCCTATCGCCTGGATATTAACCCATGGAACGGCGAAATAGCCCGTGCCGTTTCACCGGAAAACATGAATGCGCTGCAAACCATCCAGCATATTATTGATCCCCTGCACTACGGCACTATTGGCGGCATCTGGACCAAAGCCATCTGGTTTATTTTTGGCCTTATATTGTCAGCCATGTCCATTACCGGGTTTTTAATCTGGGGCTCGCGTACTGTTAAAGCATCGAAAGAGAGACGAGCTGCCGCTCAAGAACAGCTGCAAAGCGAGGGGGCTCAGTAATGGCACGTCGCAAAAATACATTCTGGAACCGAAACAAATTCAAACTCAGTGGCTTAATTCTCATTCTGCCTATTTATTTTTTATACGAGCAGCTGCAGCCACCTGTGTTTCCGGATGCCTGGGAAGAAAAATCAGTCGGACCTTTTGAAGTTGCCATACAGCCGTTAAATAACGATGCGCCGTATGCACACCACGACGACTGGGTAAAAGACTTTGCGGCCTATGTAAATGATGGTGAAGTCAGCAATATACGCCAGGGCTACGTCAGTATCGGCGAAGAACCGGTTGCCCTGGAAGCCTTGCAAAAAGATGACGTCGGCATTCTGCATGGCAGTGAGTTACTGCAACATGTGCATGCTATTGCGCCACAACAATATCAACCTGAACACCGCGTTTGGGTGACATTGCAGACCTGGGACGGCAATGTGCATAAGGCCTCATGGCAACTTCCCGAAAATTGGTTAAAATAAAACTTTAAACACGAATCATTTTCATTTACGATCCACCTCAATTTAGACAGCAGTTAATTTTTGAGGGGAACAATGAACATTCACAAGACCTTACTGGCGGCCAGCATCCTGGCCGCCTTAACCGCCACCAACGTTCACGCACAAGAAGAAAGCCCTGAAAAGACTCAGGAAGAGATGATGGAAACCATCAAAGTCAGTTCACGCGGACTTATCTCTTACGTTAGCGCTACCGGCGCCAAATCTGACACCCCGATTATTGAAACACCTTTATCGGTTTCAGTTCTGACCGAAACCCGTATTGAAGACTTAGGTGCTGTAACAGTGCAAGACGCCATTGGTTATGTGGCGGGTTTATACAACGGACCTTACGGCGTTGATACCCGCGGTGACTGGGCACAAATTCGTGGCGTCTCTCCAGTACAGTATTTAGATGGCCTTAAGTCGTTGTTCGGCTACTACAACAACGTGCGTATTAACCCCTACTCGTTAGGTCAAATTGAAATACTGAAAGGGCCAAGCTCGGTCTTATACGGACAAGGCTCTACCGGTGGTATTATTAATTTAGTCAGCAAGCGCCCTCAGGCAGAGACCGAAGGTCAGTTCTGGGCACAATTGGGCAACTATTCGCGCAAGCAAGTAGCTGGCGACATTACCGGCGCCTTAAACGATGATGCGTCGTTAACCGGGCGCTTCATTGGCTTATACCGCGACAGCGACACCCAAACCGACTTTGTGCCCGACAACAGCCTGGTACTCAACCCTTCCTTAAGCTGGCACGCTTCTGAAGACACTAAAATTACTTTGATCGGCAATATTCAGCGTAACGAATCAGGCTCCAGTACACAGTTTTTTCCGTGGCAGGGCACCCTGTTCCCGAACGAGTTTGGTCAAATTGACAGTTCCACCTTTGTGTCAGAGCCCGGCTTCGATAAATACGATACTGAGCAGGACGCGTTAACCGCTATTGTTGAGCACGATATAAACCTGGACTGGAGTCTGCGCTTAGCAAGTCGCTACAACGACAGTCATGCCGACTACAATACGATGTATGGCTGGCCACCAGTTTTCGCCGACGACAACCGCACGGTTAACCGCGTTTCTTACTTGTCTCGTGCTGATGCAAGAACCTGGACCAGCGACCTGCAGTTGCACAGATCTGTTATTACTGGTGCTGTTGAGCACGACTTAGTCTTCGGCCTGGACTTTCAAGACTCTTACACCGATAACGACTACGCTTACGGTGCCATGAACCCGTTAGATTTGTATGCGCCAGTGTACGGCCAGGCAACTGGTTTGCCGACTGAATCCGATGTTGTTGACTATGCCTCTTTAACTAGCCAGCAAACGGGTGTGTATGTGCAGGACAACATGCGTATAGACAACAAATGGTTAATTTCAGCCGCTTTACGTCGCGACCGCGCTACCAATAATCCTGAAGACGGAAGCGCTACCGTTCAGTATGCGACAACCGGTCGCCTGGGCTTCATGTACCTTATGGACGGAGGCTTGTCTCCATACCTTAGTTACAGCGAGTCTTTCTCTCCACTTATTGGCCGGGATGCGTACGAAAATCCCTATGTACCATTAGAAGGTAAACAGTGGGAAGCCGGTATTAAGTACCAGCCTCAGGGTACAGAGCACCTGTTAACCATTGCCGCTTATAAAATTACCGAAGAGAACCGGGCAACTCCGGTAAACGATGCTGATGCACCAAACCCGGACGGCCAAGTACAAATAGGCGAAGTAGAGATTGAAGGTGTCGAGTTTGAAGCGCAACTTGCCTGGGACTCTCTGGACGTTTACGCCAGCTATGCCTACACCGACGCGGCTGTTAGCAAGAGCAACATCTCATCTGAAGTCGGCAAGCCACTGTCAGCCACTCCTGATCATCAAGCTTCTGTTTGGGGAACTTACCGTCCGGACAACTGGAATGGCTTTAAAGTTGGTGCCGGCGTCCGCTATGTAGGGAACACCTCTGACGGTAACGTGGTATATAACGGCAACCCACTGTACTTAGAAACGCCAAGTTACACGGTGTTCGACGCCATGATTGGTTACGACTGGGATAACTACAGCTTAAGCCTGGATGTTGACAACCTGACAGACAGAACAGTGATTACCTCGTGTGGCGCGCGCGGTGACTGTTTCTACGGCCAGCAACGCACGGTTATGGCGAACTTCCGTTATAACTTTTAAGACTTAGTAAGTTTCACGTGCAGCCCCGGACGCCTTTCTTCCCAGCGTTCGGGGCTTTTTTATGGGGGAGTTTATTCAGGAGTGTAGTACTCAACACCAATTTGAATACGGTCGCGGCCATTTTGCAGGCGCCAGCGGTTGGTGTCCCGTAATGAGTAAACGCAGCCGCAATATTCCTGCTGGTAAAAACGCTCACGCTTGGCAATTTCTACCATACGGGCAGAGCCACCTTTTTTACGCCAGTTAAAAGTCCAGTAGTGCAGGCCGGGATAACGCGCAACCGCACGCTGGCCGCAGTCGTTAATCTGTTCCATATTCTTCCAGCGTGAAATACCTAAGCAGCTGGTAATGGTGTCAAAGCCGTTTTCATGCGCATACAACGCCGTACGCTCAAAACGCATATCAAAACATACTCTGCAACGCTCACCACGCTCAGGTTCCCACTCCAGGCCTTTCACCCGCTCAAACCAGTTTTTGGTGTCGTAGTCACAGTCAATAAAGTCCACACCCAGCTTTTCTGCAAAGCGAATATTCTCTTCTTTACGCAGCAAATACTCCTTTTCAGGGTGAATATTTGGGTTATAGAAGAAAATCGTAAACTTAATGCCCGCTTCAGCCATACGCTCCATTACTTCACCTGAACAAGGTGCGCAGCAAGAGTGCAGCAGCACATGGTCAGAGCCCGTAGGCGTCTCTAAAACAATGGATTCTTTCTTGTTTCTAGCCATAACTCTCTCTTCGCGGCTGAAATTTGTGCGAATTATAACTCAAACAGGCGGGGGTGATCACGTATTCACCCGTTTATCGAACGAAAAATCCTGAAACCTGCAAATACCTCAATGGCCATATCAGACCTAGGCTATAACGCTACATATGTTGGAATTTTGTAAAATCTTTAAACAATCTTTACATTCTCATCCTTTAAATCGTTTATTTTTTGTTATTAAATGCAACAAATGATGTCAAACGACGTCATTTTCGTGCAGCCAAACGACGTATCCTCTGCTGCCTTCTTTGAAGGACTCCTTGAAGTCCACATAAAAACAAAAAGAGAATATTACGTTATGAATAAACTAAGTGTTCTTACACTGTCTGCTTTGGCAGTGTCGGTTTCATCTGCTTTTGCAAAACCACCTGAGCATTCTCAAGCTCAGCCACTACTTGACAACCAGAAGCAAATCGAAAGCGCCGCTCCACAACGGTACATTATTAAATTTAAGAATAATGGTAACGCCGTACAGAAAATGGGGAACCGTGGCCGTTCTGAACTTGCGATATCTCGCGCAAACAACATGGTCAAAAAAGCCGGCGGTAAAGTAAAACTCAGCATGCGCCATAACCTGGCAGTTGCTGCTGAACTTACCGAAAAACAGAAAAAGCGCCTTGAGAAAAACCCTAACATTGAATACGTTGAAGTTGACCAAAAACGTCGCTTCATGGCTCAAGACGTACCTTACGGCATCGGCCAGGTTCAGGCTGACTTAGTTGATGACAGCGTTGCAGCTGCATCTGCCGGCGGTAAGAAAATTTGTGTTATCGATTCAGGTTTAGAGCTGCCGCACGAAGACATGGGTACACGAGGCGGCACCATCAACGGTACTAACGATAGCGGCACAGGTAACTGGCATGATAATGGTGGCCCTCACGGCACACACGTTGCTGGTACTATTGCCGCTTTAGATAACGGCCTGGGCGTTCGTGGCGTTATTGGCAGCAACCCTAACCTGCACATTGTAAAAGTATTTAACTCAAGCGGCTGGGGTTATTCATCTTCACTGGTTTCAGCGATTGAAACTTGTGCTAATAACGGCGCAGACGTCGTTAACATGAGCTTAGGTGGTGGCGGATCAAGCCAGACCGAAGCAAGCGCTATGCAAGACCTTCATAACCAGGGCGTTCTGCTTGTAGCAGCTGCTGGTAACGACGGTTCAGCTTATAGCGAAACAGACCCAATGTCTTACCCTGCGTCTTACAACGCCGTTGTTTCAGTTGCGGCAGTAGACAGCAGTAAAAACCTGGCGTCTTTCTCACAGAAAAACAGCCAGGTTGAAATTGCAGGCCCGGGTGTTGATGTTCTTTCAACTTACCCAGAAGGCACTGGCCAGCAAGGTAACTACGGCACCATGAGCGGTACGTCTATGGCGTCACCTCACGTAGCTGGTGTTGCAGCGTTAGTTTGGTCACATCATCCAACCTGTACCGCACAGGAAATCCGTAGCGTTCTTAACACCACAGCACAGGACTTAGGTGCAGCAGGACGTGACGTTAAGTTCGGTTACGGTTTGGCACAAACCAAAGACGCTGTTGACTACATCGACGCTAATGGCTGTGACGGCTCAGGTGGCGGCGGTGGAGATCCAGAGCCACCAACAGGCAACGAACTGACGAACGGTCAAACCGTTAGCAACCTGTCCGCTACAACAGGTGACTCTCTGTACTACACCTTAGATGTTCCAGCCGGTGCAACTGACTTAAGCTTTAACATTAACGGCGGTTCAGGCGATGCTGACCTGTACGTTCGTTTCGGTTCAGAGCCAACTCAGTCTAGCTACGACTGTCGTCCATACCAAAGCGGTAATACCGAAAGCTGTACTATTTCTAACGTACAAGCCGGTACTTACTATGTCATGGTCAATGCTTACTCTAGCTTCTCTGGTCTGAACCTGACTGGTTCGTTCACAGAACCTAGCACTGGCGGCGGAGGTGACTCTGCTTCTGCTACTGACCTATCTGGCAACAGCGGCGAGTGGACTCACTACTACGTAGATATTCCTGCGGGCATGTCATCACTTGACGTAACCATGTCTGGTGGAAGCGGCGACGCTGACCTTTATGTTCGTCAGGGCAGCCAGCCAACCGAGTCAAACTACGAGTGCCGCCCTTACCGTTCAGGTAATAACGAAACTTGTAATATAGACAGCCCGGCTGAAGACCGTTGGTACATTAGCCTTAAAGGCTACACTAACTACTCAGGCGTAGACCTGTTAGTTGAATGGGAATAAGTTTATTCTCTAATTAAAACTACTCGTTAAACTCAAAGGGCGCCAATACGGCGCCCTTTTTATGTTACCCAAGTAATTGTTTACTCAACATGCCAACAATAAAGCCAAATACAGCGCCAAGCGACGGCGTCCAGTGCCTGCGCATACGAGCCTGTGGCGCAATGTCCTGAAACACCAGATATAGAATACCACCTGCAGCAAAACTCATGATCATCGCTGTAATTTGTGGTGCATCGCTCAGCCACCAGTAACCCATTATTGCTGCCAGCGGACCGAAAAAGGACACACCGAATAAACCCAGTAGAGCTGATTTTGTTGTTAACTTTGCAGTTTTTAATTCACGATAGGCGTTAAACCCTTCCGGGAAATTTTGCGCGGCAATGAGAATAGCCAGCAGAATGCCCATTTTTGGATTAATGGCAAACACAGCCCCGAGAGAAACCGCTTCAGGCACAAAGTCGAGCACCATCGCCATAAATTGTGAGACATTGCCCTCATGCTTTTGCAACCAAGCATCAACAAGGCAAAAAGTAACGCCGCCAGCGGCAAATAACCCTGTCAGTTGCCAGGCATTTAACTCTTTCATTCCCTCTGGCACTAATGCAAAAGCCACGGCGGCCATTAAAATGCCACCACCAAATGCCGTAACACCGTGTACGAATTCTTTCTTAACGGTCGTATTGGCTTTGCCTTCAACGTGCGCTAAAAAACCGCCGAAAACCGCCATTAAGCCGGCTCCCCAGGCTATAAGCAGCATGATATAAACGTTCATGATTAAACCTTATCAAATACAGAGCCGGTGTCCGGGCTAAACAATTTACTGTAAAGCTTGGTTGCGTAGTTGTCCGTCATACCTGAAATATAGTCGCAAATAACGCGTTTGGGGTTTTCTGCGTTTTTATACTTTTGCAAAGTAGAGCCAGGCAGTAGTTGCTCTGGGTTTTCGCTCAGTACCTGAAACAGCTTCAGTATCATCATCTGGCCTTTGTATTCCAGCACCTGCACCGAAGAGCTACGAATAACATGCTTAAACACAAAGTCCTTCAACGCTTGCAGGGTATGTTCAATGTGCTCAGGCAACTGGGCCTGCAGATCTAACCAGGGCGATTCAAACAGGTTCTGTTCTGTGACTTCAATCGCCTCCACAAAATGACCGACAAGTTTACTAATTGCGTGCTTACGCGCCCGGCTTTGGCCTGAGAAAAGCGCTTCTGTGTAAAACCGTTCTTTCTGTATAATGACGCTGTTATCGCCGAGCACAGCCAGTACGTCTTCACGCCACTGCTTTTCGGTTACCAGGTTCAGTGCCAATGAGTCTTCTAAATCGTGCACGCCGTACGATATATCATCTGCCAGTTCCATAATGGAGGTATCAAAAGCTTTATACTGCGCTTTGGTTTTGCCACCTTTCGTTTTAGTGGAGCGAAAAGTCGCTTTGTCTTTGGGAGTCAGCGGTTCCAGTATCCAGTCCAGCACATCTTGTTCGTCGTCATGAATAGATTTGGGCGGTTTAAAAGCACTTAGATGATCTTCGGCAGAAAGTGAGCGAGTACTAACTTCGCTATGCAAAACCGGATATTTAAGCACACCCAACAAAGTGCGCCGGGTTAAATCCAGACCGTCGTGGTCGGAATATTCACCCAGCTTTGAAATAATACGCAGCGTCTGCCCGTTCCCTTCAAAACCACCGCTGCTGTGCATGTGATAGTTCAGCGCCACTTCGCCACCGTGCCCGAACGGCGGGTGACCAATATCATGCGCCAGACAAATGGCTTCAATTTGAAAGTAAGACGGGATATGCGTCGAAATAGCGTCGTTGTTGGCATACTTTTGCTTTAACTTCTCACAAATGCCCGAGCCAATCTGAGCCACTTCCATAGAATGCGTTAAGCGTGTGCGGTAAAAGTCACTCTCGCCCACACCCAGCACCTGAGTTTTTGCCTGCAAGCGACGAAACGCCGACGAGTGAATAATACGCGCCCGGTCACGCTGAGCATCGCTGTCCGGCGTAGCGGCATTAAAGGTCGTGTTTTTTCCTGAGCGGCGTTGGTGCATATCAGTCCATTCGTTTTTGGTTTCCTATAACCACAGCAAAACAAATTTTTGCGGGTTTGCCCAGTTTTAATACCGCCAATGTAAGACATTTATATCAATGCCTTACCAATTGATAGTTTAAGAACTCAAATTTAGTATAAATACACCAACTTGACGCACAATACTGTTGTGCATAGAATAAATACAAAGTGATCAGTAAACCATGGCCGTTAAATTCAGGGACGATTGGCTAGAACGATTCTACGAAGATGATATCAGCCACAAGAAAATACCAAAGATCATCAAAGGAGCGCTCTTCAGGAAGCTCGAAATTTTGGATGCTGCAACGCAGGAGTCAGATTTAAGGGTTCCCCCAGGTAATCGCTTCGAATATTTAAAAGGAAAACTTTCGGGGTGTTGTTCTATCCGGGTTAACAAACAGTATCGACTTATTTTCCACTGGGAAGACGGTATCGCCCAAGATACATACCTGGATCCACACGTTTACCAAAGTTAAAAAGGATAATTATGAGAGACACAAAACGTCGCCCGGTATCCGTTGGCCAGATGCTAATAACCGAGTTTCTTGAACCGATGAACATTGAAATAAAAGAGCTCGCTGATGCCATGAGAGTGCACAGAAACACGCTCAGCCGAATTGTTCATGACAAAGGAGCCTTGACCGCACCTATGGCTATTAAATTAGCTGCCGCTTTGGGTAACACCCCAGAATTCTGGTTGAACATTCAGCACGCCGTCGAAATCTGGGACGTACGCCACCGGGCATACGAACAAGAAGCTGAAAATGTAAAACGCCTGAAACCTCACGCTAAGCCTTATCAGCAGGCTTGAGGGATCGGCGGCTTTTAAACCTAATAAACCCGCCGCTTCTGTTGCTCGTAATTAAGTGTCATAGCGGCTTTCGCTAGTTCAATTTCACATTCTGGAATATCGCGTAGCTTTTCCTGACGGAAATATTCAAGCAGGTGGCACAAATGCCAAAGTGACGGGTTGCCCTCATGCACCGGTAGTGGAAACTTCTCCAATTCCTGATCCCGTACTTTTCTCAGATATTGCCTGCTCATATTGAGTTGCTCACCAGCGTCTGACAAGCCAACCAAATCCGGGCCTATTTCAACTAGCTTAGCCTGAGGGATTATTTTTTGAATATCAGATAACGCAGAGCGAATTGCCTCTGTTGCATTATTTGATTCACGTACAAAATTTAACGCCAATCGACCCGCAACTCCCACGCCAATAATTGCATCATCACATCCGCCGGCGAAAATCTGGCTGCTAAGATCATCTGTCTTCAAGTCTTTAGGGATGACAAACTTCAGCGTAAAATCATATTCATTCATTGTCGTCATCTCCTTTAATCATCTCAGTAACAGAAGAATATAGTTCCCCCCGAAAGTTGTCAATTGACAACCTTTGATTTACTGGCACACCTCTTGCTACCCCCTATCCATAAACGCGAATAACGCACTAGACAGGCAAAACATTGCCACCCGGCAATGCCAATTTTGGATAAGGGAAAGCCATGAATATGAACCCTGTGAGTAATAACGCGAGTTATCCGACGACAACAACGACCCAAAGTAATAGAGCTGAGGAACCTGGCAACAGGGACATTGCGCCGGAACAAGACCGTGGGTCACTGATAGACAATGCCTACCGCAGCATATTGTTGAATCGTATGGGTGTTGATACCGGGCATCTGGAAGAAATTGAGCAAAAGATAGAAGAGCTTGAGAGTAAATCCAGCCTGACTAAAGAAGAAAAAGACGAACTTAACAGCCTGATGGAAGCGCGCGATCAGCTATTTGAAGATGCTATGCGTCGCCAGGCCGAAGAAGGCAATAACAGCAGCCAGTCCAATATTCCCATAGCAATAACTGAAAACTTTAATGCGCGTAAGATTTCGCCTAACGACATGAGCGAACTAGCCAGCCAGTTGTTTGAAGCCGGCGTTATTACTCATGAACAGCGTAGCGCGATGAGTTTTCAAATCTCCAAAACCAGCCTACACAAAACCTTTACGCCAGAGTCTCAGCAGATAGACCCGGATGAGCCTATGGATTTTGTGAAGTTTTGGGAAGATAGAGTAAAAGCCAACGACTATTTTGATGTATCAGCAAAAGAAAAAGCGAAAGACCAGGGAATTTTAGATGTGCTGCGGCAGGTTTAATACTTATTCCTGAACTTTTCAGCCATTGTGCCCAACGGGAGCATAACCGCACTGCTCCATGCTTTGTTGTGAGCAGGAGGATCAAGAATTATCATAAGCAAATAGCAGTTGGGCGTCATCGCTGCCGGACAATAGACTAAGTGCGTATCACTTTTCTTAGCAAACTGAATGCAATGCAAAGGCCAAGGCTCATCGGGATCTTGTAGATGCAAATGCATTACTTCGTTGTCACGAAGAACCGGAAAAGTATCTGGATGATCGTAACGTTCATCGCGCCCGAACAGGTCAGGCACGCCCTCACCACTTTTATAACGCTTAAAGTCTTTTACTAATGCATCCAGTTCAATATCAGTTAATTGCTGACGAATCTGTTTGCTTTTAAAAACCCGAATCACTCTTCAAAGTCATCCAGATCAGACTTTTTCGCTTCAGCTAAAAGCTTCTCTGCTTCGGCACTAATAGCCTTTAGCCGCGCTGTCGTCGGCCTAAAAAGGGACTCTACTTTAGGGTTACAGGCTTCCAACTGGCGCACCATAGCTTCAAATAACTCAGCACCTACCATGTAACCAGCGGTTTTATTGTGGGAAAGTACCGCCACAGGCTCAGCTTCAAAATACTGGCAGGGGTGCTTGCGCACATCACTGGCAGATACCGTTTTTTCAGCCAATATAGTTTGTGTGTTCATACTTTACCTCACCACTTTTATACCTATTGACTAAATTATAGCCACAAAACACACGAAATTACAAACAAAATAATATACATAAATATGTACAATTTAATTTTCTGTCTGTTTTTTCAAATCACTATTCTGCGCTTCAATTTCACTGATGTACTTTGACTGATGCTCGTGTGCGAACTGCACGGCTTTATTCGAGGCCTTTAACGCACTTTCGTTGTTGTCATTCATTGAATAAACCGTTGCCAGGCTGTCCCATAAAATCTCGGACTGGCCGAATACCTCAACGCCTTTCTCCAAAATAGCCTGTCCCCAGTCAACTTGACCTTCATAAGCGGCCTTTAAGCCATACACGTTGTATTGCTGAACCGACATAGGAAAGTCGTAACCCACCGCTTTTTCGTAATCAGCGTAGAATGCCTGCAACTGCTCCAGCGACTTAATTTCGATGTTCGGCACCGCGTTAAACCCTCGAAAAACGGATTTAAGTCCCTCGACATTACCAATTAGTGGCGTGCTGTCATGGGTTTCGTTGGGGAACTGCTTTGACTCCCAGTTAAAAGCCGATTCCGGCTTCGCTTCAAGCACGTTCAATAAACGCTCATAGCTCTCGGCCATTTCGTTAGGCTCATTCGCCATACTGACAAACCAACGTACCGCCTGTTTTTCTGCCTCTTGCTCTGCCACTTTTATGTCTTTTATAAGCGCAAAGTCATCCCACCAAAGGCTTGGGCTGACCGATATTGCAGCATTGATAAAATCTGAGTGGTGAGTAGCCAGATAGCTAGTATAGAGCCCTGACAGAGAATGCCCAGTAACCACCGTATAAGGCGACACTCTGTACTTTTTCTGCAACGCCGGCATCAGCTCATTGCGCAAAAACTGGGTGTACTGCTCGGCACCGCCAGAGCGGTCAGCGTAGGCTTCCATTTTGGTGTGAGTAAAGCGCTTTAAGCGGTTCCTCGCACTGACCCCAACAACAATCATTTCCGGAACAATAGAAAACGTACTTAAAAAATTAACGTTGCCCGCTATGTGCTCAAACTGCGTTGAACCGTCCATAACCAGCAGCACCGGATACTGAAAACTGTCTGAATGGTGATAACTTTCCGGTAACGCAAGCCTCGCCGTGACTCCTTCATCAAGGAGCTTAGATTCCATAGTGAAGATTTCGGATGCATGCACGCTGGCAGCGGTGAATAGAACGAGCAGACAGGCAAATGAACGGGTTAGGCTTTTAAAGGAAAGAGGCATGAGATCAATAAGTTACTTTGTCGTGGGGGCATATTAGAGCTATTTTGGGGTGGGGGCAATTGGGGGAGCTGCTAGATCTAAGCGATACGGTAGGCTATCCCTACCGCAACACACTAAATGCTTGATAAAGCCGAGTTGGAAGTTTGTTTTTCAACTCCCAAGTTATATTCATTGGTCGCTCTCCGTGACTGTCAATAAACGTCACAGGCCCACAAGCTTTGTAAGCTTTTTGCTTATTCTCTCTTACAAATAATTGGAACTGCCAACCATTAGTATCACTCTCAATATAGCGACGACCCGTTGGAGTATTCGAAGAAGCGGTATTTTGCGACTGCCAATGGAATTTATCGCGACTTATTGCATAATCATTGTAGGCAACACCTTCGTGCAACGCTTCTGCTTTGTCCAAGGTAACAAATAGCAGCTCCACTTTCCTACCTTGCAAACGCAATACCCCTGCTTGGAATGGGGCACGATGATCTTCACTTAGAAAACCAACTGCAGTGAGTATTTCGCGTATTTGATAGGACGCATGAAGTTTTAACGCTGTATGTTCTAGCCCTGGTAAGTCGTGAAATACATAGTTTGTTTTCGCATCAAGATATCGCGATAGCTGATTTAATTCACCGCATGCTTCCGATTCATCATGCAGTCGCTGAATAAATGCTTTGCCGCTCCCGACTTGCCTATTTTGCCCATCTATTTGATAGGCCAACATCTGCGCGTATAGCTTTTCTCGTTGGCTCAGACTAACCGGGCGACTGGATTCTGATATTCTCTGAATAAACTGCAAATACTCTGGATCATCAATATGCAATAAGCTAATAAAGCGACGACTAAAATAGGTTTCCACATCATTGGCTTCGCCTTGCAACAGTTGGGCTGCCCGCTGTAAGTTTGTCCATCCCGTATTGTTGCCATTTCCTCGATAAATATCAGTGAGCTCTAACTGTTGTTCCGTTAAAAACTCTGACAGTCCAACTTGGCTACGGCCTTTTATTCGAGCAAAGTGATTGAGTTCGTTTCGAAGCTGGTTCCATCTTTGATTTATAGCTTCGCGCAAACTTCCTAAAACAGACTCGCGTGCCTGTTTTTGTAACTGTAAATAACAACCGCTAGGTAATTTTCCAAAACCATTTTTAACACCTTCAAATACTTCGTTTCGCGTTAAACCTGTGATAGCTCCATATAACACGTCGAAACGAAATCCTGCTCGGTGTTGACCGACAAAGTCTAGAACTAGGCAACTATCTTTTTCGGGATGTAAACGCAATCCGCGCCCTATTTGCTGCTGAAATAAAGTGACACTTTGAGTAGGTCTTAATAATAAAAGCGTATCGACAAAAGGCAAATCGACGCCTTCGTTATAAAGGTCGACCGTCACAAGGACATTGATTTCCTTGTTAGCCAGCTTTTTAGGTAACGACAATCGCTCGTCTCTAGAGCTTTCACCATAAATCAGTGCAGCAGAAATCCCTGCCTTGTTAAACTGTTGCGTCATGAATCTTGCGTGTTCGACATCAACGCAAAATGCTAACGCTCTTGAGTCACTTACCGTATTAACAACTTCGGACCATGCTCGAATAACATTGCGCGCGCGCACGTAATTTTCAGAGAGAATATTATGAAGATCTGTACGTCCATCCCCATTGGCCCAGTTAACATCACGATAGTCTTGTCCATCGTCACAGGCATAATATTCAAATGGAGCCAACAACTGCTGGTCTAACGCATTCCAAAGCCGCATTTGTACTGATGGGGAGCCATCTGGACGAGAATCAAAATACGCTAGTACGTTTTTGTTATCCGCACGTTCGGGCGTCGCTGTTAAACCAAGTAGGTATTTCGGCTGCATACGAGACACAACGTCATCAAAACTTTGCGCCGCAATATGGTGACATTCATCAACGACCACAACTTGCCAATGGTTTTCCGGGAAACGCTCTAAGATCCCTTGCGAACGTAGACTCTGGATGGTGGCAAATAAGTGGTCATACTGTTGAGGTCTATGTCGCCCTGTTAATAGGTCGCCAAAGTTCGAGTCCTTTAGTATTTGCCGATAAGTCATTAATGACTGACTAAGAATTTCTTCTCTATGCGCAACAAATAATAATCGAGGTCTTCCTTTCTCCTGTTCACAAATTCGGCGGTAATCAAACGCCGCCATGACTGTTTTCCCTGTCCCTGTGGCAGCAACCAACAAATTTTTATAGCGCCCGTGTGCCCTTTCATTATCTAGTTGCTCAAGAATATCCGATTGAAACGGTTTTGGGGTAATATCAAAAAACGTTGTGGTGACATGCTCAAGTGAATACTTGCCACCAGACTCTCGAATTAAGGCTTGCTCTAGTGCGTCAACATGCTCGCGATCATTCGGATCATAAGGTTGAAATTCTCCATCTTCCCATAAGGTCTCAAAGTGTGCCTTTGCTCTCGAATAGAGATTCTCTTGCCCTCGTTCTGTGAACTTCACAGTCCACTCTAATCCGCCCATTAAGGCCGCTCCAGATAAATTGGCGCTGCCCACATAAGCGCTACCAAAACCTGTCTTACGTTCAAATATCCAGGCCTTTGCATGAAGTCTAGTCCGCCGTCCATCTAAAGAGATACGAACCTCGCAGTTAGGAAGCTTAGCGAGCATATCCAACGCGTTTTTCTCTGTAGCGCCAATATATGTCGTGGTAAGTACACGAATCGACGTTTTACTTTTTCCGGTCGCGTCAGTCGCTGTAATTTGCTTTAAAACATCATGAATTTTTCGGACACCAGAGACTGTAATGAAACTAACTAGAATATCTACATGGTTGCAACTGGATAGCTCTGCAATGAGTTCATTAAGCAAAGCTGGTGAGTCTTTTCCCGCGGTAAATAGCCACGGCTGTGCTAGCCCAATTTGAGGCAGTTCTGGCTGCTCACCTTTTCGGTAAAGCGATCGCAACACTTGAGGAGGAGAGATAAACTCGTCAATAATTTCAGCAGCAGTCGCATCTTTAAGCGCACTGCGAGCGTGTTGAAGTAGCCCGTTTAAAAGCTCAACTTGTTGACTCAGTTTTTCGTTATTAGTTAGTTTTTCACCTTCTCCCACTGCCGCTAGCACACGCGAAAGTTGTTCTGACAATGACTCCACTAAACGATTATGGCTAACTTCAAGGCTTAGACTTTCTAAATCAGAAACAAGATGACCGTCCTGTTCAGATAACCCATCCTTAACAGTAGAAGTTTGCAACAAGTCATAAATGCCACGGTGTAAATTAGACACGCTTGCCTCCCTGGCTAAATAGTTTACTACCCACCAAACTCAACCGCTCTTTAGCCCGAGTAATCCCTGTATACAGCAGTTCTTTGCTTAGCACAGGGCTGTCGTGGTCGGGCAGGACCATGACGGTGTGTTTGAATTCGGAGCCTTGAGACTTATGCACAGTCATAGCGTACACGGTTTCTATGTGGGTGAGGCGACTGGGCAGTACCCAGCGCACGCCTTTATTTTCAGATTTGTTGGTCTGGTCGGGAAAGGCGACGCGCAGGTGGCCGTGTTCTGGGTCTTTAAAGGTTAGGCCAATGTCGCCGTTGTTCAGCTTCAGTCCGTAGTCGTTTTTAGTGACCATAACGGGGCGGCCTTCGTACCAGGTGTTGGCGTTTACGCCGAGTATGTCGCCGACTTTTTGGTTAACGGCTTTTACGCCCCAGGGGCCTTCGCGCAGGGCGGTCAAGATTTGGAAGTTGCTTAGGTTTTGTAGGGCTTCTTGAGCGATATCGTTGATGTTGTTGGCATCGGTGGTGGTTTCGGTATTGTTCCTGACGTGGAACGTCAGGCTACCCGAAGTCGTCAGGTTACGTTTAACCAAAGCTTCGAAGGCTGGATCGTCTAGGCTGCTGACTTCGTACAAGCTGACGGGGTAGTCTTCATCGGCGTTTTTGGCTTTTTCGAGTTCCTGTTTTGTTGCGGCGTTGTCTTGTCGGTTAATGGCGTTAGCCAGGTCGGCAATAGGTCCTTTGAAGCGATAGCTTTTGCGGAATTTCACGACGTGTTGCAGGCGTTGCTCGCCGTTGTCGTCAATTAAGTCGCTTGGGAAGGCCGGTGTATCGGCGACTTGCTGCAGCCACTGGGCGGTTTCTGTGCGGTAGTGGCCTTGGTCAGCGCCTTCACAGAGGTTGCCCAACACGGCGCCGGCTTCTACGGAAGCTAGCTGGTCTTTGTCACCAATAAGCACCAGCCGCGCGTTTTTGGGTGTGGCTTTTAGCAGCGCGGTCATCATTTCAATGTCTATCATTGAGGCTTCGTCGACTATCACAACGTCGGTGCGCAGCGGGTTGTCGGCGCGGTGTTTAAACGCCCGCGAATTCGGTTTTACCCCCAGTAAGCGGTGCAGGGTTTTACCTTCGGGTTTTATGGAGTCTAAGGCGTCTTTTAAGGTAGCGAGCTTTGCATCACCCCGCAGTGTATTCAGCTCGCTTTCTATGGATTCGGTTAGCCGCGCGGCGGCCTTACCGGTAGGCGCAGCCAGCGATACGCGCAGCGGCGGCAAGCCGAGGAATAAGGTCTGATGCTGCAACGCAGTTAGCAAGCGCACTACGGTGTAGGTTTTACCGGTGCCGGGCCCCCCGGTTATTACGCTAAAACGGTTGCGCACGGTATTGGCACAGGCAACGCGCTGCCAGTTAATCTCATCCGTTTTTTCGTCGTCAGCCCGGGCAAACAGCTTCGTCAAAGTACTTTTCAGTAAGTCGTCATTCGTAACCGGGCGATCGCTCATACGTGCCTGCAAGTCGCTTTCTATAAAGGCTTCGTATTGCCAGTAGCGGCGCAAATACAGTTTGCCGCTGCTTAACACCAGCGGCTGATTTCCTTTGCCGTCGGCATCTACACAATGGCTTTGGGTTAATGCCGCTTCAACATCGGTACCAAACTGACGGAACAACGCACTGGGAGTATCGCAATTTGGTGAATAGCGGTTTTCGGGTGGTAAATTCAGTACGCTTTCGGGCTCACTCTGCAACGCCTTTATATCAATACTGGTATGCCCGCGGCCAGCTTCGTGCGAGGCGCACAGGGCGGCCAGTAATACCCCACTGCGCGTCTCGCCGGCTTGCTGCAAGAACTCCACAAAGGCCAGGTCTATTGAGCGTATCCAGCCGGCATCACGCCACTCACGCAGGGCATCAAATAAGGTGTTTGAGGTTACTTCTGTCATACCGACTCCTTATCTGAAAGGTTCTTACCCGCAAAAAGTGCGTCCAGCTTCTCTATCAGTTCCCGTGGCGGCCTGTCACAAAATGCCCCGCCGGTCTCCGCCCTATGCCCGCGCAAAAACAGATACACGGCACCGCCTACATGAGTGTCATAGTCGTAGTCACTGCCTAGCCGCGCTTTTAACAGGCGATGCAGCGCCAGCGTATAAATGACGTATTGCAGGTCATAACGGCTGTGCAGAATTTTCTCGCGCATAGCTTGTTCGGTGTAAGCGTGGTCGTCTTCGCCCAGCCAGTTGGACTTATAGTCCGCCACGTAATATTTGCCGTTGTACTCAAACACCAAATCGATAAAGCCTTTGAGCATACCGTTCAGCACATTAGGTTCCAGTGCCGGGCGTTCGTGCCCCGGCAGAATGTGTTCGTGAACCAGAGCATCCAGCCTTTGTGCGTTAACTTCACTGGCGCCGAACCAGAATTCCGGCTCAGCTTTGTATTGCTCCAGCGCGCTTAAACTAATGCGGTCACCACTACCGTTAATGGGGAATTGGTTGTGCAAATAGGCCTCCAGCCAATGCTCCAGGCTGTTTTGGTGTTCCTGCCAATACGGGCTGACACAAAAGCCCTCTACCAGCTCGGTACGCTCGGCGGCGTCACCTGCTATTTGCGCAAACCCGATATTGGCCGACTCTTCCAACAAGTTATGCAAAAAGGTACCCGGCCCGGCGCCTTTGGGTAAATGATGAATGCTGTCCGGGCTTGGCTCGGCGACACTGGCGACTTCTGCGTCATCGTCGCGCTCGTCCAACAGGTTCATTTCATCGGGCGACTGCGGTGCCTGCACGCTTTTTGTCACCGCACCTTCGTACTTCAGCGCGCTGTAGCTGGCCACCCACCAACGTTCAAGCTTACGGCCTGCAGGCATGCTGCGCGGTGTCAGTTTGGGCCTTGTTTGCTCCTGCTCCAGCGCACGGACTAAAGGCTCGTCGTCTTCCAGTCGCGTTAACTGCGTGTGTGGCGCCTGCTGCCAACGTTCGCTGACTTCGTTGTACAGCTCATCGGTTAATGACTCGCCACCGTTCAACAAATAGAACAGCGGATTGTTGCGATGCTCTTTCACCGCTTCCAGCGCAATAAAGGTGGCGTATTGCGCGCGGGTAACGGCCACGTACATTTTACGTAAGTCTTCGGCGAGGATCTCATTACTCAAACGCTGTTTATTGTCGTCGTCTTTTGACCACAATATCTGTAGCTCACCGTTTTCATCGTGATACACCGCCGGTGGCTTTATCCGGTAGGCTTCCGCCTGGGTGTACGCCACAAAAGGCATGAACACTAGCGGGTACTGCAGGCCTTTTGACTTATGAATGGTGATAATTTTTATCAGTTCATCGTCGCTTTCTAAGCGCAGTTGCTGCTCGTCACTCTGAGTGCGGCTGTTACTGCCAAAGCCGTGGCGTTCGTTCACCTGTTCGGCAAAGTGGTTCACCAGCGCCGGAATACCGTCCAGCACCAGGCTTTGCTGTTGCAGCAGCTCGGCAATGTGCAGCACGTCGGACAGCTGGCGTTCGCCGTGAATGCGGTCTTCCAGCAGCTTAGCCGGCACCTGATGGTCGTGCAGCAGGCTGTGCAACATGGCGAGTACGCCCTGTCGCTGCCACTGGTCGTGATAACTTAAAAACTGTTCTACTCGCTGTTCCCACTCGCGTTCGTGACTGTGAATATGTTCCAGCTCACTCAGCGGCAGACCAAGCAACTGTGTCGCCAGGGCACTGCGTATCAGCGACGGGTCGCGCGGCTCGGCGCAGGCACTCACCAGCGCCAGCAGGTCTTTAGCAACGCGCTGCGCAAATACCGATTCCCTGTCTGATAAATAAACGCTTTTCAGCCCGCGATCGCTCAACGCCTTTTTAATGGCATTGGCTTCATTAAAGTTGTTTACCAGCACCGCAATGTCACTGGTTTTGACGCGCTGCTCGAGCTTGTCGTCGCTGTTGTAATAGCCCGCCTGCGGGTCATTAAGCAGGGAGGAAATCAAGTTAGCGTGATGGTTCGCGGCAGCCCGGAAAAAGTCATTTTTATTGCGTTTTTCTTCGCCGGACACCGACCACAGCAGCGCCGGTGCAGTTTTTAAATTGCTGGATAACAGGCAATGCTTGAAAGTGCGCTTCAGCCCATTTGCACCCACTGGGTTAAAGGGCAGCTGGTTTTCTGCTTCGGTTTTAAACAGGAACGCGCCGCTCGGCAGCTCTTCGGCGCGCTCAAACAGCGCATTAACGCCATCCACCATGGCCTGCGACGAGCGGAAGTTCCGCGCCAGATTATAATGCCGGCCTTCGGTATCACGCCGGGCTTTCAAATAGGTGTATATATCGGCGTTGCGGAAGCTGTAAATGGCCTGTTTGGGGTCACCAATCAGGAAAATACCGGTGCTTGGGTGCGGCTCCGCCAAATTATAAATGCGGTTAAAAATCTCGTACTGCACCGGGTCGGTGTCCTGAAACTCGTCTACCATAGCCACCGGATATTGCTTGCGAATAGCGGCAGCTAAGGCTTCACCACTGGGGCCTTTCAGTGCGTCCCGTAAACGCGTCAGCATATCATCGTGACCCATTTCGGCGCGCTGGTTTTGCAGTTCGGCAAAGCGGCTACTGACCCAGAAAGCCGCGTGTTGTTTTACTTTAGCCAGCTCTTCCTGCTGCTGTACTTTGCTGCGCTTAATGCGCTCCTGCAGCTCACCTAAAACTGCCCAGCTTTGTGGCATACCGCCAAGTTTGGCATCGGCAAACTTCTGTAACTCGTTAGTGCTAATGTTTTTCCAGTTAGCCGCGGTGGCGTCGGGCTCAACTAAGTCATGGTCGGCACACCAGTCCGCAAATTTCTGAAATTGCTTAAGTTTGGTTGCCGCGCCCTTAGCTTGTGAGGTTTTATCAACCAATTCCTGCACAATAGGCGCAACTTCCTGCTTTATAAAGACCATTCGTTGCTGATGCGCGCTTTCAGCTTCTTTCAGCAGGCTGTGCAAGTCACCATTGACCGGTGCCTGTCCGCTTTTGCTCAAACTGTAAGTGAGCCCTAACAAAGCTTCGGGTGATTTAAAGTCTTCCAGCAGTCGGGCGCTGAGTTCAGCATCCGCAGGGTAAATAAAACGCCGGAAGTAGTCTTCGGCGGCCTGCAGGCGCAGCTCTTCGTTGTCGGTTTCAACGTCCTGACTGAACAAACTGCCGCTGGCAAAGGCGTGTTCTTTTAGCATGGACTGGCACCAGCCGTGAATGGTTTTCACCGCCGCTTCGTCCATGGACTGTGAGGCTAAATCCAGCAAACGCGCCAGATGCATCAAGTTCTGCCCCTGCGCGGCGCAGTCTTCCCGCAGGCTGGCTAAGAAGGGGTCACCTTCTAAGGCTTCCGGGTCACGGAAGTAAGCTGCGGCTTCGGCTAAGCGTGCGCGAATACGGTCACTCAGCTCTTCGGTGGCGGCTTTGGTAAAGGTCATGACCAGAATGTTTTTCGGCACCAGTTCGCGGTCAAACGCGGTTTCTTCCGCACCATTATGTGTGCCATGTCCAATAACCAAACGCACATAAAGCGCAGCAATGGTGTAGGTTTTACCGGTACCGGCGCTGGCCTCAATTAAGCGGCTGCTGTTCAGCGGAAAATCGAGCGGGTTCTCTAGCGTATGCCCTGAGGTATGTGACGGTAACTGGCTCATGACTTGTCCTCCGGCACCAGGGTTAAGCGCATGGGATCATAAAGTTCGTCCATAAAGCGGCGGAAGTGCGGTGATGCCTGAATGGCTTCGTAACTTTCGGCAACGCGCCCGCAGTAATCGCTTTTAGTCACCAGCGCCGGATCTTGAAAGCCTTCTTCTTCGTATTTTTGTCGGGCGGCTTCATGCGCCAGCATTTCGTCCTGGCCGTTCTTGTCCATTGCGCTTAGCCAGGTCATGGCTACGTCCAGATGCATGGGCTGCGGCTGCTGCGCTGACAGAGCCACTAGCTCCAGTATTTGTTCCAGTTGTTGCACTGCAAGCTCAGCGGGCACCGGCGCCACCTGCAACTGGCAACCACCTTTGGACACAATTAAAAGCCGTGTCGGCTTTTGTAAATTCAATAACAATAGACCAAGGTAATACGCGCTGGCGTGTTTCCAGCCGCCGCTGTTAATGCCTTTACCGTTTTTAGCAGCAATATTGCTGGCCGAGGTAACCACCCATAGGCGCTCTCCGCTTTCATTGGTATGCAGCCCGGTTAGGGTGTCATCAATAGTCAGCCCACTGTGCTCAAAAAACACCTCAACCGGAAACTCATTCAGACCCGAGTAACCGGCAATGCTCTGTTGATAGGTTTCCAGTATCTCCTGCGACTGCTCCAGCAACTGAAACCCATTTTGCTCCGCTATAGCCCCAATACCCAGGGCTCCTTCACGCTTTATGCGGTTCAGCTCTTTCAGCAGCGAGGCTTCAATGCCTGCCCCTGCCAGCAGCGCTCGCTTGCCCGAGTCAACCAGACGCGTGGTTAACGACCAGCTTTGCAGGTTATCCATCACAAAGGCTTCGCTGTCGTCCAGGTCTTCACCGTTGCGGCTGAAGTAAGTATCCAGCCGCCAGTTAAAATACAGGCGGGCGGGCTCTTCAATAAAACGTTTAATATCATTAATGCTCAGGGTGCGTTCCAGCTCGTCGTCCGCGGCGGTTCCCGAAGCCGTGCGGCTCGTAGCAGCCAACGAGCCCTGATGCGCCTGTGCCCATTCACTGGCATAGGTGAAATAGTCCGGGTTTTCCTGGTTAAAGTAATACGGGTTGAACGTCTGTAATTTGTGCTCAACCGTCAGGTCGTCAATGTCCACTTCCCAACCCTGATGTAGGTGGTCACGCAGTTGCGCCACCAGCACCGACGGCGTGCGCTCGCTATTGTCTTTGGCGCTGTAGCCTACCCAGCTTAAGTAAAAACAGTCACGGGCGGAGAGCATGGCTTCCAGGAATAAATAGCGGTCATCATCACGACGGGAGCGATCACCCGGCCGATACCGGTCGGTCATTAAGTCAAAGTCCACACGCGGTGTTGAACGTGGGTAATCACTTTCGTTCATACCCAGCACACACACGTACTTAAACGGAATGGCCCGCATAGGCATTAAGGTGGCAAAGTTCACCGCCCCGGCCAAAAAGCGTTGGTTCAGGTTCTGCTGGTCCACGCGCTCTAACCAGGCGTCTTTAAATATGGGAAGGCGCAGTTGTGATTCGTTATCCGCTTCTACGCAAATGTCCCGCAGCTGATACAGCTCGTCACCCAGCTTGGCTAACAGTAAGCGATCACTGTCTTCTTCGGCCTCGAAAAATTGTTCCAGCAGCCACTCGCCCTGAGTGACCCATTCCGGTAAAGCGTGTTCACCCTGCGCACGCTGCCACCATTGTTCCAGCGTGCGCACTACGTCCGCCAAACAGCCCACCAGCGCGGCACTTAGCCCGGCCACTTCGGTATAAGGCTCTACATTGGCCCAGGGTGAGTCGTTTTCTATACCAACGTCGGCCAAATCACCCATGGCGTAACCGGCTATCATGCGTTTTAAGCCAAACCACCAGCTGTTGGTTTCTTCCGCTGCCGGCATATAAAACTGCCCGCGTTGCTCAGCATTCAGCCCCCAGCGTGCGCCGGCTTCTTTTACCCAGCGCTTTAACTGTGGCAAGTCATCGTCACTCATATCAAAGCGTTGCTGCACCGCCGGAACCGACAGCAAATTGAATAAATCGGTCTGGGTAAAACGCAGCTGGTCAACTTGCAACAATAGCTCCAGCGCTATCATTAACGGCCGTTGGTGACGCTCCCCCTGGTCGGCAATGGTATAAGGAATGGCACGCGGGTCACGCTCACCAAAACGGTTATGATACCGGCCAAATACGGCATCAATGTAGGGCGCGTAGGTGTTGACGTCGGGCAGCATCACCATAATGTCGCGCGGTTTGAGTTCCGGGTCTTTGGCAAAGGCGTCCAATAGCTGATCATGCAGCACTTCCAGCTCGCGCTGCGGGCTGTGGCACACGTGAAACTGCAGTGACTTGTCCCCTGCATTTGGCGTAGGCCAAAGCTCTCGGGTTTCCTGCACCGGCCGCAGATTTAGAATGTCGTCCTGCAACTGGGCGAGTAAATGGTCGGTGTTATGCGGCTCAAACAGCTCCAGTTTAATGGTGTTAAACGCTTCCTGTTTGGCCAGGGTTTCGTCGTATAAATCCAGCAGGCGAATGTAGTCCCGGCCCTGCTTACCCCAGGACGCCAACAAAGGATGCGCCAGCTGATGCAGCTCGTCGTCGTTCGGGTCATCGGGCAGTTCCGGTTTATGTTTTAAGCGCGAAGAGGCTTTAACCGCCTGCCGCAAGGCTTCTTTACCATCGACAATATCGGCCCAGTGGTACTGCGAGGGGTTATGCACACACAACAAAATTTGGGTGTAACCCTTAATGGCATCCAGTACCTGCAGCATTTGCTGCGGCAGCGAGGAAATACCAAACACCACCACACGTGGCGGCAGACCTGCCGGACGTTCAGTTAACGCCTTTGCCGTATCAATAAAGCGCTGATGCAGCTCCGCCCGGTTATTCCAGTAGTCATCTATACCAATATCGTTGCTGACAGCGCGCCATAACTCCGGCTGCCACAACTGTTCGGCTTCAACGGGTTGCCCGTGTTCCAACACGTCCTGACCACGCACCCAGTTATCCAGCCAGTCGGCACGGTAAACCGCGTACTGATCAAACAAATCGGCCAGTCGCCCACTCAGCTGATACAGCTTGCGACCGTCGTTGTCGTCGGAGGTGTAGTGCTTGAGTGGCGCAAAGTGCGGGTTGTGCTCAATTAGCTCGGGTAACAAACGCATTAGCCGCCAGGTTAAGCGGTCTTTATCAAAGGGAGAGGTTTTGGGAATGTCGTCACCGAGCACGGCTCTGTATGCCTGCCACTGAAACCTTGCCGGCAGGGTGACATCTATCATGGCAGCAATGCCACTGGCCTGGGCTAAATTAATTTTGAGCCACTGGGCAATACCGTTACTCTGCACCAGTACGGTTTCCTGCTCCAGCGGCGCCAGCGGGTAGTTTTGGGTGAATGTAACCGCCACATCGGTTAAGTCTTCCAGCCGATGTCCATGCGCGACAATAAAGCCGGGGGTCAATTCACTCACTCGCTGCTCTCCCTGTAGGGTTACTGTAAGACATCCATCCTAATCAATAGGGAATTATCTTACTAGTTATAGAGCAACTTATCGACGCGCTTATTTAGCCAGTAGTTTGTCTTTGGTCTGACGGTTCGCTTTACGCATTTCTGAGAAGGTCGAGTTCTTTTTATAGCGCCCCTTCTCTACGTGGCGAATTATCGATACATCTTCAATGTTTAATGGTTTTCCGTGCGTACCCAGTAACCAGCGAAACGCGCGATCCTCGTATGTTTTTACCCATCGGTCTTTCGGCTGCTGATAGCAGTCTATCTGCTCGCAATAGCCATAGCGGCGTGCCGTGTCACCATGAACTATCTGCGCCGAGCCAGAGGCTTTTGAAAAGGTGTGGGTGGTAACATCCGCCTGCTGCAAACATTCTTCAACTGAGGTTTCTTTACCATTACACAGAACATCATGCTCTTCGCTCAATAACGAAGTTCGGGAAACCTGTTCCGGAAACGCCAGAACGCAGGACTCTTTGCGTAAGGTCTGTTTTAAGCTTGGGAAGGTATTTTCCCCAAACAGTAAGTCGCAG
This sequence comes from Idiomarina sp. ST10R2A5, assembly GCF_051842325.1. Taxonomy (NCBI): domain Bacteria; kingdom Pseudomonadati; phylum Pseudomonadota; class Gammaproteobacteria; order Alteromonadales; family Idiomarinaceae; genus Idiomarina; species Idiomarina sp. ST10R2A5. The sequence goes on along the minus strand of NZ_JBNIEX010000006.1, from coordinate 35,731 downwards.
TCGGTAAACCAAATCCAGTCTGCTTTCGTTTCTTTTGCAGCTTTATTACGGCCTATACTACGGCGTAGTAAGTCACCTTTGTTGAGCGCAATAAAAACCGGTCAGCGTAACTTTAAAGTCCTCCGGGGCATTATCCACCAGCGACTTCAACTGATACACAAATAAATGCGAATAGTTCCAGCAGTGACTGACAATTTCAATATGTTCAGGTGTGCTGGTCAGGTCTTCAATTTCGGTTGACTCCGGTACATCATATAGCCAACTAGCCGGAACGGGACTGGATACCGCAAATCGCAATATGAACTCTTTACTTTGCTGTAACCAACTTCTTAGTGCCATTCAGCATTACCTCGCATTCGCTTTCTTTGAACGTACTATGGTACTTTCAACACAAGCTACAGAAGAACTGGACGCTTTGCCAAACTTCCGGCACTTAAAAGCTTTCCCGATGCCTTTCATGTGACCGCCGATGATGACATTTATTATCGACCTAACTGGCTGGCAACTCTGGTCAATGCGTATACGGGTAATGATCAGGAGATTCTGTGTTGGCGGGCACATTATTTACGCCGTGCAACAAGCGGAGAAATAAGACCCTACAGGCAATGGTACCCGAAAACAGAGGTACGGGGTCCCGATCCGCGCCTGTTTTTTACCAGTGGGGCCGGGGTGCTTTTCCCGCCGGGTTGCTTTGATAAGCGCGAAGATGGCGGCAATGACGCACAATTACAGAATTTAATCGCACATTTTGGTCTGCCGCCAACCTTAGAGAAGAAGTAAAAGGATCAGAGAATGGAAATTTTTATTGCGGTATTTTTCTTTGCTTTTTCGACAACTATTACGCCGGGCCCCAACAATATTATGATTATGTCGTCAGGCGTGAACTATGGTGTTAAGTCCAGCCTGCCGCACTTTCTCGGCATTTGCCTTGGCTTTCCGGCCATGGTGCTGGTGGTTGGTATGGGCTTTGGTTCAGTGCTGGAGCAGTTCCCGCTTCTGCACCAAATGATTAAAATTGCCGGTACTGTCTATTTGCTTTGGCTGGCTTGGGTCATTGGCTCACAAACTCCCAAGGCAATTGAAAAGGGTGACCGTAAGCCATTAACTTTCTGGCAGGCAGTTTTGTTTCAGTGGGTAAATGGCAAAGCCTGGGTTATGGCAACAGGCGCAGTGGCAGCATTTACCACAGTTGCAGGCACGCTTTGGTCAGAAGTGATGGAAATAACTGCCGCTTTTCTGGCGGTGGCGTTTCCCTGTGTGGGCGTTTGGCTGGTGGCCGGCGCCGGACTGAGACAATTACTCACCAACCACCGGGCACAAAGAATTTTTAATATCTCCATGGCGTTATTGCTGGTCTTTTCTGTTATACCGGTCGTACTGGATATATGGCAGTTCTATTTTAGTTAGCCTCAATTTGAACAACATAAAAATAACAATTTACGCTTACCTGACGATATGGTTAACTATTGACCATAAAGGCAATAAGGATGAGTCATGGACGTGAAAACCAAGCAAGTATCTTTTGATCAACTCATCTCAGAATTGTCAACTCGCCTAATTAACAGTGAGCCCACGGAAACCTACGAATGTATTGAGGAAGTTATTGCGGCTATTGGCGACTACACAGAGGCAGACCGTTGTTACGTATTTGAGTTTGATGACCATATTCAGCACATGACCAATACCCATGAATGGGTTCGTGACGGTCACCAGGCACATATTGATAGTCTGCAGGCAATCGAAGCTGACGATTTACCCTGGTTTTTTAGAGAAATGAAAGAAAACCACGTTTGCATTGTTAATGATGTCCAGACGCTGCCCCCTGAAGCTAATGCCGAAAAAGCAGAGTTTGACCGCGAAGACATAAAATCCGTTATTTGCATTGGTATGGTCGCTAACCACAAACTTCTGGGTTTTGTCGGCTGCGATATGGTGCAGAAAAAACGCCAATGGCAGCCAACAGACCTACGTCGCTTGAGCCTGGTTGCCGACATGATAGCCAATACCCTTGAACGGCAACGTACCTATGCAGAGCTCATCCACACCCAACGGGAGCTGGAAAAAGCCAACCGTATGCTGCAGGCGCAAGTAGCACAAGATGGTTTGACCGGCATTGCCAATCGTCGCGCCTTTGACGAACGCATTACTAACGAAATTCAGCGTGCTTCTCGTCACAAAACTCCTTTAGCGCTGCTCTTAATCGATATTGATCAATTTAAATCGTACAACGATCACTACGGCCACTTGCAGGGAGACCAGGCGCTTAAATCTGTCGCCGACGCGATGTTTGATCAGTTGCAGCGTAATACAGATTTTCTGGCGCGTTATGGCGGAGAAGAGTTTGTTGCGGTAATTTCAGCCACCGACGAGCAGAAAACCAAGGACAGCCTTCAGCAATTGCTGGAGGCTGTTCGGAATCTCAAAATAGAACATGAACAGTCGCAGGTTGCGCCCTATCTAAGTATTAGTATTGGCGGCTACCTGCACACACCGACTGCTGACGAAAATACCGAAGTCTTAATTAGCCGAATGATTTCAAAAGCAGACTCGGCGCTTTATCGCGCCAAATCTGATGGTCGTAACCGGGGCTATTTAGATAATTAATTCCAACTGGATATTTGCTTCTGTAACTCTTTATCATCAACCTCTTTGAGCCCGGCTAACAGCTGCTTAGATTCTTCTTCATTGCCTTTTAAGGTAAGCAGTTGAGCCAACCGGAAGTTTGCCCAATGACTGCCTGGAGCATTCTCCGGTAATTCCGATTTAAGATATTGCTTTAAAGCCTGTATGCCATCATCAAGCTGGGTTTCAGCCAAAACTGACGTTTTTCCAATTTGATACAACGCCATAACGGGAGCATCACCCTCTGCAGACTCGCCAGCAGCTGCCTTTTCAAAAAGAAAGATCGCTTTTTCGTAGTTCTCGTTTCTTTGTTCCTGAAACCCTGCATAAACGAGAACATCGGCGTTATTGGGATATTCAGTTAAAGCTTCCTTTAGTAATGCGCTGGCCTGTTCCTCCTGCTCATGCTGTCGGAAGTATCCAACTTTCGCCAGCGCCCCCTGTGCCGGATCAATTTTCTCAATTGCTTCAATTTGAGCCAGAGCTTTTTCGTCATCGCCACCCGCCATAGAAGGCGCCATTAAATAGAACTGCATTAAGGCGTTTCTGTATTTCAGCGAATCAGGCTTAAGCTCTACGGCTTTTTCGAACGACTCAAGTGACTTCCCCGCATAACTTAACGCACTAAAAAAAGCGTCCTGCGCTTGCTGAGCCATGACAACACCACGAGTATGCCAGGCGGCGGCATTTTCAGGTTCGTTCTTAACCCAGTCTTCAGCAATGTCTTCTGCGTTATCAAGCTGCTTTTCAGATAAATGCTGTTGAATAAGCTGCTGATTTGACTCCCCGGCATAAGCGCCGGGGAGAAAAAAGGCCACAGTTAGCGCCAATGTTATCCATTTCATAATAACTCTCCTTAGTTAGGCTTTTTTCTGATCTTCAACCCATTGGTCAACACGACGCTCCAGAATATGCAGCGGCAATGCGCCACCGCCAAGAATGGTGTCGTGGAAGCCACGGATATCAAATTTATCGCCCAAAGCTTCTTTGGCTTCTTCACGCAGTTCCAGAATACGGATCATGCCAATTTTGTAGGCTGTTGCCTGACCCGGCATGACCAGGTAGCGACGAACTTCTGAACGCACAGCGCCTTCAGCAATTGGGGTGTGTTGCTGGAAATACTTAACTGCTTCCTCTTCAGTCCAGCCTTTTGCGTGCATGCCGGTATCCACAACCAAACGCACGGCACGCCAAATTTCGGTGGTTAAGCGGCCAAAGTCAGAGTAAGGGTCTTCATAAGCACCCATTTCCTTGGCTAACTGTTCTGAATATAAACCCCAGCCTTCGCTGTAAACCGTAAAGCCAGCCTGAGTACGGAATTCTGGTACCGACTCCAGTTCCTGAGCAATAGAAATTTGCATATGGTGACCCGGGTTACCTTCATGATAGGCAATGGCTTCCATTTCATTTTTCGGCATGGAGCTCATGTCCGACAAATGCGCATAGTAAATGCCCGGGCGCTCACCGTCAGGCGAACCAGGGTAATAATGCTGGGCCGCACCGTCTTGTTCACGGAAAGGCTCAACCCGTTTCACCACCAAGTCGGCTTTTGGCAAAATACCAAAATATTCAGGCAGCTTTTCATTAATGTACGCCAGGTATTCGCGCGAGTCTTCCAGATACATTTCAGCGCCTTCGTCGTTGTTCGGATAGAAGAAGCGCTCGTCGGTGCGGATATAATCAAAGAAGTCCTGCAAATCGCCATCAAATTCAACTTTCTCTTTAATCGCGATCATCTCACTAGTCAGTCGCTCGACTTCACTCAGACCTATCTCATGAATTTCATCAGCGGTTAAGTCAGTCGTCGTGTAGTTGGCCAAACGGGCGTTATAGTAAGCTTCGCCGTTTTCCAGACGATGCACGCCGGTTGCGATTTCGTCGGTATTCTCAATGTCGCTTTCAAGGAAGCTAATAAGCGCTTCGTAACTCGGACGGAAACGCTCCAATAGAGCTTTACGCACTTCTTTTTCGTATTTATCGGCTTGTTCGGCGGAGATCGCGTCATTTTCCTGAAGCGTGCTGAGCTTGTTTTTAGCATCTTCCAGTAAGCTTGAGTCACCTTCTTCATCAAAAGGGGCACCTGAAGTCAGGCCTTTTGCCTCTTTAATAACCTGCTCATACGCAAATCGCGGAGCACGAACGCCGTTCTCTACTTGTTCTTTCGCGCGCTGCAATAATTGCTCAATGGCCGTTGCACCACCCTTAATACGAGAAATGTAGGCTTCCATATCTTCCGCGTCATCCACTCGATGGAAGTTGATTAAAAACTGCGGTAAAAAGGTGTGTGCGCCACGCATTTGGTCAAATACGTAGTCCATGCCACGGAATTCGGCATTACGCTTGGCTTGTTCATATTGGTAAACCCAAACGTCGTAAGACGTCTGAGCTTCTAGGTTCAGCTTGTCGTAATCAAAGTTGGCTTTCAGCTCTTCAACGCTATTTTCCAGCCACTGCAGCTGCTTTTTCTCAGCAGCGACAGTCATATCGTCAATGTCACCGTAGCGGTCTTTGCGACCCAGAAAGGTCATTTGAATGGGGCTTTGTTGAAGCTGTTGTTCGTACTTTTCTTCAAACCACTGATTCAGACGCTCAGTTTCTGACTGCGCCGTTTGCTCAACCGCCGTTTGTGAATTTTGTTCAGAATTGTTTTGCTGCGGTTGTCCGCAGGCCGTTAATAAGCCCAAAACAGCCAGGGCGGCAATGGAATAACGCATAGCAGTGTCCTTTATTCTTCTTTTGATACAGGAAGAAAAACTATAGCGTGCTTGTTACACTAATGGAAATGCTTAAATTGTAACCGACTGTTTTATGGCGAAACCTAACAAGAAAGGGCCGGTTCGCACCGTGCAGATTTCTTGTCTGCAGTGCAAAACGCCCATATTTAAATATCGCAAGGGTGGCAAAGGCGCTTTGGTAAAATGCTTTATTGAGCGTATTGTTGAAGACCACACCACTAAGCCGTGCCATTGCCCCGGTTGTGGGCAGGAATTTGCGCGCGAGACTATGATACGTGGCACTCCTGCCTACAAAATTATTGGCGGTAAAGTCCATTCAAAGTAGGAAAACCATGACAACCTCAATAACGGTAAAAACAAAACAGGCGTACCAGCACGCTGCCGAGCAGGCGAGCACATCTCTTTTGCGTCAATCCCAGCCTGGCATGGCGGATGAGCTCAAATTATTGTCTGAACAACTTCAGGGCAATGAGACAAGAGACGTCTATGGCAGTGGGGCGCTCATTAACGACTTTGAAGAAGACGTTGCAAAATTACTGGGCAAGCCAGCCGCTTTGTTTTTACCCACCGGAACCCTGGCGCAACCACTGGCCCTGCGTATACACGCCGATCAGCGTCAGCTTAATGGCGTGGCACTGCATCCCACGTCGCACTTAATGCTGCACGAACAAATGGGTTTTGAAGCTTTGTGGCAGCTTAACGGCACCACCACAGGCTTTGCCAATAAACCGATAACACTGAGCGATTTAAAGTCCGTGCAAACACAGGATCTGGCTGCCGTTTTACTGGAACTGCCCATGCGTGAAATTGGGGGGCAGTTACCCGACTGGGACGACCTGGTCGCACAGTCGCAATGGGCTCGCCAGAATAATATCGCCATGCACTTAGACGGAGCCCGGCTCTGGCAGGTACCAACCGCTTATGACTGTTCACTGCCTGAAGTCTGTGAGTTATTTGACTCGGTTTATGTGAGTTTTTATAAAGATTTAGGTGCTATCTCGGGTGCTATTCTGGCGGGTTCAGAAGCCTTCATAGAGCAAGCCAAAATTTGGGCTCGCCGTGCCGGTGGCAATATCATTACCCAGTACCCGCAGCTTTTGTCTGCTCGTTACGGCTTAAGAGAGAATTTACCCATTATGCCGGACGCGGTTAACTACGCCAAAGCACTCGGCGAGGCACTCAACGAGTTAGAAATGCTAAAGGTAAATCCGGAAATCCCGCAAGCCGCGATGTTTCACCTTCATTTTGCTCTGCCGGCCAATACGCTCGGTGAGAAAATAACAGACTACGCCAGCAATACAGGCGTCATGCTATTACCGCTGCCAAGAGCTGAAATAAATGGCGAAGCCATTTGTGAGATTTCAATTGGAAGAAACGCCATGTCGCAACCACAAAGCTTCTGGCTGCGACACTTTAAGGCGTTTTTAGAAACGCTTTAGGCTTTTAGTGGTGCTCTTTGTGATCACCTTCATGGTGTTTGCTATGCTCGCCTAACACGTGGTTCAGGGTATCTAAGTAGCTTTTACCAAAGCCTTTAACACGTTGTTTGTTCATTGCCTCAGAGCCTAAATGCACTTCTTCCAGAGAGTTTGCCGCGACATCAAGCTCTTTACTTAAACGGGCCAGTGCCACTTCCAGTGTGTAAGTCAATTCGTGTACTTTCGCCATGTCCTGTGAGTCTAAATCGCCATTCACAATTTCCTGTAATTTGGCGTTATATTCCGTCAGGTTCATAATAGCCTGTTCTAAATTTTCAGAAGCCTCAGGCTTAAAGTGGTCGTAGCGCTGCTCGTCATCATTGTCACTGGCCGTTGCGGTTACATTAAAAAGCAGTGCTGCGCCTGCTAGTATCATTGTTAACGCTTTCATAAAAACCTCATTAGTTGTTAATGGTTCTCATTATTGTTCAAATGTCCATTTTTTACAAGCTGAATGAATGCGAACCTGATATTCTTAGCTTGATGTATATCAAGGAGTGACGCAATGTTTTCGTGGTTCGAGCGCCGATTAAACCCTTTCCCTGCGGAGGAACCCACTCAGGCTCCTACCGGATTTTTTGCTTTCTGCTGGCATTATACGAAAGGTGCGACCCCCTTCCTTGCCGTTACGGCGCTACTTATGGCTGCCATTGCCGTAGCTGAAGTCTGGCTATTCGGCTTTTTAGGGCAGATTGTCGACTGGCTTGCCGCTCAGGACAAGGAGACCTTGTTAAGCGACCAGTTCTGGCCGCTGTTAGGCATGAGCGCGCTGGTTTTGTTAGGCCTGCCTCTGCTGGTCTGGTTCCACTCCTTACTGACCCACCAGACACTGCTTGGCAACTTCCCCATGCGTATCCGCTGGCTGGGCCACCGCTACCTGATGAAACAGTCCATGAGCTACTACCAGGATGAGTTTGCCGGCCGGGTCGCCACCAAGTTGATGCAAACCTCGCTCGCCCTGCGCCAGTGCATCATGACCTTTATTGAAATAGTGAACTACGTCGTCGTCTATTTTCTGGGGATGTTTGTCATTATTGGCAGTGCCGACTGGCGCATGATGCTGCCACTGGCATGTTGGCTTACTCTTTACGCACTGCTGCTGCGTTTCTTTGTGCCTAAGCTGGGTAAAGTTTCTGCCGAACAGGCTGACGCTCGCTCCAATATGACCGGTCGCATAGTCGACTCTTACACCAATATACAAACCGTTAAGCTGTTTTCGCATTCTCAGCGCGAAGCCGCTTTCGCCCACGACGGTATGGATACCTTTTTAGGCACGGTGCACAAGCAAATGCGCCTGGTCACTCAGCTTTATGGTTTCCTTTATTTTATTAACTGCGCTCTACTGTTCAGCTCAGCCGCTACCGCCATTGTGTTATGGATGGATAATGCCGTCACTCTGGGGGCTGTTGCCGTGGTTATTGGCCTGGTTCTGCGCTTATTTGGTATGTCACAAATGGTCATGTGGCAAATGTCGACCCTGTTTGAAAGTATAGGTACTGTTCAGGACGGAATAGGCTCTATTGCCGTACCTCAACGCATTGTTGATGAACCTGACGCACCGCCTTTAAAAGTAGCGTGCGGTGACATAGCGTTCGATCATGTGCGTTTCCATTACGGCAAGGGGCATGGCGTAATGGACGACTTTAATCTGCACATTAAGCCCGGTGAGAAAGTCGGCATTGTTGGCCGCTCCGGTGCCGGAAAATCCACTCTGGTGAACTTGTTACTGCGTTTTTATGATGTTGAAGGCGGTGAAATCCGGATTGATGATCAGGCCATTCATAAGGTGCAGCAGGACAGTCTGCGCGCCAATATTGGTATGGTAACTCAGGACACTTCTTTGCTACACCGTTCAGTGCGTGACAACATTTTGTATGGTCGCCCGGGAGCCAGTGAAGAGGAACTCATGAATGCGGTGCGACGTGCTCATTGCGAAGAGTTCATTGCGGACTTAAGTGACAGCAAAGGGCGCACCGGTCTGGATGCCCACGTGGGTGAACGTGGCGTGAAACTGTCCGGCGGCCAGCGCCAGCGCATTGCCATAGCCCGCGTCATGCTAAAAGATGCCCCCATTCTGATTCTGGACGAAGCCACTTCCGCACTCGACTCTGAGGTGGAAAATGCCATTCAGGAAAACCTGTACCAACTGATGCAGGGCAAAACCGTTATTGCCATTGCTCACCGTTTATCGACTATTGCTGCTATGGATAAGCTGGTGGTTATGGATCAGGGTGAGATTATTGAGCAGGGCAGCCACGAACAGCTGCTTGCCCAGGATGGTTTATACGCTAAGTTGTGGCGTCATCAGTCGGGTGGTTTTTTAGCAAAAGAAGCTTAGTGTTTCAGCTCGTACGCTTCGTCAGATTCAATTTTGGCGAAGCGTACATCCAGTTCCATTAAGCGTTTTTTACCCCGGGCTGTCATGTCAGTAATAAACTGAAACTGCTGTCTGGGGTCTATCGGGTAGGCTTTTAAGCGGTATTTGGTGCCCCAGGGTTGTTCCGCCGCTGTTACCGCTATGGGCTTGCCCAGCTGTAAATACGGGCTGGTCAGAGCCACTTCTTCCAGAGCATCTCGTATTTGATAAGCGTCGGCTTCCGGCTGAGTATAAAATTCAGCAATGCACATTAAACTGGGGCCGCCGTTGTTCGCATTGTGAATAAGGTTATCCCAGAGTTTTAAGTGTGGTACCCAAATAACGGTGTCGTCGTTGGTTACTAACTCGACCGTACGCATGCCTATATGGGTAACTTCGCCATAACTACCGTCAACTTCTATCCAGTCACCCGGTCTGTAGGGCATTTCATGAATAGCCACCACCCCGGCAATTAAACTACTCACATAGTCTTTTAGCGCAAAACCTATAGCCAGACCCGCAGCACCCAGTGTTGCCACCATGTTCTGCAACGTTGGCTCAATGATCCGGGGCATGATCATAACCAGAGCAACAACCAATACCAGTATGCGAATCATTGGTACTAAGGCCAGAGTGTACAGTCGGCGCTTGCCGTGCAGGTGTGAGGCAACCCAGGGTAGAACACGCTGAGTCAGCCAGACGACCGCCAGTGCAAAAACGAAAATCACTGCTATTTCAAAGATCGCGAAGCCGTCCAGCGATTTAAATAGTCCGGTAACGTCGTCTACTGAACCTGTGTCCATTGCCGTCTCCCTCGTTCTCGTTAAAACCGGTCTAGCCAAAAGCCCCGCGAGGCCAAAAGCTCCCGGACAACCGGGTAACCGCGTGCAGTGACATACCAAAGCTCTTGCTCAAGCTCTATCAAACCTCTCTGATGCAGAACCTGTAGCTGAATTTCAAGCTGACTACCGGATATTATTGGCAACACTTTAACCAGCTGCCCTTTATTCAAACCTCGGTGTAACAGCAGAGCATAACAGACAAAAGCCGTGGCATCGTTAATCTCTGAAGGCATGCTGGGTGTTTCAAAAGGTTTCTCGCTACTGCGCTGGTAACGGTCGGAATAGGCCGCGGCTACACCTGCGTTACCGCGGCTTAATGCCGCTAATGCCCGCAAACGACCATCGCCACGAGCCAAACCAAGCTCCTCCAGCGCCGGTTGATCTAACCCCTGCAAAGTCCACAGTTGGCTTACCGGAACCGGCCAGACCTTTTCAAGAAAGGCCCAGGCCCAGCTGTCACAAACAATAACGCCTTTGCCTGCTTCGCCTGAAAGCACAGCCGAAAAGAATTCACGCACCCACCGCAACCCATTGGTTTGGCGAAGGAAGCCATGCGCTAACTGAGGCATTATCCAGGGCTTATTATCATCGGACTTGGTTACAAATTCAGGCAGAGTAGAGTCACCCGGGTCGCAAAGAGGCTCTCTGTCGGGCAGGTCCATTTCCCTGAGACTATGCTTCTCAGCCCACTTCTTTACGGCTTCTTCAACACCTGAGTGGGGTGGTGCTATTATCCAGCGTAAGCTGTTATCTTCATCGTCCTCCAGCCACTCAGAAAAACACTGTTCCAAAGCATCTGCTGCGTCGTCAAAACTGAGTTCCAGCGCCCTCGACTGGTCATCCTCGCTTTCTTGCTCTTGCTCGGGGGTTATCCATCGAATAAATTTTCCCCACCACTTTTTAACCTTAATAACGGTCGGCACCGCAGGTTTTTCATAATCGTCAACCGTAACCCATTGCCACGTTTTCTTTGGCTCTTCGGCCATTCTAAGGTCCCTTTTAACGGATAAAATAAGTGAGTGCTTAACAACGATAATAGAGGGCCCTGAACCAGAGTCCAATGAAAAATTTGCAAATAGACTCTTGAAACCAATTTAACCAGTGCACATATAAGAGTTAAGGCCGGTGTCTCTGAGAGAGCCGCCTTAAACCGACACATGGTGTGTCACTTGTTTATTACAACTAACGTTATTGCTTCTTAGGAGAATGACTATTATGGCAACTATCGACTTAAGCCCTCTATATCGCAGCAGTGTAGGTTTTGACCGTATGGCATCTTTGCTGGATTCGGCACTACGCTCAGATACTGGTGCAACCGGATACCCTCCCTACAACATTGAACTGGTAGCAGAAAACCAGTACGCCATTACCCTGGCGGTTGCAGGTTTTGAAGAGGATGATCTGGAAATTGAAGTAGAGAACGGCGTGCTTCGTGTGACCGGCAAGAAAGCCGAAGAAAACGAAAAACGCGAGTATCTGCACCGCGGCATTGCAAACCGTGCCTTCGAACGTAAGTTCAGCCTGGCTGAACACATTGAAGTCACAGGCGCAGCCTTAAAGAACGGTCTGTTAACGGTCGGCTTGGTGAAAAACATTCCTGAAGCCATGAAGCCGAAACGCATCAACATTGGCAGCTCGACTAAAGACCTGCTGGAAGATCGTTCCAAAAGTAAGGAAAATGCTGCTTAAACTTAAGCACTGGATGAGGGGCGGCAATTAGCCGCCCTATTTTTCCTGACGTTGCCACTCTACTGGGTGCCCACAGACGAACCCCTGGACATAGTCTACACCCAGCTGAGTGAGCTTAATGCGCGCTTCATCACTTTCAACGCCTACTGCGCACACCTCAATACCAAGCACTTTAGCAATACGAACACAACTAGCTACCAGTTCTGCATCAACAGCGTCCACCAGCATGTCCTGCACCCAAAAGCGATTGACCTTAATTTGCGTTAACGGCAGCTGCCGCATTAAACGAAATGAATTAAAGCCCGTTCCGAACTGATCCAGCGCTGTACCAACCCCCAGCCCCTGAAGCTCTTTGAACAGACGGTAGGTCTCATCAAAATACTTGTCGGCGTCGGGCTCAGCCACTTCAAACATTAATTGCTCTGGCTGCAGCACCGACTGCTTAAGAATTTGCTCAAGAAAACGAATGAAGTCGACGTCCTCCAGACTTTGCGCCGACAAATTTATGTGGCAACGCCAGGTTCTGTTTGCCTGAAACGGTTGTTCGTTAAAGTGCTCAATAACTTCGCGAACTAGCCAGCGGTCGGCTTTACCCATCACTCCCGCCCGCAATGCTGATCTCAGAAACTGTTGCGGCGCAATAGCTTCATCAGAGCCTGAGCCGGGCAGCCTCAGCAATACCTCGAAACAGTGTTTATCTTCGCTTTTAGACGCACTGATAAGCGGCTGCGAAAACAATTGCCAGTCTTCTTCCCTTAAAGCCTTTTTCAATCGAGTTTCCCATTCCGCCTCTGCCTGGCCTATTAAACGTTTCTGATCGGCTTCACTGTAGGAGTGCACCCGGTAGTCACCTTGCTGCATAGCGAGCTGAACGGCCTCACGCGCTTGTCGCATTAACGTACTGGCTGCAACGTCCTCATCTGCGCTGTAGGAAATACCGGCGTGTGCAGTAAGCTGAAATATGCGCTTATCACTGCTGAAACGGAACTCACGGCAAAACTGAAGCAAGCGATGAGCCTGTGCAAACGCGGCTTGCTCATCCTCACGGCTTAACAAGGCAATTTCGGTTTCACTAATACGGGCAACCCGCGCACTTTTCGGAGCTTTTTGCTGAAGCGACAAGGTCAACTGCAATATAGCCTGATCACGCCCGTCGGAGCCCGCTTGGTCAGCAATAACCTGCAAGCCTGTGAGGCGAATAATAGTCACACTTGCAGTCTTTTTCTGATCCAGCCTGTCTTGTAATAAACGCCGAAATTCCCGCACGTTGAGCAGCCCGGTAACGGCGTCGTGATGCGCCAGGAAATTCAAATGAACTTCCGCTTCCATACGTTTAGTAACATCTGCTATACGCCCGGTATTATCAGTGAAAAGCTCGATATCCAGCCACACTTTTCGACCATCAAGACGTTCAATAGAAACCAATTGCCGCTGACCATCAATATTAAACCCGTTAGGCCAGTTGGCCCGAATTTGTTCTTCGGAGTGCGCCGCGAGAATTCTCATCATTTGCCGGTTAACTTGCTTAATACTGCCGTCAGAATTCACCCGGAACCAACCTTCCCCGGTTCGTTTCAACAGCCGCCATAACCTACGCCGCAAGGCTTTTCGGTTTTGCTTTAAATGGCTAATACGTTGCATTAAACGGCTTAGACGGTAACGCTCTAATGCCAGTAAAAACATAATAGTGACCAGCGTCAGACCACTATACAAAAGAAGCCCTGAAAGCCCTTCCCAAATTGGATTATAACGAGGAGAGACTAATAACCAGGCGGATAATACGGTGAGTACCATCAGTGCGGTTTGCCAGCGATGCCCTGACACAGGCTGTTTCTGCAAACTGCGCCCAACGACAACACCGCCCCAGAGTAATAGCGCGTTAATTTCCCAGGAAATGAAGGCCAATTGCCAAGGCTCCGGAAGCCACGGCAATAAAATGGTCATAGCGATAGCAATTAACATTACCGAGTAACCAATTCGGTTAAACCTCGATAGCTTGAAACGAAAGCGCGACCACTCCCAGATAAACCAACTGAGTGCAACAATCAGTAGCTGGCTAATGTAGCCTTTCAAAACTGCCGCTATGTCCGGCGAGTATGGCGTAAAATAGGTTATCCAGACACCACTATGAAGCAGCAGTGACAAAGTAAATGCGAGTGTTAGTGTGCCAAACGCAATTAACAGGCGACTACCGAATAACCTCGCCGAGGTGGCTGCAGCCAGAGCTAATAAAATTAGGATACCAGCATTAACACCCAGCGCAGTTTGTTGTTGCTGCAGGCGCAGCTGCAAGTCACCGGGTTGCCATAAGCTTACGGAAGGCATTTGCTCTGGCCACTGCTGAACCGATACGGCCAGCCAGACAATTTCGTTAGCGGGTATGGTAACGGGTAGCACCTGCTCGTGCGATAGATACTCTCGCTGTAAAATTGGCGTCGAAAAACGACTGATGCTTTGGCTTGTTATTTGGCCTTCTTTATCCAATAAATAGACACCAACTTTTTCCAAATAAGGATCGCCGAATTTAAGATGAAAAGTCAGGGGGGCATTACTGCGGTTAAACAGCGGGATAACGCCCCAGACATTTGGGCGCTCACCGGCGTAATTATGGTCCTGCAGTTGTGAAGGGCTGAGCCATCGCTGGGGTTCATTCACCGCTATATTTTCAACATTTAAACTCTTATCCACAACACGATAGTTCAGATATTCATTCAGCATGAGTCTGGAAGTTTGCGGAGAAACGGTAAGCGGCTCCTGAGCAGCCGCAGACTGGCTTAACCCTAAAACGAATAATAACCCGACCAGCCAATACCTAAACATAGCCATGCTCCGCCAGTTTCGCTTCTACCGCAGGCTGCGGCTCTTCCAAAGCCTGCAGCCAGGCGGCATCGCAAATTTCAGAGTAAAACAATAACCAATGGCGCTGGTTAATACTTAAGCGCCAGCAAAACTGATCTGCCGCTTGTTCTCTTTCACGAACAGTGGCTCCAATACGCTCACAAAGCTCATCAACCCAAAGCTCAAGCTCGGCTTCCGGTGGTGTACTTTTTAACGTAATGACATTGTCTTCCATTGCTGTTTATTACCCGTTAAATAATTGTCGCTCGCTGGCTCCGGACAAAAAGGCTTCCACGGCGTGCATGAAGTCATCACCATAACGTGCCAGTTTCACTTCCCCAACGCCATTGATTTCTAACATATCTTTGGCTGTTGTGGGATAGTGCACACACATTTCAACTAATGCAGCATCGCTAAAGACAACGAATGGTGGCACTTGGTCACGGTCGGCAATGTCTTTACGTAATTTGCGTAAACGCCGGAACAATATTTTATTATAGTCGCCACGGTCGGTAATACGGGTTTTGGTGGCGGTTAACTCGATTCTTGGCTTGGCCAGTTCCAACGGAACTTCGCCCTTTAACACCGGACGCGCTGCGTCAGTAAGCTGAAGCGCCGCAAAACGGCGTATATCCTGCAGAATAAGCCCTCGATGAATCAACTGTCTTAACACCGAGAACCAGTGCTCCTGTGTTTCCGATTTGCCCAGGCCATAGGTACTAAGCTGGTCGTGTCCAAGCTCGATAACCCGCTGTGCCTTTGAACCTCGTAAAACCTCAACCACATGGTTAATACCAAACTGCTGACCCACCCGGTACACACAACTCAAGGCTTTTTGGGCATCTTCCAGACCGTCATAGCGTTGCGGCGGATCCAGGCACAAGTCACAGTTTCCACATTCTTTATCGGAGTATTCATTAAAATAATTCAGCACCACCAACCGTCGACAGGTCTGGGCTTCTGCCATGGCTTGCATTGCTGAAAACTTTTGCGCCTCAACCAAGCGTCGCTGCTCATTTTCCTGCTCCTCTATCATCCTCCGTATCCACTGCGCGTCGCGCGGGTCATAAAGCATAAGCGCTTCTGCCGGCAGGCCGTCGCGACCGGCACGGCCGGTTTCCTGGTAGTAAGATTCAACGCTGCGCGGAATATCAAAGTGAATGACAAAGCGAATGTTGGGCTTATTAATACCCATACCAAAGGCCACCGTTGCCACAACAACATCTATGTCGTCACGCAGAAACTGCCTCAGGGTACTTTCCTTTATTTGATGCTCAATACCGGCGTGGTAGGGCGCAGCGCGTACACCGGCTTGTTGCAGACTTTCAGACAGCTCTTCGGTTTTCTTGCGGCTACCGCAATAAATAATACCCGCAGCGCCTTTCTGTTTCTTAACGTAGTCACGGACCTGCTTTAGCGGCTTGTACTTTTCCTGTACCACGTAACGAATGTTGGGACGGTCAAATGAACTGCGGTGCACCAAAGGTTCGCGCAAACACAGTCGTTCAATAATGTCGTGCTGGGTGGCAGAGTCGGCAGTTGCCGTTAATGCCATAAAAGGCACATTGGGCAAATAATTACGCAGCACCCCAAGTTTTCCGTACTCAGGCCGGAAGTCGTGCCCCCACTGGCTGATACAGTGCGCTTCGTCCACCGCAATAAAATTGAGCTTTAGTGACTGCAACCTTTCAATAAAAGAAGGCTGCAAAACCCGCTCAGGGCTTACGTACAACAGCTTAATGTCGCCGTTCTGTAGCCCTTGCATTGTTGCCATGGATTCTTGTGATGTTACCCCCGAATGCAGCGTTGCCGCTGAAATATCTAGTGCCTTAAGTGCCTCTACCTGGTCTTGCATTAATGACAGCAATGGCGAAATAACCAGAGTAAGGCCGTCACCACAAATGGCCGGCAACTGGTAACAAAGCGACTTGCCGCCACCGGTTGGCATCAGTACCAGAGAGTCACGGCCTTGCATAGCGGCCTGCATAATATCCTGCTGACCATCGCGAAACTGATGGTAGCCAAAGGTAGACTCAAGCTGCTGCTGAAGCGGATCAAACTGCGTTTTTTCGGCGGTACTGCTGTGCATGGTTATATTGACTTCCCGAGTAACATGCTCTTATTGTAAGCGTCCTGTTCGTTAATCACCATGCCGAAAATGAATACACAAACAATACTGACAAAAGTTTCCGAGTTTATGAACACTCAGGTTCCGTTCCAGGCACTGCTTGGCCTGGAAATTACGGAATTTAACCCTGCCCGTGGTGAAATTCGATTTAAATGGCAAGACCAGCTTATGGGCAATGTACCACAGCGTATGTTGCACGGCGGGGTTACGGCTACGGCGCTGGATACCGCCGGAGGACTGGTCGCTATTGCCGGCATGGTCGACAGACTAGAGTCACCTTCTGAAGCTTATTTAATGGAGCGGCTGAGCCGTTGTGGTACTATTGACCTTCGGGTTGATTACCTCCGTCCGGGCCGTGGCACTGAGTTTATTGCCAGCGCAACCATTATCCGCTCAGGCAACAAAGTGGCGGTAGCGCGGATGGAATTGCACAACGAAGAAGGCACGCACATAGCGTTTGGAACCGGTACTTACCTGGTCGGCTAACGCAGATTAAATAAGGATTCCCATTATGTCCGATGACGCAGTTCGGGCGCGGCATGGCGTTTTTTTCGCACTTGCTGCCTACACCTTTTGGGGCATTGCACCGGTTTATTTCAAACTGGTAAAGCAGGTGCCTGCGTTCGAGATACTCTCCCACCGTATTATTTGGGCGTTTTTAATGGTTTTTGTGCTGATCGTTGCCATGAAGCGGCTGGATCGCATTCGTCCTATTCTGAAAAGCCGCAAACTGGTACTGCGTCTGACTCTTGCCACTTGCTTACTGGGCGGCAACTGGTTTTTGTTTATTTGGGCGGTAAACACCGACCATATGCTGGACGCCAGCCTGGGCTACTACATTAACCCACTACTGAACGTAGCTATTGGTATGGCCTTTTTCGCCGAGCGTATGCGTCGGTTACAGTTAATTGCCATTGGTATGGCGGTGGTAGGGGTTTCTATTCAGGTTATTACCTTTGGCTCTGTGCCCTGGGTTGCCCTGGCTTTAGCCTCTAGCTTTGCCATTTATGGTGCCATTCGAAAACGTCTGCCGGTCGATTCCATTAGCGGGCTGTGGCTCGAAACGGCTATTTTGCTGCCGGTTATGCTGATTTACCTATTTGGCTTCGCACAGTCTGCCAGCAGTGATTTAACCGCTAACCCGTGGACCTTAAACCTGCTTTTGGTTGCTGCGGGGCTGGTAACAACTATTCCACTGCTGTGTTTTACGGCTGCAGCACAACGCTTACGTTATGCGACACTGGGCTTCTTTCAGTATATTGCGCCAACATTAATGTTCATATTAGCGGTGGTGGTTTACGGTGAGCCTTTAGAAGAAAGTAAGCTGGTTACCTTCATTATTATCTGGAGTGCGCTGGCACTGTACAGTTTCGATTCAATAATACAGCGCCAGCGGGATCGTAAGGCGAAGAAGCGATTAGCTTCAGCTGAGGCTGGCATCCATTGAGATGTCAGCGTTCAACACCTTACTGACCGGACAGCCGTCTTTCGCTTTTTCTGCCAGTTTCTGGAATTTGCTTTCGTCAATATCCGGAATGCTGGCTTTAACCGTTAAGTGAATTTTCGCAATGCTGAAGCCATCACCGTCTTCCTCTAAGGAGACTTCGGCTTTGGCGTCAATACTGTCCGGCTCATAGCCTGATTCTCCCAGCATTAACGAAAACGCCATGGCGTAGCAGCCTGCGTGCGCAGCACCAAGAAGCTCTTCAGGGTTAGTGCCCTTACCGTCTTCAAATCGGCTCTTAAATGAGTATTGGGTACTGTCTAAAACACCACTTGGCGTTGAAACAACACCTGAACCTTCTTTAATACTGCCTTTCCACTGTGCATTTGCAGAGCGTTTCATAAAATGCCTCCGACATAGTATGTATGTACTTTAAACATAGTCGAAGAACGCATTTTTTGATCACTACTTTACACTTCAGAAGACGGGATCCAGGCGCGCATACGAAACAACCAGCCACTTACTGCCGACGTTATCGAAATTGATCTGAACTCTGGATTGCGGCCCGGTGCCTTCGTAGTTCAATACCGTACCCTCGCCAAATTTCGGGTGGCGTACACGTTGCCCAAGTGAGTACCCAGTCAGCTCAAAGGCCTCATGGCTGGCTGCGTTATTAAAGCGACTGTAACTGCTGGGCTTTTCAACCTTGGTTTGTATGCGCACTTCGTGCAGCGTGTCCGGCGGAATTTCGCTAATAAAGCGACTGACTTTGTGAAACAATTCCTGGCCATAAATACGGCGCTGCTCAGCGTAAGTAAGCACCAACTTTTGCATGGCGCGGGTCATTCCCACGTAGCAAAGTCGCCGCTCCTCTTCCAGCCTTCCGGGTTCATCCATAGACTGCTGTGACGGAAACAAGCCTTCCTCTACACCGGTCATAAACACCAACGGAAACTCCAGACCCTTGGCACTGTGTAACGTCATTAGCTGCACCGCGTCCTGATATTCATCGGCCTGCTCTTCACCAGCCTCAAGAGCAGCGTGCGCCAGAAAAGCGTTCAAAGGGGTCATGTCCTCTTCGGCGTCATCCAGGGTAAAGTTTTCACAAGCCGTAACCAGCTCTTTTAAGTTTTCTACCCGAGTTTCAGCTTTTTCGCCTTTTTCGGCTTCGTACATGGCCATAAGGCCGCTCTTCTTAATAACTTCGTCGCTAAGGCGACCTAACGAAAACTCTTCGGTTTCGTCGTCCAGAGCTTCCATAAAATCGAGAAAAGAGCCAACCGCATTGCGCGCACGACCGGCAAGCTGCTTTTCATTCACCATGTACTTTGAAGCCTGCCATAAAGACTCGCCACGTTCGCGGGCGGCCTGACGGATCATTTCCAGAGTTCTGTTTCCGATACCCCGGGTTGGTGTGTTGATCACTCGTTCAATGGCGGCGTCATCGTCCCGATTACCCAGAATTCGCAAATAGGCGAGTGCATCTTTAATTTCCTGACGGTCGAAGAAACGTAAACCGCCATAAATACGATAGGGAATACGTGCGTGCAGCAAAGCTTCCTCTAAAATACGCGATTGTGCGTTACTTCGGTACAAAAGAGCCGCATCCTGCAGCGAACCGCCCTGATCCCTCCACTCCTCAATTCGGGCAACAATGTACCGGGCTTCATCCATTTCATTGAAGCCGGCGTAAAGGCTAATAGGCTCGCCATCGTTACCGTCAGTCCATAAGTCCTTACCCAGCCGCCCAGAGTTATTGGAAATAACCGAGTTTGCTGCGCGCAATATGGTACTGGTTGAACGATAATTTTGCTCCAGACGAATGGTTTCTGCGCCTTCAAAGTCGGATAAAAACTGATGAATGTTTTCGACTTTAGCGCCACGCCAACCGTAAATGGACTGATCATCGTCACCCACAATAGTCACACTGTTTTGTTCGCCAGCCAGTAAACGCACCCAGGCATATTGTATGGAGTTGGTGTCCTGAAACTCGTCCACCAGAATATGGCGGAAACGATTTTGGTAATGCTCGCGGACAATCCGGTTATTGCGCAGTAATTCGTGTGCCCGTAATAACAACTCCGCAAAGTCGACCAGACCAGCCCGATCACAGCTTTCCTGATACAAAGTATAGATTTCTTTTAGGGTTTGCTCTGTCGGGTCGTAAGTTTCAATGTGCTGCGGGCGCAAACCTTCGTCTTTTTTACCGTTGATGTACCACTGCGCCTGCTTTGCCGGCCAACGTTTGTCGTCCAGGTTTAAACTTTTAATTAAGCGTTTAATCAGCCGCTGCTGGTCATCGCTGTCGAGGATCTGAAAGTTCTGGGGCAACCCGACATCCATGTAGTGCGCGCGCAACAGGCGGTGCGCCAGACCATGGAAGGTACCAATCCACATGCCGCGCACTGAGCTGCCAACCAGTTGCTCAACACGACCACGCATTTCCGCCGCGGCTTTATTGGTAAAGGTAACCGCCAGCACACTAAAAGGCGAATACTGCCGCTCCTGAATAAGCCAGGCGATGCGGTGCACTAACACACGGGTTTTGCCACTACCGGCTCCCGCCAGAACCAGCATATGCCCGTCTGTTGCAGACACGGCTTGCTGCTGTCGTTCATTTAAATCTGCCAGAAGCGGGTGTGTACTCATCTGCGGTCACCTAAGTCATTATTGGGAACTGTGTTGCGTTAATGCGCCAGTGTAATAGTGCATCACTGTATAAGCAACCAGTAGTTAATCAGACGCTTTAGTCCAGCAGAAGTTGCTGAAGCTGACTCAGATTATGCAAAGTAACCGTTGGTAATACCGACAAGTGTTCTGAGGTTCCCAGGCCGGAGGTTAGCCAGGCCGACTGCCAGCCATGACGCTGCGCACCAAGAACATCGGAATAAGGATGATCACCCACGTGTAAAAACTCATGCGGCTGCAAATTAGGCAATTCACGTTGCGCAGCCGCAAACATATCGGGCAAAGGTTTACCCCGAATACCATCTCCCGGCTGAATCACCTGATCAAAGTATTTCGCCAAGCCTATTTTTCCGGCATCGACATTACCATTGCTAAGCGCTATCAGTTTGTAATGCTGCGATAATGCTTCAAGTAACTCAAAACTGTTGTATGGCACCTGAAAATTACTACGCTCAGACAAAAACACATCCATTATGGTGTTTGCGGCCTTTGATACGTCACCAATACCGAACTTTTTTAACCCTAACTCCAGTGTTTTCAGTCGAAGCTTGGTCATATCGCTGGCCAGAGCTTGATCGGTTCGGCTGACTTCGTCACGAAAACGACGCCAGTGGTGCATATCCCACTCAGCGGTTTGCGGAAATTGTTCTGTAATGTAGTTATGCACCGCTTTCTCTGCGCGCTGCATAACCGGCACGTTGTCGTACAGTGTGTCGTCTAAATCAAAACTAATGACTTTGGGCAAATACCAACGGCGATGAAGCTGCATAACGCATTACTCTCATTGAGTTGAATTTAGGTCGATTTTTTCCGGGCACGCGGGTGAGCGCTGTCATAAACACTGGCTAAACGCTTAAAATCTAAATGTGTATACACCTGAGTTGTGGATAAGTTAGCGTGCCCCAACATTTCCTGCACAGCACGCAGGTCACCACTGGATTCCAGCATGTGAGAAGCAAATGAATGCCGCAGTTTATGCGGATGCAAGTCACCCACTACACCTTGCTGCTTACCCCAGTAATTTAGCCGCTGCTGCACAGTACGCGGACTAATACGCTGCAGCCTTTTACTGACAAATAGCGCCAACTCAGGCTTTTCATTCAGCCAGGCCTGACGGACTGACAACCATTTCTTTAAGGCATTTTCTGCGCAACGGCCAAAGGGCACAATGCGCGTTTTGCTGCCTTTACCCGTTACCCTTAATTGCATCATACGGTGATCAATGTCATCTCGATCAAGGCTGACCAGCTCAGCCAGACGAATACCACTGGCATACAGCAGCTCCATCATGGCGGCATCGCGAATCGCCAGATCATCATCTGTGGGTAAGTCCAGTAAATGGGAAATACTGTCCACATCGAGGTTTTTGGGTAAGCGTTTGGGGATCTTCGGAGCTGATACCGACATGGCGGGGTTGTCGTCCATAGCGTTAGATTCCACCATGAACTGGCAAAATGTCCGCCACGCCGATAGCTTTAAAGCGATACTGCGCTCACCCAGGCCATTACGGCGCCAGCCAACTAAAAGCCGCTCAATAACAGGCACACGCAGCGCTTTAGGTTCAGTTATTTTTTGCAGTTCAAGAGCAGCCAGGTCAGCGGCAATAAGACGCTGATAGTTCTTCAGCGTCAGCTCTGCTAACCCTCGCTCTCCCTGCAGTTGTTGCATCCATTTTTGCTGCCAGTCATGCAGCTTCATGGTTTTTCAGTAGCCCCGGTAACAATGCACTTAGCAGAGCCTGTAGCTGATTGATCAATAATTTGTCCATTGCCGGCTCAAAGTGGCTGGCATTGGTATTGCCAACCGCAAGCATACCCAATTCACCGTTGTCGCCCAGCAGCAGTAAAGCAACTGAGGCTATGTCTTCGTCCTGGAACAACAGCTTATGCTCCTGCTCGGTTAAACGTCCAAGATAAATAGAGCTGTCATTAAAGCGCTTGCTCAACAGCTTTTTGTGAGTGTCGGAAGCAAAGCTGTATTGCTCATCCAGCTCCACAGGGCTGTCAAAGAACTTGAGTGACAAAGCCGGCATTTCCAGTTCATTTTCAAAGGTGTTTTCTAACTCTTCCAGTACCTGAGTCAGACTTTGGCAACGCAGAAGGCGAACATACAAATTACTGTAAGCAGAAAAAATAGCCTCGTTACGACGTGCGTTAATCATCAACTCGGTAATTTCTTCTTCCAGTTGATTCACGCGCAAACGCAGCTTCTGTTGCTGACGCTCTATTAACGACACTGCTCCTTTTTCACTGTGCTGAAACTGCAGTTGAGTCAGCAGATCATCGTTTCGCGTGAAAAAGTCAGGGTTCTCTTGTAAGTATTCTCTGATAAGGCTGTCGTCCAGCCGTTCATTTGCCATTATGTTCGATTCGCTACTCATAACACCATTTGTCCATCGTAAATCAATTCTGCGGGGCCGGTCATTTTAACCGGATGCCCTTGTTGCCAGCGAATGAGCAAATCTCCACCCGGCAAGCTGACTTTTACTCGTTCGTTCAGTAAACCCTGTTGAATGCCCGCGACAGCCGCAGCACAGGCACCACTTCCGCAGGCCATGGTTTCACCGACTCCACGCTCAAATACGCGCAGTTTTATTTCATCCGCGGATATTTTCTGCATGAAACCTACATTCACACTTTCCGGAAAGCGCTCATGCGCAGCTAAGTCAGCGCCAAGAGTCTGCACTGGTGCCGTATCGACGTTATCCACTGCAATAACACAATGCGGATTGCCTAACCCCAAAACGCCGCACAAAACGGTTTCATCTTTTACTCGTAAAACGTAAGTCTGTTCCACTTTTTGCGCTTTAAAAGGCACTGCCGCCGGTTCGAATAAGGGTTCGCCCATATCCACCGTTACTTGTCCGTCCTTTTCTAAATGCAAAACCATTTTGCCCGCTTTGGTACTGACCTTAAGATGGTTTTTATTGCTTAAGCCTTTGGCTTTGACAAACTTCGCGAAACAACGGGCACCGTTACCACATTGCGCGACTTCGCTGCCGTCTGCGTTAAAAATGCGGTAATGGAAATCCAGGTCGGGGTCATAGGGTGGTTCAACCAGCAGCATTTGGTCAAAGCCAATGCCTGTATGCCGATCCGCCCAACGACGAATTTGGTCCGGATTCACATATAAATTCTGGGTGACATTATCCACCACCATAAAGTCGTTGCCGAGCCCGTGCATTTTTGAAAAATGTAATAACATTTTATTGGCCTTCCTGGTGTAACAAGTGCTCGCCCCGGACAAGATCATTAAAGCTCTCTCGCTCGCGGATAAGTGTAGCATTTTCACCTGAGACCAAAACCTCGGGCGGACGGCCTCGGCTGTTATAATTTGATGCCATGGTGAAGCCATAAGCACCAGCATGCTTGACGATAAGTACATCGCCCTGCTGCACATGCAAATGCCGCGCGTGTCCGAAAAAGTCTCCGGTTTCACACACCGGTCCCACCACATCGTTTAGTTGGTCGCCACCGCGTTTGTTCTCGTGTGCCGGCAGAATGTCGTGCCAGGCCTGATACAAAGACGGACGTAATAAGTCATTCATGCCGGCATCTACCAGCACAAAGTTCTTATCGTCTGAGGGTTTAATGTATTCGACCGTTGTCAGCAGAACTCCGGCATCTGCGGTAATAGCGCGACCGGGTTCCAGTACCATTGTAATTTGCGGGTAACTTTCGGCGAGTTTAACCAGCTCTTTTAAATAAAAGGCTTTATCCAAAGGCTCTTCCAGCTGATACGCCACACCAAAACCGCCACCTAAATCCAGATGTGTCAGCTGGATACCGTCTTTTTCCAGTTCCGAAACCAGGTTAAACATGCGCTGCGCGGCATCGAGGAAAGGTTCGGCTGTCATTATCTGCGAGCCAATGTGACAGTCCGCACCAATCAAATTAATATTGGGTAAGCTATGCGCTTTCAGAAAAACCGGCTTGGCCAGTGACATGCTGATGCCAAACTTGTTGGCTTTCATGCCTGTGGCAATGTACGGATGCGTTTTGGCATCAACATCGGGGTTCACTCTTAACGATACCGGAGCCTGTTTGTCCATGGCAGCAGCAATGTCCTGAATACGCTCAAGCTCCGCCTCCGACTCTACGTTAAAGCAGCCAATGCCCGCTTCCAGCGCCATAATGATTTCATCTTTTGACTTAGCCACACCGGAAAAGACAATATCTTCCGCTTTGCCACCAGCCATGAGTACGCGCTGAAGCTCACCACCGGACACAATATCGAACCCGGCACCGTGCTCAGCCAGTAGCTGTAAAATAGCTAAGTTGCTGTTCGCTTTGACCGCGTAGCAAAGTTTGTGAGGCGTTGGCCAGTACTGTTGAAACTCGCGCCAGTTTTTTAAAATCTGACCTTTAGAGTAAACATACAAAGGCGAGCTAAAACGCTCAATCAGGCTCTCAACATCGCAGCCTTCAATGTGAAACTGGCCATTTTTATAGTCAATTAATTCGCTCATTCTTTATCTTCCGCCGGCGGCTCTGCAGGTGTATTTTGCTCAGGCATAGGCTCAGGTGTTAATGGTCCTTTCTGACCACAACCAACTAAAGTCATTAAAATGGCTGATAGCACCAGCGTCTTGATTACAATTCGACTAAACATCGCTAAACTATAGGTATTCCGTTTGGGTTTCTCTGGTGCCTATCATCGCACCAGATACCCAAAAAGTCATTAATCGTCGTAAAGGAAAACGAATGACCCAACGCGTTAGAATTGCAACACGCAAAAGCAAGCTGGCTTTATGGCAGGCTGAACACATTCAACAACGCCTTGAAGAGCTTCACCCGGGCCTGTCGGTAGAGCTGGTTCCTATGTCCACCAAAGGCGATGTCATTCTGGATACTCCGCTCGCAAAGATTGGCGGCAAAGGTTTATTCGTAAAGGAACTGGAAGTAGCTATGCTGGAAGGGCGTGCGGATATTGCCGTACACAGCATGAAAGACTTACCGGTTGAGTTCCCGCCGGGGCTGGAGCTTCACACCATTTGTGAACGCGAAGATCCGCGTGATGCTTTTGTATCCAACAACTACAAAAACCTTAATGAACTGCCGGAAGGCGCAGTGGTCGGAACCTGTAGTTTGCGTCGTCGTTGTCAGGTTAAAGAGCAGTTTCCGCATTTAGTCATAAAAGATTTACGCGGCAATGTTCAGACCCGTTTACGCAAACTGGATGACGGTGAATTTGATGCCATTATACTGGCCGCTTCAGGCTTAATTCGATTAGAGCTTGGCGACCGTATTACCTCCTTTATTCCGGTGGAGCAGTCATTACCGGCTAACGGACAAGGTGCACTGGGCATTGAATGTCGCAGCGATGACGACGAAATGAAGGCCTTACTGGCGCCACTGCAATGTCAGGAAACCCGTACACGAGTATTAGCCGAACGTGCAATGAACCGCGGTCTGGATGGTGGTTGTCAGGTGCCTATTGGTGCTTATGCTGAACTGGAAGGCGACAACGTCTACTTACGCGGCCTGGTTGGCGAGCCTGACGGTGGTAAAGTACTTCGAGATGAAGTGCGCGGCCCGGCGTCTAAGGCGGAAGAATTAGGTTCAGAGCTTGCTGAGCGGTTACTTAAACAAGGTGCAGCCGAAATTTTAAGTGCAGTCTATGACAGTGAATCCAGTCAGTCATAAAGCGGTTTTACTGCTGCGTCCGGGTAATATGCCGGACGCCTTCACTCGCCAGTTACGCGAGACCGGCCGAGAGTGCTTTGTTCACAGTTTTATTGAAATAGAGCCCCTGCCTTTGGATAAAAAGCAGTTAACCGATCTTAAGCAACGGCATTGGGATGGTATTGTTGTTGTCAGCAAAAACGCGGCACATTACGCTGCAAAAGCTGGCTTTACCGATGTTCCCTCTAAATATTATGCCGTTGGCCCCGGTACGGCTTCATTTGCTGCAAAGCACTTAAACACGCCGGTAAGTTGCCCTACTTTTATACATCAGTCCGAGGGGTTGCTGGACTTGGCTGAGCTGCAAAAGCTGGAACAGCAAAGCTGGTTAATTATTCGGGGTGAGGGCGGACGCGAGTTACTGGCCGATGCGCTACGGGCACGAGGCGCATCCGTTGACTACTGGGAAGTTTACCGCAGGAAACAACTCACATTGAATGATCCCGAACTTATTGAACAGTGGATAAAATCAGTAGGTACTATAGTAGTTACAAGTGCTGAGCAACTGGGATACTTTCTGTCATCACTGCCAAGCTCGGCAAAGACATGGCTGGATAATTGTCAGTGGATAGTGCCAAGTCACCGCTTGAAAGGTTTGATTCCTTTTGGACAATCAGACAGTATCAAAGTAACAGGCAGTGCAGCGGACGCCATATTAATGAATGCGCTAATAGCGGATGGAAAAACTCATGACTGAAGAGAATAGAGTAGAGAACGACGAGTTACAGAATAATGACCAGAACAACGATCAACCCGAAGAAGAGACGCTGACGGCAGAGAAAAGTAGTGGGCGCTTCTTTAAGCGATTAATGTGGCTCGTTATTTTAGTGGCTATAGCGGCTGCAGCCTACTGGGGTTACACTCGCTTCCCCGCTATATTTAACGCGGACGCTGAGCAGGTTGTAGAGCAACCAAGACAGGACCCGATTGACGCTCGTTTTAACCAATTGGAACGCTCAGTCGCCAATTTAGAGCAACAACTGCAAAGCACCGTTCAGGCACGGGAACTCGATAAATTCAGTAATACCGATCAGCAGTTACAACGCGAACTCACCAATCTACGCCAAAGCCTGGAAGATTTACGCGATGATGTCCGTAAAACGCCGGCAGAAAAAGCAGCTTACTGGCGCTTAGTGGAAATTAAACAAACGCTATCAGCCGCAGCACGAATGATGTGGAGCCAGGAAGACTACAAAGCGGCGCTTAGACTTTTAAAGCTTGCGGACCAGCAGTTAGTGGGTATCGACAACCGGGACGCCATTCGTACCCGCGAAAAATTAGCAGGAGATATTGAACGGGTTAATGCCATAGTAGAAGCCGACAACACTGATCTGGCTTTACAGCTAGTGGGACTTCAGCAACGGGTGGCTGACTTACCAGATAAAGTAAATAACAATCAGCAGCGTCTCAGCTCTGACACTCAGGCCGTCAGCGACGACGTTAACGACTGGCAAACTAACCTGAGTGCTAACTGGCAGTCGTTCCTTGATAACTTTATCCGCATTCAGCCGGTAGAAAGTGACCCGGAACCTTTATTAAATGTCACTCAACGTACGGCTATTAACGAGCGAATTCAGTTAACCTTTACTCTGGCTCAGCAAGCCGCAGTTAAGAACAACGAACAATTATGGCAGCGTTATCTAGAGCAGTTATCAGAACTGATTCTAGAAGTAAAAGGCGATAAAGCGGCCACGCAAGATGTCGTGGCCCGCATTCAGGCGCTAAGCCGCGAGGACTTTGAAGAGCGAAGCCTCGATCAGCTTGAGTCACTGGACTTCATTGCTCAGACAATTGAGCAGGGAGACGCGTCATGAAGTGGATCATTGCGCTGGTTGTTATCATTATATTAGGTGCCATTATTGGCCCCATGGCCTCTGGTAACGCGGGTTACGTTCTGGTTCAGTTTGCTGGCGTTGCCATTGAGACAACCGTTGTAGGTCTATTTGTGGTAACTGTTGTGGCTGTTGCTGTGTTGGCCGTTGTTTGGTCGTTACTGCGTCGGCTGCTGAGTAAAACTCGCCAGGGTCGAAAATGGCTGGCCAATCGCAGCGAACGCAAAGCCCAGACAATGTATCAGCAGGGTATTCGTGAGTTACTCAATGATGAACCCAATAAAGCCGCCGAGAGCTTTGCCAAAGCCTATAAAAAGGCGCCTGATAATAACCTTGCGGCATTAACTGCCGCTGCCGCCTGTCTTGATAAAGATGCTGGTAAAGCAACCTACTGGCAGGAAGAAGCCGGCAGTTTTTATGAAAACTCCGACACACTCTTACAATTGGTCGTTATTGAGCAACAGGTTAAAGTGAACCCGGCAGAAGCTGACCGCAAAATCCAAAGCCTGTTAAAAACAAAACCTCATACGGCTAACGTATTGAAATTGGCTTACCGCGTATTTAGCGCGTCGGGAAACTGGCAGCAACTTAAGGATCTTTTGCCGGAGCTTCGCCAGGTAACTGACCTTGCTCCAGCTGAGTTCGAACGCCTTGAGTATCAGGTGTATTTCGAACGCTTTGTTGCTGAAGGGCGTAAAAGTAACGAAATGCTCTACAACGAGTGGCGCAGCTTACCAAGTAAGCAACGTGCTGATGCAACCGTTCGTTTAAGTTATGCCGCCGCGTTGAAGCATTTGGGCGATCACGAAATATCCGCAAGAGTGATTCTAAAAGGGCTTAAAAGAGGTGACTTAGAGCCGGCTGCGGTAAACTCTCTGCATCTATTTAATGCGAAATCGGAAAAACTGCTGGAATTTGTACAGGCTCAGTTAAAGCAAAACCCTGAGAGCAGAGACTACTTGTATGCTCTGGCGCAAATTGCGATGGACAATCAGGACTTCTCGTTAGCGCAGCGAGCGTTGAAGAAACTAGCGGAGATTGAGCCTAGCAGTCATGTTTATCGTCTTTTAGGCGATGCTTACCATGCGCTGGGCGATAGCCAATTAGCAGCTAACGCCTACAAAGAGGCGTTAGCTCACTAACTAAGGTTGGTGCTGTGATTATTGACGTACACCTTCAATAGACAGCATCAACTGTACTTCTTTGGCATCCGGGCCTAAGTTGTAGTCAATTCCATAGTCCGCCAGGGTTAAATCAACTTCACCCGCAAAACCGCGACGGAATCCGCCCCAGGGGTCTTCGCCTGCGCCGACATGCTCAACATCGATAGCGATTTCTTTGGTAACACCGTTAAGTGTGAATTCGCCATGTAGAGTACCTTCCTCTTTATCATCTTCATCCGGCACGTACTTGGTGCTTTTAAATGTCGCCGTCGGATGATCAGATACGCTTAAGAAGTCGTCTCCACGTAAATGCTTGTCACGCTCAGCATGGTTTGTATCAACGCTGGAAGTATCGATGGTTACGTTCACTGACGCATTTTCAGGGGCATCTTCGTCGTAACTAAAAGACCCTTCAAAATCATTAAAACGACCATATAACCAACTATAACCTAAGTGACTGATTTTAAATTGAATAAAGGCATGTTGACCCTCAATATCAATTTGATAATCTTCTGCCATAGCTGCCGAAGTAAATAATGCGCTACCCGCTACAGCGGCTGCAATTAATGTCTTTTTCATAATCATTTCCTCTTAGTTTTTCCAAACATTCGAATTAGGGTGCTGTCTTTATTAATAAAGTGATGTTTCATTGCCGCTAAACCATGACCGCCGGCTAAAATTACTAACGCCAACGCGGAATACCAATGCACTTCACCGGCAATGTCTTCTTGTTTTGGTAAATCGGTAATCACAGCAGGCACCGAAAACCAATCAAAAACGCTGATAGAACTGCCGTCTGCGGTGGATATTAAAAAACCGCTGATCATGACCGTAAATAACAGTACATAAAGCAACAAATGGCCTGCCTTAGCACCAACACGTTCCAACCTGCTGCCTAAAGGTTTAGGCTTAGTATTCAATAAAGTCCAGATGACTCGCAGAACAGTTAAAGCAAGTAATACGATACCGAAGGACTTATGCCACCAAGGCCCCAATCGATACCACTCGTCATAATAGGTTAGAGTGAGCATCCACCAGCCAAGGGCGAAAAGCCCGATAACCATCAGAGCCGTTAACCAATGAATAACGATGGTAATGGCACCGTAGCCTGTCTGTGTATTTCTAAACATTGCTTTCATCTCTTTCGTTCGTACAAATAGTATCTTAGTCCAATTATATGAAATGAATATCAGTAAATATCGCCGTTTATTTTCTAAAAAATAGAAATAAAGGTTTTATTAACTTCCTTACCAACGACTTATTAGAACGTTTTAGAGCGTTTATATTCGACATTAATGATACGTTTTATTGAGAATAAGCTATGCTAGCTAGTTGGATTCAAATTAAAAAGGCAGGGTAGCTGACTTGAATACGATAAAGGAACTCCCTATTGGTGAACATCCAAAACCATCGCTGGAACAAAACTACTTATTGAGCGCCTTGCCTGGCGATGTGAAAAAGCGACTCACTCCTCACCTTGAGCTGGTTTCACTGCCTCTGGGCCGGTGTTTGTATGAATCCGGCGACGAGCAAAAATATGTCTACTTTCCAACAAACTCAATTATTTCATTGGTTTACGTTATGTTTAATGGCGACTCTGCAGAAATATCAGTTGTCGGTAACGAAGGTATACTTGGCACATCTCTCTTTATGGGTGGTGGAAGCACACCAAACCGAGCCATTGTTCAAAGCGCCGGTAGTGCTTATCGGCTTCCCGCGCGTATGTTAAAAGAAGAGTTTAAACTCCATGAGAAACTGCATGATCTGCTATTACGTTATACGCAATCTTTAATGACTCAAATGGCTCAAACGGCGGTATGCAATCGCCACCATACCATTGAACAACAGCTGTGCCGCTGGATATTACTTTCTTTGGACCGTATACCATCAAATGTTCTGACCATGACTCAGGAACTCATTGCCGATATGCTCGGTGTCAGGCGTGAGGGGGTTTCTGTCGCAGCCGGTAAACTACAAAAACTCGGTGTTATAGAGTACCACCGCGGGGTAGTTACAGTAACTGACCGGGAAAAGTTAGAGACTTTAAGTTGCGAGTGTTACGAGGCGGTAAAAAAAGAATGTTATCGCTTGCTTCATTATCTTCCGGAAGATTACGACTCAGACGAATAAAGCGCATGCCGACATAATGTAGGCATGCGCTGAAAACAAACCGTTACTCGGGGTAACCAAGAATAATATTTACCCGACGATTATCCTGACGTTCTGACTCTGTAATGTTGTAAGTATTACGACGAGTCCCGCCGAAGCCTTCGACATTAAGACGTGAACTATCGACTTTAAACTCATCCACTAAATAATCAGCGACACTTTGCGCCCGGGCCCGCGATATCCGTTGTGCTCTGTCAGGACTGGCGTTATCTGTATGTCCTTCCAGGGTGGCCGTTAAATCCGGGTGTGTTTGCAGGTATTTAGCAACCGTTCCCAGCTGATCATGATACTTCGGATGAACTTTTGAGTCATTGGTGTCAAACTCAAGCTCCATGGCCAGGGTTATTCTGGCTGGCAAGGGCTGTAAACCTTCCATGTCAGTCGCACAACCGATAACTGCGTTGATACGCCGATTCATTTGCTTGCCGACATCTGTACTGTTGTCAGCAATCGGTTGAGTTTCTCCATAACCCACTGCACTGAGCCTGTTTCTGGCAATATTATGCTCTCTTACTAAGTAATTTACAGCGCTTTGCGCACGCTGCTTCGACAACCGCATATTGTCAGCATCGTTGCCAACATTATCGGAGTGCCCTTCAATTAATGCGTTAGTTTCCGGGTACTTGTCGAGGAACCTAGCAAGAACCAGCATATGCTCACGGTTAACTCGTTCGATATCATCCTTCGCTATCTCGAACTGAATCTCTAAAGCACTGCAGTATTGCTCTGTTACCGCAGCACTTTGCACTGCGACTGGTTGAGTTCGGCTTTTCGGAGTATGTGAATAGCCAGACGCTCCGAATCGATAAATCAGGTTCAGTGAGACGAGATCCAAGTCGCCATTATTCCCAACCGCGTCATCCATATGATAACGCTCTGCTTCAAGCCTTATGGCAAATCGGTCATTCATTTGCAGTTGATATCCAACACCAAATTTATAATTGGTATCGTCTTCGCTATAGCGTGGAGTAAGAACGTTAACCGCACCCGTACCAACAAAATCTACTGATGCGGAGCCTCTGTGAACACCGATAACTGCAAATAGTGTTGATCGACTTGCTACTGGCAGAATCCCGAGTAAATCAAGATTCCACCCGCTGAAATCGAGTTCACCAGCGAGACTTCCTTCAGGGGCAGTTGTCACATTGTAGTTGAACTTACCAAGGTCAAAGTAACCACCTTCAATCGCAAAGTTTTTATTGAACTGATAGCCAGCAAAAAGCTTGTAACCAACATCCTTATCATCCAGCTTGAAGCCTGTTACCTGGTAACCCTGCTCAAGCATATTGGCAACAATCTCTTCATCATCAATATGTGATTTTGAGCCACCACCACCTACACCCAGGTACCATCCATCCTGGTTAGCTGCCAACGCAGGAAGCGCCATTCCGGCCAACGCTAATGCCATAATTGCTTGTGTAATTTTATTCGTTTTCATCTTAATCTCCGCTGAAACCTTGTTGATATTGATCGTTACTCTGCTGGCACATTTATCACGGTATTAACGACCGTAACGGATGCACCCAGAGAAAGAGCCCGACCGTCCAGGGTCACAATATTCACGTTTCCTGCGGTAGAGATACTGACACCCGACTGCGCTA
Source organism: Idiomarina sp. ST10R2A5 (assembly GCF_051842325.1). NCBI lineage: Bacteria > Pseudomonadati > Pseudomonadota > Gammaproteobacteria > Alteromonadales > Idiomarinaceae > Idiomarina > Idiomarina sp. ST10R2A5. The sequence goes on along the minus strand of NZ_JBNIEX010000006.1, from coordinate 2,462 downwards.
TGATAGTGCCTTTCATGAAGCCACCACCGGCCGCATTAATTGTTGCCGAACTACCTACCTGCCAGAATATATTCTTCGCTTGTGCGCCGTTAATTAAAGTCACGCTTTGAGGAAAGTCTGCTCCGGGCCCACCCACGGTAAGTGTGGTGGCCATCTGGAACACCCAGACCGCATTTTGATTTCCCTGCGCATCCAGAGTCAGATCACCACCCTGAATACTGAAGGCACCACTTTGCGCTGTATAAATGCCAGGAACTAAGGTCAAACTTCCCAAGTTATCGTTACCGGGGTCCTGACCACCTGGCATATTTGCAGGTGTCATAGCTATATAGGCTTCTTCTGCGTCAAGTCTCGCCTCAGTGGCAATAGCTTCAGTTACCGCAGTTCCGTCCTGAGGGCAGGCAACTGTTGGCGGAGGCGGGGCGGTAAAGATCTTACCGTTAACCTGTCCTTCATTAAGCGGAGTAATGGTGTACTCACAGCCTGGTTCAGAAACAAAACCGGTTACAAGCGTCGATACAGCTGTCGTACCAAGATCACCGTTAACGACAGTCAGTAAACCTTCGTTAGTGACACCTGCAGTTCCACCAAAAGAGCCAAATGGTGCAACTGTCTGAAGAGGTATAGGCTCTAAACAGCTTTCAACAGGAGGAATTGTAGTAAATGTCCATACATAGTCTTCCTCCATTTCATTTCCCGGTACTATTAAGTCTTTCACTCCGTTCGCTCCACCTTTAAGAGTGGCGCGATAAGTGACATTTTCAGCAAGCTGATCCTGAGGTATGAAAGTGACAACCGTTCCCGTATCAACATCAATCTCAATAGACTCTGCTACCACGGCATTCGCTGGGTTATCATCCTCCACCAAAATAAAGGTTAAGTCATTGACGGTAGCCGGGTTTAAGCGCGTTCCTGATGGGATATCAAAAGTAGCGTTGACACTGGCATTAGGGCAGACAGGAGGCATTCCACCGTTTAAAGGATCTGTAGATGCCACTGAAATAGTTGCATCAGGTATTGCCTCTACGGTTGTGAAAGTCCAAATATAATCACTCGCTTCAGCAACCGGTGCCTGGTTTCCAGCTAATTCATTGCCGGCTACATCGGTTAACGAACTCTCTAGTGTCACAGTGTAGACAGCTGATTCTTCCAGATTCTGCTCTGGTGTAAATACGGCGCTTCTTGAACCAAGGACGTAGGATACGTCACCAACAGGAGACACACAGGGCGTTTCACAAGTTACGGTAAAGCTACTGTCTGTGATGGTTGCCGGCAGCATATCTTCAGTAAATATGGCGGTAATTGCTGTATTCACCGGAACATCTTCGGTTGGGCCCGGGCTGGTGGTTAGCGGTTCGGTGATAGTGACACGCGGACGCGTGGCATCGGGCGTTAACCCAGTAGTAAACTGCCAAATATAGTCGCTAGCAGTACCCTGAGCGGCTTGATTACCTTCAAGCCTATTGCCCACCAAGTCGGTGACTGCACTGCTCACAGTGACGGTATAAGTCGTTTCTGAATCCAGCTCTTGTTCCGGCGCAAATAACACGGTTTTGGACGCTGAATCATAGGAAACGACACCGGTGGGTGCTACGCATGGTGTTTCACAGGAAACAGTAAAGCGGGCAGCAGTGACTGTTGATGCCAGCATACTCTCATTAAACACAGCAAAAATAGTCGTGTTTATCGGAATATCTGTTGTTGGACCCGTTAATGTTGTCAGCGGCTGTGTTGAACTAACCTTTGGCTGTGTCGTATCCAGTACTGCTGCTGTGGTAAAAGACCATGAATAGGACTCTTCGAGCGCGAGACCGTTACTGCTACCAACAGCATTGTGAATGGTTGCAGTGTACAATGTGGACTCATCAAAGGCATCTGCGTCGTCAGGTGTGAATATCGCAATGGTGCCAGCGTCATTCATCGTTATTGTACCGGTAGGACTAATACAAGGGTCTGCGCAGTCGAGAGTGAAGTCATTCTCTGTCAATGGGGCAACCGACTGACTGAATTCTGCTGTTATTTGGACCTCCGCAATAACAACGTCTTCTGCATTATTTTCGGGGGTCACGGCAGTTACTGTCGGCGCTAATGCAACATCGCCCGGGTTACCTAATATGGGGTCACGACCGCCGTCTCCACAAGCAGCTAAAAAGGCACTGGCAAAAACCAGTATCAGCCATTTGTTTAAACTGATAAGAGTAGATAAATTGAAACGCATTAGATAAGCCCTCTCGGTATAGTTTGTAAACATTTCCGGGTACATCTGAATGATGTACGGTCGGTTATGTCGCCACTATCTTCTTATCTCGGAGAGTCGTCTGTGCGCTACCACACTTATATTGAGAAATATGTGCGAAATTAGTCGCTTGGCTATAAACGGACATAAAAAAACCCCAGCCGATTGGGCTGGGGTTATTTATTTGTAGTCTGGCGGTGACCTACTCTCGCATGGGGAGACCCCA